>JARRQA010000022.1:0-24363 GCA_037382325.1 Robiginitalea sp.
TTGTCAACCATATTGTCAGCTAAAAAGCAAAACCCCCGTAATCATTAGGACTACAGGGGTTTAAGGTGGTACCTCCAGGAATCGAACCAGGGACACACGGATTTTCAGTCCGTTGCTCTACCAACTGAGCTAAGGTACCAGGATGTCAAGCGATGTCCCGGGTGGCGGGACGGCCTTTGATTGAAAGGCGGGGGCAAATATAATTTCATTTTTAGGAACAATCAACAAAATCGTAAAAAAAGGAGGGGGTTTTTCTCCAATTTGCAATCTTTGTAATATGAATCTGGTCATTGATGCAGGAAACACCCATATCAAATACGCCGTCTTCCGGCGCAACAGGCTTTTGCATGTGGAAACCAGCCCGGAGGCAGGTTTTTCGGACCATGTAAAATCCCTTTTTGATACCTATCCCAATATCAGCAACGCCATCATCTCTTCGGTAAGCAATCTGGAAGGGTGGGCGGCCGATGTGGTATCGGTCTTCTGCAAGGTCTACGTTTTATCTCCCGCCTGCAAAGTACCCTTTAAAAACTCCTATGCGACTCCGCAGACCCTGGGGCCTGACCGAATTGCCCTTGCCACGGCGGCCTTTTACCAAAACCCGAAGGGCAACACTCTGGTGATCGATGCAGGTACCTGCATTACCTATGAGATGGTCAATGACCGTGGGGAATATCTGGGCGGGGCGATTTCCCCGGGGCTCTACATGCGGTACAATGCCCTGCATGAATTCACGGGACGGCTGCCCCTTTTGACCCCTGAGAATGTCCTTGATTTCATCGGAAACGCCACGGAAAGCAGCATGCACAGCGGCGTTGTCAACGGGATTTGTCTGGAAATCGACGGGGTCATCAATCAATATAAATCCCGCTTCCGTGATTTAACAGTTATTTTAACAGGGGGGGACGCCCAATTTTTGTCTAAACGGCTAAAAAATACCATATTTGCCCATTCTAATTTTCTCCTGGAGGGCTTAAACCAGCTGCTGGAATACAACAAAAGCTAGATGGTAAAAAAATTCGTTCTCGCATTCTTATGTTTTGCGACTTATGCGGTTTCTGCCCAGAACGGTTCCGTATCCCCATATTCTCTTTTCGGCGTTGGCGAGCTCAGGACGGTCAGGACCATTGACAACCAGTCGATGGGTGGCCTGGGCATGTATACGGACAGTATCCATATTCACCTTAATAACCCCGCTTCTTTGGGGAAATTAGCACTTACCTCTTTTTCTGCAGCCGTTTCCCACGGGGAACTCCGCCTGGAGACCAATACGGCGGAACAGAACAGTTCTGTCTCCACCATGGAATACCTGTCGGTGGCATTGCCGGTCCGGTTTCAGAGGGCGGGTGTCGGTTTTGGATTGAAACCGTACAGTGCCATGGGATACAGCCTACTGAATGAAACCACCGATTCGGAAGGGGCCCTGGTTACAACCACCTACACGGGTGATGGCGGGCTTAATCAGGTGTATTTCTCCGCCGGTTTCCGATTGATGAAGGACCTTCATGTGGGAGCTACCGTTAACTATTATTTCGGAAACCTGGAAAAAAGCAGGTTGCAGGTTACCGAAGATGTGATTTTCGGGACGGTGGACCAGCGAAGGTCTAATGTGGATGGGTTTGATTTCAACTACGGAATGACTTACACCCCGAAATTCGGGAAGTACGACCTTTTTACCTCCGTGCGGGTAAATACCCAGGCCAACCTGGTTTCGGTAAACGAACAACAAGTTGGGTCGGTGGTGGCAGCTAACCTGAGGCCTATAGAAATTGCCGATGTGGACCTGGAGGAGCGTAATCTTAGGAACACAGAAATTAAGATTCCAACCACCACCAGTATCGGACTCGGTTTCGGGAAAGACAAACACTGGTTTATCGGGGGAGAATACAGCTTTCAGAAATACAGTGATTTTAAAAATGTCTTTTTAAAGGAAGAAAACACGGAGTACGAAGATGCCAGCAGTTATGCCTTTGGGGGGTATTTCGTACCCGATTACGCCTCTATTGATTCCTTTTTTGATCGCATTACCTACCGGGCCGGAGTTCGTCTGGATAATACGGGTTTGGTCGTAAATAACAAGCCCATCGAAAATTTTGGCATAACCTTTGGATTGGGTATACCGGTAGGGTCCGATTTCTCCAACCTGAACCTTGGGTTTGAACTGGGGAGAAGGGGTACCCAGATGAATGACCTGGTACGGGAGAGTTATTTCAAGTTCAGTATCGGGCTGGCGTTCAATGCCAGATGGTTTTTGAAACGGCAGATAAATTGATAAAAAATTAGTATTTTACTCACCCTTAATAAATGACAAGATGAAAAAGAGAGTTTTCCTGATGATGGTGATGGTTCTGGGAGCAACGGGGGTTGGTTACAACCAGGCCCAGAATCCGGAATGCATGACTAATCTTTCCATTTATGCGGAACACGCCAAGGTAAAGAATTACGAGGCGGCCTATACGCCCTGGAAAATGGTGTACGAAGCCTGTCCGGGGATCAACAAGGCTAATTATTCCTATGGTGAAAAGATTCTGCAGCACAAGATCGACAACTCAAGCGGGGCTGAAAAAGATGCCTATATTAAGGAGTTGCTCACCCTTTACGACAAGAGCGGCGAGTACTTTCCCAAAAACTACAGCAAAGCTGAGGTAGCCAGCGACAAGGCATCCCTGCTTTACGATAACAAGATGGCGAGCGATGAGGAGCTTTACAATATGTTGTCCTCAGCTTTTGAGTCAGACCGGACTAACTTTGACAACCCCAAGGCGCTTTACCTTTATTTCTCCTCCCTGGTGGATTTGCACAAAGCCGGCAAGAAGGAGCTGCAGGAGGTCTTCGATGTGTACGATGAAGTAACCGAAAAAATTGAGGAGGAAAACGAAAAATACCTTCAGCAAATCAATAAACTCCTGCCCAAGGAAGAGGCCGGAACCCTTACCTCTAAGGAAAAAAGACGTCTGAGGGCCTACAACAGTTATTCTGAGAACTACGGAAAGATTTCCGGAAGTATCGACTCCAAGCTGGGTGCCCTGGCGGATTGTGAAAACCTGATACCGCTTTACCAGAAGAGTTTTGAAGAGAAAAAAGGAGATATCACCTGGGTGAAGCGTGCCGTTGGCCGGATGTTTAACAAAGGCTGTACAGACGATCCGCTTTTCCGCAAGCTTTTTGAAGCCCAGCTGGCGCTGGAGCCCTCTGCGAGTGCGTACCTGTACGGAGGAACCCTTAAAGCCAAGGATGGCGACAACAAAGGGGCTATTGCAGATTTTGACAAGGCGGCCGAACTGGAAACAGACGCCCGGAAAAAATCCGATATCCTTTACAAGTCGGCTACTATCGCCCGGAAATTCAGCAAGTCACAGGCCCGCAGTTATGCCAACAAGGCCATTCAGGCAAATGCTTCCAACGGGAAAGCGTATCTCCTGATCGCTAATCTTTATGCTTCCAGTGCGAACCAGTGTGGTTCTACCCCCTTTGAAAAGCGTTCCGTTTACTGGCTCGCTGCAGATATGGCTCGAAAGGCGGCCCGAGTAGATCCCTTTTTGAGTGGAACGGCAAACCAGGCAGCTGCCAGTTATAGTGCCAAGGCACCTTCCAAAACCGATATCTTTAATTCAGGAATGGCAGGAAAAACCCTGTCCCTGAGCTGCTGGATCGGCGGAAGTGTGCGGGTTCCGAACCTGTAGACATGTTTCCTGAAAAATATCGCATAACGGACAGAGGAAGAACTGCAATCGGAAGGCAGCAGTGGTTCCAGGATCATAGCCGTGCTGACCAGTCCTCGCAGCGAGGATTATGAAAACCTGCAATTCCCCTACCGGACTTTCCCCCGGGGGCTGTTGGTGGAATATTTTGATGAAGACGGACAAAAGAGTACCATCCGGGCGGATTATGCGATTATCTATGCGCGTACAAACGTCATCGACCTGCAGGGAAACGTGGTGCTCGAAACGCATGACGGGAAAAAGCTGGAAACGACCCAACTCTACTGGGACCGGTCCACCGATTGGATCTTTACCCAGGACCGGTTTACCTTCAGCAACCCGGAAGAAGGAACGGTTCTCAACGGTCAGGGCATGGATTTTAACCGGGATTTTACCTATTTTAATGCTCATAAAACAGGGGGCGAAATGCTCGTTAAAGAAGAATCATGATCAAATTTCTAAGATATACTGAATACCTCTATCTGGCTGTGGCGCTGATTTCTCTCTACAAGATCGGACAGCTCTGGAATGCAGACCGGGACCAGGCCTATATCTTCGTGTTCTTTGCCGTGGTTTCCATTGCCATGTTTTTCTTTCGCAGAAACTACCGCAGGCGGTTTGAGAAAAGACGCGATGAAGACAATCCTTAAGCGCATCGTGCAGCTATGGCCATCATCGTAATTTCGCTCGTACTGTCCGCCTTCTTTTCTGGCATGGAGATCGCTTTTGTCTCGGCCAACCGGATTCATATTGAGATCGAAAAGAAACAGGAGGGAGTACTGGCAAAGGTTTTGGGAAAGATTACGGAGAGCCCCTCCAAGTTTATTGCCACCATGCTTATCGGGAATAACATTGCCCTGGTGGTTTACGGGTTGTACATGGGAGAGTTGCTGATGCAATGGTTCCAGCAAATGTTGCCCTCTCAAAACCTGTTCGTACAGGTGCTTCTGACGGACTTCACACTTTTGACCCAAACCCTGATCTCTACCCTGATCATCCTGCTTACAGCGGAATTCCTGCCGAAAGTACTTTTTCAGATTTACTCCAACACGCTTTTGAAGGCACTGGCCATTCCGGCCTACCTTTTCTACCTGTTGTTTTGGCCCCTTTCCGAGTTTGTGATGAAGATTTCCGATTTCATCCTGAGGGTGTTTTTCAAGACCGAAGGAGACGAGGTACAACTCGCTTTCTCAAAACTCGAACTGGGGGATTATATCACCGAACAAATGGAAACCGTGGAGGAGCGGGATGAAATGGATTCCGAGATACAGATATTTCAGAATGCCCTGGAATTCTCTGATGTGAAGGCCCGGGAAGTCATGGTGCCCCGAACCGAAATCACCGCGGTGGAATTGCATGAAACCCCCAAAAATCTCACCAAGCTCTTTACCGAAACCGGATATTCCAAGATCCTGATCTACAAGGATACTGTTGACAACATCATCGGCTACGTGCACTCCTACGAATTGTTCAAAAAGCCCAAAACCCTTAAAAGCATCCTGTTGCCAGTGGAATTCGTGCCCGAAACCATGCTTATCCACAACATCCTCAACGCGCTGACAAAAAAGCGAAAAAGCATAGCGGTGGTCCTGGATGAATACGGGGGTACCTCAGGGATCCTGACCGTAGAAGACATTATAGAGGAATTGTTCGGGGAAATCGAGGACGAACACGATACCACAGATTTGTTCGAGGAGCAGCTTACGGAGACCACCTATAAATTTTCCGCCCGCCTCGAGGTGGATTACCTGAACGAACAGTACCGGCTCGAACTCCCGGAAAGCGATGAATACGGAACCCTGGGAGGGATGATTGTCAACCAAACCGGGGACATTCCCAGTAAGGATACTGAAATCAGGATTGGCCGGTTCCTGTTCCGGATCCTGGAAGTATCCAGCACCAAAATTGACCTGGTTACCCTGGAAATCCTCGAATCCGATTAGTCCGTTTCCTCCGCCGGACAACCCCTGTATTTTCCTTTTATTATTGGGGAGAAAATGGTAATTTCGCCCACTGATTTAAAGACCCGTAACATGGCAATCTTAGAAAATATTAGAAAGCGCACAACGGTACTGATCCTCATTATCGGCCTTGCGCTTTTCGCTTTTGTAATATCCGATGTCCTTACCCGTGGCGGAATGGGAGGTCCCAAAGCAGGTAGTACCGTCGGAGAAATCAACGGGGAGCCTATTCCCATTGAGGATTTCCGAAGCAGTATGGAAGTCGCCTCCAACCAAAGCCAGGCTACTTCCACCCAGCTGGTAAATGCAGTCTGGGACCGTGAAGTTCGCACGGCTATCCTCAACCAACAATTTGAGGAGCTGGGCCTCGATATCGAAAGCGACCAGGTGCTGGAGCTGATCCGCAACAACCCGAGCTTTACGCAAAATCCGCAGTTTCAGGATGAAAATGGCTTTTTCGATGAAACCGCTTTCCTGAATTTTATTGCGGATTTAAGGGTAAATGCCCCACAGCAGTACGAGCTTTGGTTGCAGAACGAGAACGCCCTCATACAATCCGCCAAGGAACAGCGTTACTTTGACCTGATCCGCGCCGGGATTGGGGCAACCCTGCAGGAGGGCGAACTGGAGTATCACCTGGCGAATGACAAGGTGGATATCCGGTATGTGCGGGTGCCGTATAACAGTGTCCCGGACAGCACCGTCAGTGTTTCAAAAGAGGAAATAGCGGCCTATATCAAAGAACATAAGGATGACTTCAGGCAGGAGGCCGCGAGGGATATCCGCTATATCTTTTTTGAAGAAAAAGCCTCTGAGGCGGATGAGGAAGCCATCCGTGAGGATATGCGGGAACTGGTCGGTGACCGCATGGAATACATGGAGGAGATGGATTCCACAGTAGTTATCCCGGGGTTCCGGACGACACAGGATATGGCCGCGTTTCTGGACCGGTATTCCGATACCAAATACGATACCGTTTACAGAGCAAAAAATGAACTCCCTGCCCAGTTCGCCGATTCTCTGATGAACCTGCAGGTTGGAGAGCTCTTCGGTCCCTACAGGGACAATGGGTTTTTCAGGATTTCCAGGATGATGGATAGAAAAGCAAACGGGTCCGTGAAGGCCAGCCATATTTTAATTACCTATAAGGGTGCTGAAAGGGCGAACCCCCAGATTACACGTACCAAGGAAGAAGCGGAGGAGCGCGCAAGGGAACTCCTGAGGGAAGCACAGAAAGAAGGCACGGAGTTCGCTCAGTTAGCGAGGGAAAACTCGGATGGACCGTCTGCTCCAAGGGGAGGTGATCTCGGATATTTCCAGGAAGGTATCATGACACAGAAATTCAATGATTTTGCCTTTGACAACCCAGTTGGCACCATCGGCCTGGTGGAAACGGAGTTCGGATATCATATCGTCAAAATCGACGACAAGCAGGACGTTGTTCGCCTGGCCACATTATCAAGAGCCATCGAGCCATCAGATGAAACCATCAACACGCTCTTTACGGAGGCCACTACTTTTGAGATGGCGGTTACCGAAGATAAGGAAGGCTACGCTGCCATCGCCGCGGAAAAGCAGTATCAGGTACGCCCTGTAAACCAACTGAAGGCCATGGATGAAAACCTGCCTGGCCTTGGAGCTCAGCGAAGGGTCGTACAATGGGCCTTTAACGAGGAAACCCGCGGTGGAGACGTGCGTCGCTTTGATCTTAACAACGGATATGCGATTGTGCAGTTAACCGCGACTCACGCAGAAGGGCTGCAGAGCGTGGAGGATGCTTCGGTACAGGTACTGCCGAGGCTCCGAAAAGATAAAAAGGCCGCTCAGATCATCGCCGCGAATCAGGGTAAAAGCCTGGAAGATATTGCCAGTTCGAACGGGGTGGCCGTCTCCAGTGCAAGTGCCCTTAATGCCAAATCGCCTACTATTGCCGGGGCTGGCCGGGAGCCTCTGGTTGTGGGGACTGCAGTGACCATGGACCCTGGAGAGACTTCGGGTCTCCTGGAAGGTGAAACGGGTGTTTTCAAACTGGAGGTTACCAATAAGCAAGAAGCCCCGGCCATGGAAAATTACACACCCTATGCGAATGATCTTGAAAACAGCCTGGGAGTACGGGTAAATACGCAAGTATATAATGCACTGAAGGAAAAAGCAGAGATCGTGGACAACCGGGCCATGTTCTATTAATGCCTGCTTTGATTCAAAATCGTGAAAACCCGCAATTTTGCGGGTTTTTTTATGTCAGGATTAATTCCTTAAACGGCTTTATCACCTTAAAGCCTTTATTCCTGAAATAATCATGGTCTGAGGGGGTTCCTGTGACCAGGATAAAATCACCTCCCCAGGCCCCCAGGCTTTTGATACTGCCCGGGTAGTCTGAAAAACGCCTTTTCCGGACCGGATCCAGACCGAGAATCCCGCCGATGAGGTCTTCGTGACGATCCATGGCTTCCCTGAAGGCCCCGATCTCCCTGGCGCCGGTCATCTGCCTGCTTAATTCCGAGGCTTGCTTCACAGCCCGTGCCTTGTCAAAATGTCGGTTGCGGTAGCGCGAAATTCCCTCACGGCTGTCCTGTTTTTCATTCAGGTAAACAAAAAAGAGTTCTCCGGCAAAAGGCGGATTGAAAGGGGCATTGGCAACCTTCGGGAGTCCTTCCTGCAGCTGGTAATAAAAGGGGGATTCACTGCCTGCGGCAGCGATGTCGTATCCGCTTCCACCCATGGTCTCCCTCAGGAGTGTATAGGGGTCAATACCTGCCCAGGCCGCCAGGTTGGCTACCAGGGTCGAAGAAGAACCCAGGCCCCATTTTCTGGGAAATTCCAGCGAAGTTTCCACTGCTGTCTGCCGCAGGGTACTGGAAAAGCCGGGATTCATTTCGCAGCATTTGCCCAGGAAGAATCTGAGTCGCTCCTGCGTGGTGGAAGGGAAATCACCTGTTACATGCACACTGTCAAAGGTGCCTTCCGGGAAATGGGTTTCAAACCAGGGGCTTCCATCCGGGTTGAGGCTTTTCCAGGTAACACCGGGAATTATAGAGTCCCTGACGCGGAGCCATTGACCCAGGCGTGTAGGTGCCCCCAGGGCCAGGGCGCCATCCAGGACCAGATATTCCCCGGAGAGCAGGAGTTTCCCATGGCTGTAGAATGTTTTCATGTTGTTTCGGCTCGCAGCGCTTCCAGGGTACTTACCACCGCACTGTGACTGACCGTGTCATTTTTGAAGTGTTCGATCAGCATCCGTTTCTCTGCATCGGTAGCCCCGAGCTGGTTAAGGATATTCAAAAGGTGCATTTTCATATGCCCCTGCTGGATGCCCACGGTCACCAGGGAGCGCAGTGCGGCAAAATTTTGGGCCAGGCCGGCCACGGCAACGATCTGCATGAGTTCCGGGGCACTTGGTTTTTGGAGAAGTTCCAAAGCGAGTTTGACAAGGGGGTGAAGGCCCGTAAGCCCCCCAACGGTGCCCAACGCCAGCGGGATTTCCATCCAGAAACGGAATTGCCCGTCTTCCACACCCGCCTGGCTAAGGCTTCGGTACCGTCCCGTGCGGGAGGCATGGGCGTGTATCCCGGCTTCCACAGCCCGGAAATCATTTCCGGTGGCAATTACCACGGCATCTATTCCGTTCATGATCCCCTTGTTGTGGGTTACCGCGCGGAAAGGTTCACAATCGGCTATAGAAACTGCCTGGACGAGCTTTCGGGCAAAATCCTCCCCGGATATCCCGCAGGGGTCTGCAAGGGAGGCCACAGGACAACTCACCTCGGCCCGGACCAAACAATCAGGCACATAGTTAGAAAGAATGCTCATCATCACCTCCACAGGGGTCTCCATCTGCCTGAACGCTTCATAGTCCGCAGCTTCCCTCAGCATGGTGGACGCGAATTGCTCGAGGCAGGAATTGATGAAATTGGCCCCCATGGCATCCAGGGTTTCAAAGGTGCAGTGAAGTTGATAATAGCCTGGGATTTGCCCGGTTTTATCCCTGAGCTCAATACTTTTAATGCCACCGCCCCGTTTTTCCATGTTTTGGGTGATCACGGCGGTATCCCGCCTCAGAACGGGTTTGATCTTTTCTATAAATGGATTAAGCCTTCGGGGATCCCCTGTATAGCGAAAATGTACCTGTCCGATTTTTTCAGTTCCCAGGGTTTCCGCCCGGAACCCACCGCGTTCCAGCCAGAATTTTGCAGACTTGCTGGCCGCCGCCACCACGGAGCTCTCCTCAATCGCCATTGGGATGGCGTAGAGCTTATCATTGATCAGAAAGTTTGGGGCCACCCCCAGGGGCAGGTAGAAATTACTGATGGTATTCTCGATGAACTCATCGTGCAACTGCTGGAGTTTTGTATCGCTGTTCCAGTACTGCCTGAGCAAAGCCTCGGTTTGCTCTGGATGCGAGGTATATCGGGTGGCAATCCAATGGATTTTTTCCGATTTGGAAAGTCTGGAAAATCCTTCAATAGGCTGGTCCATGCTGCGTGAATATGCCTGCAAAGATAGGCATTCAGGCAGTAATATATCAGAAGGTTTCAGGGACCGGGCAGACTGGAATAAAAACCCATAAGTTGTATTAATTGGCAAAATATTCATAAACTTGAGCGTTTGAACCCCTTTTTTTCGAATTTATGAAGAAACAACACTGGCTTTTATGGATTTGGCTTGTGGCGGCTCCTGTGCTTATGGCCCAGCAAAAGCAGATCACCCTGGAACGACGGACAACACTACACCATCCTGAACGCGGATGAAGAGGCCCGGACAAGCAGTATCGACAAGTATACATACAGTACACAGGAAAAAGTCGCCACGCTGGTCGCCACCGACTCCCTTCGCGGGATTCCCTACTTCACTTCCTATACCTTTAGCGAGGACGAATCCAAAGTGTTGCTTGCTACCGAGGTCGAACCCATATACCGGCGTTCCCGGCTTGGGATTTACTATATATACGACCTCTCCTCGGGAGACCTCGTTCAGCTTTCCAGGGAGAAGATACAGGAGCCCACCTTATCCCCCTCTGGAGACAAAGTGGCTTTTGTCATTGCCAACAACCTCTATGCCGCGGACCTGAATACCGGGAGCGTTACCCAGATTACCTCAGATGGGCGGCCAAATGCCATCATCAATGGGGTCACCGACTGGGTTTATGAGGAGGAATTTGCCTTTGTACGAGCCTTTGCCTGGAATTCAGACGGCAGCAAACTGGCCTTTCTCAGGTTTGATGAGCGGGAGGTGCCTGAGTTTTCCATGGATGTTTACGGGCAGGACCTCTATCCGTATCCTTATGTGTTCAAATATCCGAAGGCAGGGGAGTCGAATGCCAGGGTGAGCCTGCACATCCATGACCTTAAATCGGAGGCCACCCGGGATGTGCCACTCGGGGAGGCGTATTACATCCCCCGAATCAAATGGATGCATCATCCGGACCACCTGAGTGTACAGACGCTGAACCGGCACCAAAACCATCTGATCCTTCACAAAGTGGATGCTTCCAACATGGAGGTCAGCGTCCTGCTCGAAGAACGGGATGATGCCTATGTGGATGTAACCGACAACCTTACCTTTCTGCCGGATGACCGTTTCATCTGGACCAGCGAAAAGGACGGGCACAACCATATTTACCTTCACGATACCGACGGGGGCGAACAGTACCAGCTTACAAGCGGACCCTGGGAGGTAACCTCCTATTATGGCTATGATCCGGAAAACAGGCGGATTTTCTACCAGTCCTCCGAGCAGGGATCCATTAACAGGGATGTCTACAGCGTTTCTGAAAAGGGGCGGAAAAAGAAGCGCCTCAGCACGGGAACAGGAACCAACAGGGCTTCTTTCAGTGCGGATTTCAGTTATTTCATCAACACCTTCAGCAATGTGGAGACCCCTCCGGTCTATACCCTCCACCAGGCTTCCGATGGAAAGCAGGTCCGGGAACTCAAACACAACCGTGCCCTGCTTGATATTCTTAAGGGGTATGAAATGGCGCCCAAGGAATTCACCACACTGGAGGTCAACGGGAACGACCTCAATATGTGGATGATCAAACCGGCCGATTTTGATCCCGGCAAAAAATATCCTCTCTTCATGTTCCAGTACAGCGGACCGGGTTCCCAGCAGGTTGCCAATCGCTGGCACGGAAGCAACGATTACTGGCATCAGATGCTCGCTTCCAAAGGATATGTCGTCGCCTGCGTCGATGGCCGGGGTACTGGTCTGAAGGGTCGTGATTTCAAGAAGATGACGCAACTGGAACTGGGCAAGTACGAGGTGGAGGACCAGATTGCAGCTGCCCGAAAGCTCAGTGAGCTCCCTTATATCGACGAGGGACGCACAGGAATCTGGGGGTGGAGTTACGGTGGTTTTATGTCTTCCAACTGTATCCTTAAGGGCAATGACGTATTTGAAATGGCCATTGCGGTGGCCCCGGTCACCAGCTGGAGGTTTTACGACACCATTTACACAGAGCGGTATATGCATACCCCCCAGGAAAATCCGGACGGGTATGACGAGAACTCTCCCCTTCAGTATGCAGATCAGCTCAAGGGTAAGTTCCTGCTGGTCCATGGCTCTGCTGACGACAATGTTCACGTGCAGAACACCATGCGAATGATCGAAGCCCTGGTTCAGGCGAACAAGCCCTTCGATTGGGCGATCTACCCGGATAAGAACCACGGGATCGACGGTGGAAATACACGGCTGCACCTGTATTCTAAAATGACCCGCTTTGTTTTGGAAAACCTCTAAGAAACCAAACTAAACTAAAACCAAACGAATGGAATCTCTGACCAAACCTGCCTACAAAAGAAAACTCTTCGGACACCCGGTAGGTCTTTATATCTTGTTTTTCACCGAAATGTGGGAACGCTTTTCCTATTACGGGATGCGCGGAATCCTGGTCTTATACCTCACCGCCAAAACGGTAGGGGATAACCCTGGCCTTGGCTGGCTGGATGCGGAAGCCCTTTCCCTTTACGGCTGGTATACCATGCTGGTATATGTGGCCTCCATCCCCGGTGGAATCATCGCAGATAAGATCATCGGTCAGAAACGCGCCGTCATGATCGGAGGGTTCCTCCTCGTGGCAGGTCATGGGATTCTATCCGTGGAAGAAATGTGGGCCTTCTATACCGGGCTGGGACTGATCGTCTCGGGAGTGGGAATGCTCAAGCCCAATATTTCCACTCTGGTCGGGGGGCTTTACCGTCAGGGCGATGAGAAACGGGATAAAGGGTTTTCTATCTTTTACATCGGGATCAATGTAGGGGCAGCCCTGGCCAGTCTTATAGTGGCCTACGTGGCAGACATCTGGGGGTGGCATGCCGGTTTTGGACTGGCAGCCATCGGGATGGTGCTCGGACAACTGGTTTACATAACCGGGCAACGCTACCTTGCAGAAGTGGGGAACAAGCCGGTCAAGGCATCCCGGGAGGAGGGAAATGTATCGATAAAGGAGATTTTCTCCCAGCAGTTCAGCCAGAAAACCCCCTTGGTTACGACCCTTATCCTGGCGGTTGCCTCGTCTCTGGTGGCCTGGTTTTTCATAGGAGAACAGCGCATTGCCTATATTCTGTTCTTTATCTTTCTCTCTGTGGTGGTCGGGATGATGATTACCATCTATGGGGACCTGGATTCCCGGGAAGAAAAGGATCGCTACCTGGTCCTGCTCCTCTCTTTCATCATTGTGATTGTTTTCTGGGGGGCCTTTGAACAGGCCGGGGGACTTATGAACCTCTATGCCCAGACCCGTACGGACCGCTTCGTTTTCGGATATGAGATCCCTGCGGCGGCCTTCCAGTTCTTTAATCCTTTTTATATCATCCTGTTTGCCGTACCGGTGGCCAATTTCTGGCTCTGGTGGAAACACCGTGGTAAGGAAGCCTCTTCCCTGTTCAAAATGGCTAATGGGGTGATCATTATGGGCCTCGGGTTTGTTTTTATGGTATTTGCCTCCATGCAGTACGAATCACTGGGGAAATCGGCAATATACTGGCTTGCCCTCGCCTACCTCTTTCATACGATCGGAGAGCTCAGTGCCTCCCCCGTGGCCCTTTCCTTTATAACCAAGCTTGCCCCTGTACGCTACGGCGCCCTGATGATGGGGGTTTATTTTGCAGCCACCGGACTCGGGAACAAGGTTGCCGGCCTTTTGGGGGAATCCGCCACGGAACTGGGCGAACTCACCATATTTTTGGGGATTACTATTTTCTGTGTGCTCTTCGGGTTGCTGGTAATCGCACTCCTGAAACCGCTAAAAAGACTCACCCACGGGGTGGAAGAAGCAGAACGGAAGATGGATGACTAGTCGTTGCCTGAGATTACAGCAATCTGAATTTGCAGGGGTGCCTGACGGATTTTACGGGAGGATTTCCTGAATAAAAGCCCCGTCTGCAGAGGTGTTGTGGAAGGGGATTCCCCGTTTTTCGCAGCTCTTTTCCCAGCGTTTTACAAGGCTTTTGTAATTATTGCCATCCGCTATTACCTGCCCGGGCTGCAATTCCTCAAGCAGCCGTCCCAGATGGATTCTAGGGGAACCGGTCAGCAGGAGGAAGTCCGGGGAAGATTCCGCAGGGGAATACATTGCGGAAGAATCCAGAACCCGCAGGGTATGCGATCCCAAATCGTACTTTGCGAAAAGCGGATGGTATTGGATGGAATCCAGATACCAGACAGTTCCGGCATCCCGGATAAGGGAATGCATCCGAGTGGGATCCCCGGAGAATACCTGAAGCTGGTTTCCCTGCCTCGTCCAGAACCCGCCTGCCCTTACTTTATTGGGGACGATCCAGGTATTCGTATTCAGGTGGTCCATGCGAGTGGAAAAAGTCCTGAGTTGAAACCCGAGTAAGAACATGGCTGTCGCCCAGAGCAGTCGAATGTTTTTATACCGTAAATAAGCCCCCAGCAGTACCAGGGCCCCGGCGCTCAGGACCAGCTGGGAAACATCCCAGGGAATGCCCTGCAGGTGAAATCCGTCCAGGCTGCCTGCCCATTGAATAAAACCATTCATCAGAGACAGGAGTTGTCCGTAACAGATTGCCAGTAGGGGAGGGAGGAGGCTGAGGACCTGCAGGCACAGGCATGCGAATCCCATGATCAGTAAAATCCCAATCCACGGGAGCAGGACCAGGTTGGTCAGCAGGAATACCCCTGGAAACTGGTGAAAGTAAAACAGCGTTAGAGGCAGTGTGCCAGCCTGGGCAGCCAGGCTTACGCAGACCAACCTGCCCAGGTAGTTTCCTGGAGTTCCCTTCCAGGGCCATCGCCTTAAAAGGACAGGTGTGAATACGACGATTGCGCCCACGGCGGCAAAACTCAACTGGAATCCAACCTGCA
Organism: Robiginitalea sp.; assembly: GCA_037382325.1. GTDB lineage: Bacteria > Bacteroidota > Bacteroidia > Flavobacteriales > Flavobacteriaceae > Robiginitalea. The sequence goes on from JARRQA010000022.1 coordinate 14,990, forward strand.
ACAGCCAGTTTGGGTTGATAAGGACCAGCATAAATATCCAGGCCATTGCGAGGAAGTGAAGCGTCTCCCCGGGCCGTTGCAGATAAAAGGCATATGAGACAAAGCTGAACAGGATCACCGCGCGGACCACAGACGGACTGTAACCGCATAACAGGGCATACCCCCATAGCAGGGCCGTCCCGAGAAGCAACCTGAGCTGGCGACCATACCTGAAATTCCTCAACGGACCTAACAGGCCATATACCAAGGCGGCCAGGATTCCCACGTGGAGGCCGGAAACGGCCAGGAGGTGCAATGCTCCGGCTTTTCTGTAGGATGTATACAGTTCCGGTGCCACCCGGGTCCGGTCTCCGAGCAAAAGTGCTTTTGCGATGCCCAGCCCCGCGGGGTCGAGCCCGACGTTTTCCAGGGAAGTGAGAAGGTGTGTTCTGATTTTACTGACAGAGGACATAAAACCGCTTTTTCCCGCGGGAATGGGCAGCACCGTGGGATCTTTCAGTGTCAGACGTCCATACACTCCCAAATCATGCAAGTAGGCCCTGTAGTCAAATTGTCCCGGATTTCCGGGGCCGGTAAGGGGTGCCGGCGCATTGGTACTCAGCACTTCCTGCCCAACCTTAAGAGGGATTGCGGCAGAATCACGCCGGATCTCAAGCAGGACCATTCCTTCGGCCGGGCGCCCTTCCAAACCGGTCACCTCGCCCAGGTAGCGGTACGAGAAGGCATTGTGCCGGAGTTCTTCCAGAATGCGGACCTGCGCGGGTCCTGCCTGCCCGGTTTTGTGATGTGCGTAGTGCAGGGGCCTGTTCTCTGGAAGGGTCCGCGCCATACTCCACATGCCCAGGGCAAACGAGATGAGTCCGGCAAGGGACCAGAATACGTGGCGGGAGATCCAATTTTTAGAAAGCCCGAGCAGGCAAATACCGGAAACCAGCAATAAAAGGCATGGGAGGATGTCGGGTCTCAGCAGGCTGGCAGTGGCGATTCCGGCAGTGAGGGAAGCAGCCAGGAACAAGGAGGCCGGGGTATGGGAATGCATATCAGAATACGCGGGTCGCCTTGACAAAGGAGTAGTTCCAGTATCCCTCCCTGAGTGAGGAAACGATAACCCCTCTCGAGGTGGTGGAGTGGATGAACCTGACGTCATCTTCCCTGACCTCCACCACCAACCCTGCGTGGTTGATCTTTTTTCCACCGCGACTGGTCTTGAAAAAAAGGAGGTCCCCCTTTTGAAGCTCGGAAACCCGGATTCGTTTTCCTTGCTGGGCGATCATATGGGAGGTTCGGGGTAGTGGAATGTCGTTCTTTAGAAAGGAAACATAGAGTAACCCGGAACAATCCATTCCTTTCCGGGTGGTGCCCCCGAATTGATAGCGGACCCCTGTATATTCCAGAGCGGTGTCAATTACGGCCTGGGCCTTGTCCTTTTCTCCTGCCGGCGGGAGCTCCATAACCTCTTTTTCGGGAGCTGAATTCCCGGCAGGGTTTTCCTCACCTGCCGCTACATGAACTCTGCGGGAATCAGCGTGGGTGGATTTTTTGCGCACAGCACCACAACCCATAGCGAGGAGAAGGGTCAGAATCAGGCAATATTTTTTCATGTTTGGTTGGTAACAATTATGCTTTTCGGGATCGGACATACTGGAAATTTGACCTGTTATCCAAAACCACTTCCCACAAAACTAGGAGGTCCCTGTGAAATCAACGATCAGTTTGGCGGCTTTATTGCTGGCCCCTTCCCCCCCGAGTTTTGTTCGAAGGATGCCATAAGCCCTGAGTTGTTCCTCTCTTCCGGTTCCTTCCAGGATCTCCTGCAGCGCCTTGCTGAGGTTATCCGGAGTAAGGGCTGACTGGATCAGTTCTGTCACCACTTCCCGATCCATAATAAGGTTCACCAGGGAAATATAATCCAGGGTGATCAACCGTTTTGCAATCTGATACGAAATCCAGTTGCCTTTATAGCATACTACCTGTGGGACGCCCAGCAGGGCAGTTTCGAGGGTGGCGGTCCCGCTGGTAACCAGGGCGGCGTGGGATACCTCTAGCAGGGCATAGGTTTGGTCCATCACCAGGCGGGCACTGTTGTCCCTGAGGTAGGACGAATAGAAATCCGGTTCCAGGCTCGGGGCGCCAGCCACTACAAACTGATATCCGGGGTACCGGGAGACACAGCTCAGCATAACGGGAAGCATTTTGTGCACTTCCTGGGCACGGCTTCCCGGCAACAGGGCGATGATCGGTTTGTCAGGGTCCAATTCGTGTGTTTTTCGGAATTTTCCGGGATCCGGGGCGGGTCGGTTTTTCAGGGCGTCGATCAGGGGATGCCCAACAAAATGGACCGGCATGCCGTGTTTTTCCTCGTAAAATCCTTTTTCAAAGGGCAGGATGACGTACATGTGGTCGATATCCCGCTTGATTTTTTTAACCCGTCCTTCCCTGGATGCCCATACCTGAGGGGAAATGAAGTAGTGCGTCCGGTATCCTTTTTCATGCGCCCATTTGGCGATGCGCAGGTTGAAGCCTGAAAAGTCTATAAAAATCAAGGCATCCGGATTGAATGCCTCAATGTCCTTTTTGCAGAAGGAGAGATTCCGGAAAATGGTCGGCAGGTTGGCAAGGACTTCCAGAAAGCCCATAAAGGAAAGTTCCCGATAGTGTTTTACAAGGGTGGCCCCGGCAGCTTGCATCCGGTCGCCTCCCCAACACCGGACGATTGCCTCCCCGTCCTGTCGGTGGATGGCACGGATCAGGTTGGAGCCGTGCAGGTCTCCGGAAGCTTCCCCGGCTATGAGATAGTATTTCACCCTCCGACAACTTTATAATACAATATGACCAGGGCTGTAAGCACGGTGGCCATCAGGACCCCCCGGGCACGTTCATCCCGCTTGATCCTGAGAAATCCGAAAAAAGCAAACAGGTTTAGGATGGCCCCGAGGGCCAGCAGGCTTCCGACGTGCCCCTGGGTTACCGCAGCCTGATAGGTTTCCGCGATGCCCATATCGGAGAAGAGCAGGATATAAAATAAAACGCCCAGGGTGTTGGCAATAATCCCTACGGCAAAGCCGATGCCCATTTCCCTGTATTTTTTCTTCTTAGTTGCTTTCATGAAGCTTCCAGGTATTGAGGTTTTGAATCGCATGGTGGGCCGTAAGGTCGAACTGGGTGGGGACCACGCTTACATATCCATGACTCAGGGCCCACTCGTCGGTATCTTCGCCATTGTCCAACAGTTCAAATTCTCCGGTCAGCCAGTAGTAATCCCTGCCGCTTGGGCTGGTCCTTTTGTCAAAGCGTTCCTTCCAGTTTGCCCGGGCCTGCCGGCAAACCCGGATTCCCCTGACGGGATCCCCTTCCGTGCGCGGGATATTTACGTTGAGTACAACCCCCTTTGGAATGCCATTTTTCAGGGCTTCTCCCGCAATGGTTTTTACAGCCTTTTCCGAAGGCCTGAAATCTGCCTCCCAGGCGTAATCGCAAAGGGAAAACCCAATGGCGGGGATCCCTTCGATCCCGGCTTCAATGGCAGCGCTCATGGTACCGGAATAAATGACATTGATCGAGGAATTGGACCCGTGGTTGATCCCGCTAACGCAGAGGTCCGGCCTGCGGGGCAGTAGTTCCTGCAGGGCGAGCTTCACACAATCCGCGGGAGTCCCGCTGCAACTGTAGGCTTCGGGCCCGGTATCCCCGTATTCCGCGTCCATGGCCACTTTTTTTGAATAAAGGGTGCTGTCGAGGGTAATGGCGTGCCCCATACCCGATTGGGGACTGTCCGGAGCCACCACGACCACCTCCCCCAATTCCCTCATAAACCGGATCAGCATATGCAGTCCAGGTGCGGTAATCCCATCGTCATTGGTCACCAGGATCAGGGGTTTGGACATGGCATATACTTTATCCTGCAAAAATACGTTTTTCATAAATAGCACTTCCGGCAGGCCGGATTAACAAAAAATTAATTCGAAGCTTCAAGGCTGGCATGGTTTTTTCTGTATCTTAGGGAGTTCATTTACAGAATATAACAGGCCCGATTCCCCTGGGTCTAAAAGCAAAAACAAGAAATTACATGAAAAGGAATTTTGTGTTTGCGTTTTTAATCCTGTTGATTGCCGTTGCTTCATGCAGCTTTACAAATCGCTCGTTTGAAACGGATGACAAAGACAAACTCCTGCTGGATTTGATTACCTATGTCCTGGAACGCGGCCACTATGAGCCCAAGGATATCGATGACGATTTTTCGGTTAGTGTTTTTGAGGATTTTATCGAAGCGATTGATCCCACCAAGAGATATTTTCTTGAAGAGGACCTCCGGGAATTCGAACAGTACAAATTCCAGCTGGATGACCAGATCCGGAATACGGAAATCACCTTCTTCAACCTGGTGTTTGACCGTTTGATGTACCGCATGGAAGAAGCCCGGGAAATTTACAAAGAGGTTCTGGAACAACCCTTCGACTACGACGTGGAGGAATATATCGACATCGATTATGAAAACCAGGGATATGCCGGCAGTCGTGAGGAACTGGCAGAACGGTGGCGCAAGCAATTGAAATACGCTACTATCGCTACCTATGATGCCAAGATGAACGTTTCGGGACCAGACGGGGAAGCCCCAATGAGTCCGGAGGAGGCTGAACTGGAAGCCCGGGAGAATACCCGCAATACCCTGGATGATTATTTTGATTTCGTCGACGACCTGGAGCGGAAGGATTGGTTTGTACAATACCTCAATACCATTGTGGAGGAATTTGACCCGCATACCTACTACTTCGCCCCGGAGGACAAAGAGCGCTTTGACGTGAGTATGTCCGGCAGGTTCGAAGGAATCGGCGCCCGCCTGCAGAAAAGGTCTGAAGGTGCAAAGATTGTGGAGATTATCTCCGGAGGTCCCGTATGGAGGGATCAGCGCCTGGAGGTTGGGGATGAAATCCTCAAGGTTGGACAGGACGGGGAACCGCCGGTGAACATTGTGGGGATGCGCCTGGATGACGCCATCAAACTCATCAAGGGACCTAAAGGAACCATTGTGGACCTGACGGTTCGCAAGGTCGACGGAACGATAGAAGTGATTTCCCTGACCCGGGATGTAGTGGAACTGGAGGAGTCCTTCGCGAAATCTTCTGTGATCAAAAAAGACAATGAAAAATTCGGCCTGATCCACCTTCCCAAATTCTATGTCGATTTCGAAGATTACAAACAGCGGAATGCCGCCACGGATATCGCCAAGGAAATCGAACGGCTCAAGCAGGAAGGAATTGAGGGGCTGGTGCTGGACCTTCGCGATAACGGCGGGGGATCCCTGAAAACAGTCGTGGATATAGCCGGTCTTTTTATTGAAGACGGCCCCATCGTACAGGTGCGGTCTTCGGCCCGTGATAAAGAGGTTTATGAAGACAAGGATGAACGCATACAGTGGGACGGCCCCCTGGTAATCCTGGTTAATGAACTTTCAGCCTCCGCCTCGGAAATTCTTGCGGCAGCCATGCAGGATTACAAACGAGCGGTGGTTATTGGCAGCAAACAGACTTTCGGGAAAGGGACGGTCCAGAATGTGATCCCCCTTGAAAATATTGTCAGAGGGAACGAATACGGCGACCTGGGAGCCATTAAGCTGACCACCCAGAAATTCTACAGGATCAACGGGGGTTCCACCCAGTTGGAAGGGGTGAAGAGCGACGTGGTGGTTCCGGACCGCTACAGCTATATCGATCTGGGTGAAAAGGATCAGCGAAACCCGCTGCAATGGGATAAAATAAGCCCGGCAGATTATAAACCCTGGGATGGATATATCGATTATGAAACCACCATCGCCCGCAGTGCCACGCGCATGGAGGCGCATCCCCAGATCGCCCTGATCGAGGAAAATGCGCTCTGGCTCAAGAAGCAACAGGAAGAGACAAAAGTGCCACTGAATTATCAGGGATACCTGGCGCGGGAACAGGAAAACAAGGAAAAATCCAAGTACTTTAAATCCCGGATGGACTATGATTCCCAACTGGATTTCAGTTCGCTCGCCTATGAGCGGGAACTATTCACCCAGGACTCTGTCCTGAGGGAGAAACGAAACCGCTGGCATCAGAACCTCGCCAAGGATGTCTATGTGGAGGAAGCGATCAACGTGCTTGAAGACCTTAAACTGAACAACATTAAAAAGGACAAACTGGCCAGTCGCGTTCAGGGATAAGGGCAGTGACAGGAAAACGAAAACCCGGGAATTCCCGGGTTTTTTTATGCCTTAATCTTTCAGGAAAGAGGCGAATTGCGCCCTTAGTTTTTCGAGCTTTGGGTCAATCACATACCGGCAGTACCCCTGTGTTGAATGTAAATTGTAGAAGTCCTGGTGGTCCTGCTCCGCTTCATAAAAGTTCGTCAAAGGACTCACCTGAGTTACGATGGGATCATCAAAGTATTCCTGCAGCTCCGACAGGGTCTTTTCAGCGACCTGCTTTTGGGCGGTGTCGTGATAAAAAATCACAGATCTGTACTGGGTACCCACATCGGCCCCCTGCCGGTTCAGGGTGGTGGGATCATGGGTGCCCATGAAGATCAGCAGCAGGTCCCGGTAGCTAATCAGAGCGGGGTCAAACAGGATGCGCACAACTTCCGCATGCCCGGTCCTGCCAGAACATATTTCCCGGTAGGTGGGTTTGCCGGGAACGGTTCCCCCGCTGTATCCCGAGATGACTTTTTCCACTCCCCGGACGCGTTGAAACACGGCCTCGGTACACCAGAAGCATCCCCCTCCCAGGGTGGCTTCGCTCATGGGGCTTCCCGCCATACTAGTTTTCTTTTTCCAGTTTCAACGCCAGTGAATTGATACAATAACGCAGGCCGCCCGGCTCTGGCCCGTCCGGGAACACATGTCCAAGGTGGGCATCGCAGGCATTGCAACGGGTTTCCACCCGTACCATACCATAGGAGGTGTCCCTTATATACTTGATAACGTTTTCCTTAATTGGCTGCGTAAAACTGGGCCATCCTGTGCCCGACTCAAATTTGATCCGGGAGTCGAACAGAGGGGTGTCACAACAAGCACAACGGTAAACCCCGGGCTCATGGGTGGCGCAAAAGGCGCCCGAGTGGGGCGCTTCCGTACCGTGCAGTCGGGTAATGCGGAACACCTCAGGAGACAGTTCGGCTTTCCAGGTCTCCGGGGATTTTTCCACCCTTCGGTCCGGCTCCGGGTTGCCTTTGGTGGCATAATGCATAATGTCTTTCCAGGTCGTCATTTTCAAAGCAATTTATGAGTTGCGGCAGCCTGAAGGCTTTCTACGCAACGTCGGCAAAGTTACGGCAAAATTGCTATTTCAAAGGAAGTTAGTCAAAAACGGAAAGCAGGTATTCCGGAGTCTTAGGTCCACTCTTTTAGCCGGTTGGCATCCAGTCGCAGGAAAATAAAAAGGAGCAGGGTAAACCCGATCAGACCCGACCCTCCGTAACTGAAGAACGGCAGCGGGATACCAATGGTGGGTAAAACGCCTATGACCATCCCGATGTTGATGAAGTAGTGAATGAGCAGGATTGAAACCACCCCGTATCCGTACATCCGGCTGAAGGGGTTTTTCTGTCGTTCCGCCAGCTGGACCAGCCGCAGGAGGAGGATCGTAAAGAGGATGACCACAATACTGGTACCCAAAAACCCCCATTCTTCTCCGACGGTTGTAAAGATGTAGTCCGTGTGCTGCTCAGGTACGAAATCCCCCTTTGTGCGGGTCCCTTCGAGGAAACCCTTGCCGAAAAAACCTCCGGATTCAATCGCTTTTTCGGATTGATAGGTGTTATACCCGATGGTTTTTCGTATTTCTTCCAGTTTGTCGGGATCTTTTTCGAGGCGTAACCATAAGCTGAACCGGTCCCGGTGGCGTTGCTCGAAGATGTGCTCAAAAACAAAGTTTACCGAAAGGGAAAAAGCGATGGCGAGCACATAGACCCCAGCCACAGGCAGTATGGGGATTTTTACAGACGGCTTTTTCAAAAGGTAGACAATAGCGATGAGAAGGGAAAGCCCGATGGCCACCCACACCGTGCCGAACATGAGCGTGGCGACGAACAACAGGATCGCAATCAGCGCAACCCCCAGGTACCACAGAGGGAGTCCTTCCCGGAAAAGCACAAAGATCAGTGAAAAGAATACCAGGGCACTACCCGGATCGGGTTGCGGAATAATCAGTAATGCAGGGAGGATAAAAATAGCAATAGCGATCAGTTGATCCTTTCGCCTTTTGATATCGGTCTGAATATCACTCAGGTACTTGGCCAGTGCGAGGGCGGTGGCGGCCTTGGCCAGCTCCGAGGGCTGGAGGTTGAAGAATCCCAGGCCATACCAGGAGGTCGCTCCTGCAATGGTTTTTCCAAAAAGGAAGAGACCTATCAAGAGCAGGATGGTAATGATGTAGAAAACACTTGAAAAACGCTCATAAAAGCTGGCTTCCAGCGCCATGATAAGTAAGATGGCTGCCAGGCTGATCCCGATAAAGAGGAGCTGTTTTCCGTAAAGCTGGCTGATGTCAAAAATGGAGGTCCCCGCTTCGGTAAAGGTGCTGGAATAAATATTGAGCCAGCCGATACTTACCAGGAGGACAAAAATCAGGATGGAGGCCCAGTCCAACCTGCGGAGGAGATTCCTACCAGACATATTCGTTGATCTTGAATTCTTCCCCCGAATAAGGCTTGGCATATTCGTAATCGAGGGTTTTTTCCAGCATGCGCTTCTCCAGGTCTTTACGGGTGATTTCTCCCTTGAGGTATTTCTCGATCATAAGGGAAGCGATGTGTCCGGCATAACGCGCCCCGTAATACCCGTTTTCAATATAGACAGCCAGCGCTATTTTTGGATTGTGGACCGGTGCAAAGGCTATGAACAGGGAATGGTCGGTGAGCTGGGTTCGTACGCCTTCTATACGGGTGTAGTTCTCCACGGTACCCGTCTTGCCTGCAATTTCAACTCCGGGAATCTGCAGCCATCTGGCCGTCCCCTTGGAGTAGACGTCAGCCATGCCCTGGATGACGGGCTCAAAATGCTGCGGGTCAATCGTGGTGTACTTACGCTCGGTATACCTGGAGTCCTGTAAGTCCTGTATCCCCTCACCGCCAATCTTTTTAATCAGGTGGGGGGTATAAAAGAAGCCGCGGTTGGCGATCGCTGCGGTCATATTGGCCAGTTGAATGGGGGTGGCAGCGACTTCACCCTGCCCGATGGCATTCGAAATGATATAGGTGGACGACCAGCGCCCGTCTCCATAGACCCTGTCATAGTATTCTTTTCCGGGAATACGTCCCGGCCGGCCGGTCGGAAGGTCGTACCCGAGGTAGTCACCCAGGCCGAAACTCTCCATATGTTTCTCCCACACATCCTGGGCCTGGTCGGTCGTTTC
>JARRQA010000023.1:0-21162 GCA_037382325.1 Robiginitalea sp.
ACGGTCAGCTCGGCCTTTTCCCGGATTGAACAGGAGATGTAGAGGATGAGGTCTGCCTCATCCAATTGCCGGGAGGTATTGAAGCCTTCCCCGGTTAGGATAGATGCCACGATTTCGCTGTCCGAAAAATTCATTTGACAGCCGTAGCTCTCGATGTACAACTTCCGGGTATTGGCATCCCTGCCTTTAAGTTCCAGGGTGCTTCCCTGCAGCTCTTCCTTGATGATCTTCTCCATAGTTTACTTGCATTCCCTTCTGGAAGGGCTGCAAAGATAAGGCTTTATGTCGGTATGACAATTTGACAGCCACGGAATTTTGCAGGGCACCCCAGGGCGGTTGCCGGGTCCGCGTTTTGTTCCCGGGCTACTCCTCCCAACTCAGCAGGGGTACCCCTGCGTCCTTGACCATTTCGTTGATTCCCCCGAGTTCTTCCTCCACGGTTTTGCGAAGGGCCAGAAGCTCGGTCTGGAGTTCTGCCCGGACCTCCCTGAAGAATTCAAGCGCCTGGTCGGTCGGCGGATAATCTCCCCTTTGGGAATCTGCCATCAGGAATGCCAGGCGGTTGTTAATCCGGATCCCGTAGTTCAGAGGATCCTGCCGGCTCTGGTTTTTCGTCATGTGGATGTTGTTTTCGATTTCCGAAAGCCGGGATTCGAAGGATTCTATGCGGCCCAGGAGCTCAGGATAGCCTTCTGCCTTCGCTTTGAGATACTCGAGGTCTTTTTTCAGTTTACGAATTTTTACGATGGCTTCATTGGCCCTGCTTACTTCGTCACGGACCTCCATCAGGAAATCGAACTGTTTCCGGTAGTCTTCTTCTGAGTTTGGCAGGCGGGGGTCTTTCAGGACCCCGAAGGATGCTGTCCTGGATTCCCCGTTGAGGGTAAGGCGCACGCCGTAGGTTCCCGGGACTGCTTTTGGACCGACATTCGGAGAAGAATACAGGACCATTCCTTCAAAAGAGGTAAAGCCCGGATACCGAAGGTTCCAGATAAACCGGTTTCCTCCACTCTTTACCTCAAGGGGCCTGACGGCGGAGGGGTCGTATTTATCTTCCTTTGCCTTGTTGGAAAACCGCTGTATGGGACTCCCGTTTGCATCCAGGATATCCAGGAGCACCGTGTCTGAATCCTCCAGTTTTTCCAGATAATAATGGATGATCGCCCCGTTGGGATGGTTTTCGCCCTCGAGCCTGAGGTCTGGCCGTCCCCACCCGGATTGTGGAAGGCGATAGGCGTCATCCGGGGTAAAGAGGTGGAAATCGCTGCCGGCAACCGCATCGTTCAGCTGATGCAGGGGGGTCAGATCATCGATCATCCAGAAACTCCTGCCATGGGTTGCGGCGATCAGGTCGTTATCGCGTACGTGGAGGTCGCGTATGGAAGTGACAGGGAGGTTCAGCTGAAAAGGCTGCCAGTGGCTTCCATCGTCGAAAGAGATATACATGCCCCATTCGGTTCCCGCATAGAGCAACCCTTCCCGCGTTTTATCTGACCGGATGGCCCGGGTGTAATGGTTTGGTTTTATGCCCCTGGTGATGAGGGTCCACGACTTTCCGTAGTCCGTTGTCTTATACATATAAGGGGTATAGTCCCCGAATTTATAGGAGGTGGCGGCTACATAGGCAGTTCCCTTTTTGAAAGGACTCGGGTCGATGCAGTTGATCATATTGAGCTTTGGGGAGAGGTTCGCCCCGGGAGTGACGTTTTCCCAGGTCTGGCCATTGTCACGGCTGACATGGATGAGCCCGTCGTCACTTCCAACCCAGATCACACCTTCTTCGAGGGGGGATTCCGAAATGGCAAAAAGGTTCGAGTAAAACTCCGCCCCCGTATTGTCCTGGGTAATCGGGCCACCTGAGGATCGGATGGTTTCCGGCAGCCCCCGGGTCAGGTCCGGGGAGATTACCTCCCAGGATTGCCCTTCATTTTCCGTGGCATGAAGGAAGTTGGAGCCGGCATAAAGGCGGTTTGGATTGTGAATGCTGAAACCGATGGGGAAATTCCAGTTAAAACGGTATTTCATGACTTCCGCTCCCGAGCCGGCCGGGTTGTCCGGCCAAACATTGACAGAGCGGGTCTGGTCCACTGAATGGTCCACCCGCATCATGTAACCTTTGTAAGTCCCCCCGTAGACAATGTCATTGTTTTTCGGGTCCGGGGCCAGGTGGGCACTCTCACCTCCTGCCGTGGATTCCCAGTCACTTTCGCCAATGGAATTACCACTGGTCCGGTGGAGGATCCGGACGGTTGAATTATCCTGCTGGGCACCGTAGATGCGGTAGGGAAAATGGTTGTCCGTGGTGACCCGGTAGAACTGGGCCGTCGGCTGGTTGTGATACGTGGTCCAGTTTTCGCCCCCGTCATTGGATACCTGGGCACCCCCGTCATCTGCGATAATCATGCGCTGGTTGTTATCAGGGTCAATCCAGAGGTCGTGGTGGTCCCCGTGCGGGGCATTTTTAAGTTCAAAGGTTTTCCCCCCGTCGGTGGAAACTCCGTAACTGACGTTCATTACATATACCTTATCGGCATTTTGCGGGTCCGCGTAAATGCGGCTGTAATACCAGGCACGCTGTCTGAGGGCGCGGTTCTGGTTGATTTTGTTCCAGGTTTTCCCCCCGTCCTCTGACCGGAAGACACCGCCTTCCGAGGCCTCTATTATGGCCCATACCCGGTTGGAGTTCAAAGGGGAAACGGCTATACCCACGATGCCCCAGGGGAAACCGGGCAGGCCTGGTCTCTCTGAGATGTCCGTCCAGTGGTCCCCTCCGTCCGTACTTTTGAACATCCGGCTGTCGGGTCCGCCGCTGTCCATCCGGTATCCGTTTCGTTTCATCTCCCAGGTAGAGGCATATAGGCTACGTGGGTTGTTGGGATCCATAATCAGATCCCCTGCCCCGGCTTTGTCACTAATGTAGAGGATTCGTTCCCAGGTTTCCCCTCCGTCCGTCGACCGGTAGACCCCACGGGTTTCGTTCGGGATCCAGAGGTTCCCAATGGCGGCCACATAAACGATATCGGGGTTTTGAGGATGGATGCGAATCCGGGCGATGTGTTCCGACCCCTGTAGTCCAATGAATTTCCAGGTTTTCCCGGCATCCGTACTTTTCCATAAACCGTTCCCGGAGGATACATTCCCCCTCAGGGTTTGCTCGCCTTCTCCCACATAGATCACATTGGGGTCTGATTCGGAAACGGCCACTGTTCCTATGGAACCGCCGAAATACCCGTCGGAGATACATTCCCATGTGTTACCGGCGTCTTCCGACTTCCAAACACCCCCTCCGGCAGTACCCATATAATAGAGGTTGGGGTTCCCGACCACCCCGGTCACCGTCCCGGCGCGTCCTCCCCGGAAGGGACCTACAAGGCGCCATTGTATGGAGTTGTAAAGGGATTCCTCAAATGCCGGGTCCTGGGTTGCTGTTTTTCGCTGGGCCTGTCCGGTTTCGGCAAACAGGAATAAAAAGAATAACGGAAATAGGAAATAGAATGGTTTCATCAGTTGGATTTTAAGGGGTTAATTTACGCATAATTTTGGCTTTTTCCCTCCTGGCATAGAAGGGTGGAATGCTATGGTTCAGACGTTCAGATTCGGGGTTTTCAGTTCCCGGGAATTAAAACCACTAAGTTGGCAAATCGGAAAATTGCCCTACTTTTGTTAACCAAAATTCCGTTTCATGGCCAAAAATCTGGTTATCGTAGAGTCGCCTGCAAAGGCGAAAACCATTGAAAAATTCCTGGGGAAAGACTATAAAGTCACCTCCAGTTTTGGCCACATTGCGGACCTGCCCTCCCGGGAACTGGGAGTGGACGTCGAAAATGATTTCACCCCGAAGTATGTGGTGGACAAGGATAAAAAAGCACTGGTCAAAAAATTGAGGGACCTGGCTTCCAAAGCGGAAACCATCTGGTTGGCCAGCGATGAGGACCGGGAAGGAGAAGCCATCTCATGGCACCTTGCCGAAACACTGAAGCTCGATCAGGACAAAACCCGGCGCATCGTTTTTAACTCCATCACAAAATCTGCCATCCAAAAGGCGATCGAAAACCCACGGAGTATCGATTACAACCTGGTGAATGCACAGCAGGCCAGGCGGATCCTGGACCGGTTGGTTGGGTATGAACTCTCCCCGGTTCTGTGGAAAAAAATCAAGCCCGGACTTTCTGCGGGTCGCGTGCAATCGGTTGCGGTACGGCTCATCGTGGAACGGGAACGGGAAATCGAGGCCTTTGCGCCGGAGAGCAGTTTCCGCATAGCCGCAGAGTTCCGTGCGGAAGAAGGGAATGTCTTCACAGCGAGGGGCTCCCAAACCCTTAAAACCCTCGAGGAGGCCAGGGGCTTTCTGGAAGCCCTTAAATCTGCCGAATTCCAGGTAGCGGCCCTGGACCGGAAACCCGCCAAGAAATCTCCGGCAGCCCCCTTTACTACTTCCACCCTTCAGCAGGAGGCATCCCGCAAGTTGTATTTCAGCGTATCCCGCACCATGCAGGTGGCCCAGCGCCTATACGAGGCCGGGCTGATCACCTACATGCGTACCGACAGCGTAAACCTTTCCGGAGAGGCCATCAAAGCGGCCAAGGCAGCCATCCTCCAGAACTACGGGGAATCCTACAGCAAGGTTCGTCAATACAGCTCCAAATCCAAGGGGGCCCAGGAAGCTCACGAAGCCATACGCCCAACGGATATGGGCCTGCAGCACCCTAACCTGGACCGGGACCAGTCCCGTCTCTACGAGCTGATCTGGAAGCGTACCCTGGCATCCCAGATGAGCGATGCCAAACTGGAGCGGACGCAGGTGACTATTGGAAATAACCAGAACGGGGAACAGTTCGTTGCCAAAGGGGAGGTCATCAAATTCGACGGGTTCCTGAAGGTGTACCTGGAGGGAAAAGACGAAGAAGATCTGGAAGAACAGGACGGTATGTTGCCGGCCCTGTCCACCGGGGAGAAACTGGAGGTTAATTACATCACCGCCACCCAGCGGTTTACACGCCCCCCTTACCGGTATACTGAAGCGTCGCTCGTCAAAAAACTGGAAGAGTTGGGAATTGGAAGGCCATCCACCTATGCCCCGACCATTTCCACCATCCAAAACCGGGGCTATGTTGAGAAGGGCAGCGTGGAAGGCACTCCAAGGGAATATACTCAGCTGGTCCTGGAGGAGCAGAAAATAGACGAAAAGACCCTTAGTGAAAATGTGGGGTCGGACAAGGGCAAACTGGTACCGACCGACATTGGGATGATCGTAAATGATTTCCTGGTGAGCCATTTTGCGAACATCCTGGATTACAACTTTACCGCCAAGGTGGAAAAGGACTTTGACCATATCGCTGCAGGGGATGAAGACTGGCAGGATGTGTTAACTGAATTTTACAAGGATTTCCACCCGAACGTAGCCGATGTGGAGGAACACGCGGATCGGGCAAGCGGGGAGCGCGTCCTCGGCAAGGACCCCGATTCCGGGCGACAGGTAGCAGCGCGGCTCGGGCGTTTTGGCCCCATGGTGCAGATCGGGACCGTGGAAGAGGAGGAAAAACCCCTGTTCGCGAGCTTATTGCCCCACCAGTCCATCAGTACCATCACCTTCGAGGAGGCCATGGACCTGTTCAAACTCCCGCGGAAGCTGGGTACTTATAAAGGACTGGAAGTAGAGGCGAATGTGGGGCGATACGGTCCTTATATCCGGTATGGGAAAAAATTCGTTTCCCTGGATTCAGGGGAAAGCGTCTTTGAAGTGGACCTGGAACGGGCCGCTGAACTGATCCAGTCCAAGGAAAAGGCAGATGCACCCATTGCCCATTATGAAGGCAAGGATGTTACCAAGGGCAAGGGACGGTTCGGACCTTTTATCAAATGGGATGGCATGTTCATCAATGTCAACAAAAAATACGATTTTGAAAACCTCAGCGAGGCCGATATTGCCGAACTTATAGAGGCCAAAAAGAAAAAGGAAGCGGAAAAGCTCGTTCACGAGTGGCCCGAAGAGAAGATCCGGATTGAGAAAGGCAGGTGGGGCAGGCATCAGATCATAAAGGGCAGGACCCGTGTGGACCTTAGCAAGGATGTAGACCCCTTGAAGGTCAGCCTGGAACAGGCAAAGGAACTCCTGGCCAAGAAAAAAACAAAAAAGCGTACCAAATAGGCAGGGTAAGGGCACATGGCTTTTGACTTTTTAAAACCAGTAGGGCAGCGCGTTCTAGCGCATTGTGAACTACTGCCTCCCCAGGCGCTGGGGCAGGTTATCTACAAACATTCCGAGCAGGACGGTTTACCTGTGCTGGCAGGCGCCACTTTTGCCATCCTGGGAGTGTACGAGTCGCGGAACGCTTTTGAGAAAAAGACACACCGCCTGGATTTAGATGAAATCCGTATTCAGCTCTACAAACTCATGCATGGCAACTGGGATGACTCCATCATTGATATTGGCGATATCGAGGAAGGAGAGACCGTTGAGGATACCTACTTCGTTCTGAAAGAAGTTATA
The DNA here is from genome assembly GCA_037382325.1 of Robiginitalea sp. Lineage (GTDB taxonomy): Bacteria > Bacteroidota > Bacteroidia > Flavobacteriales > Flavobacteriaceae > Robiginitalea. Next base: position 6,491 of record JARRQA010000023.1, read on the forward strand.
GCCGGCCTCCTCGAGGAAAAAATCATACCTATTATAATAGGGGCAACCCAGGATCTCACTTTTCCGGCCTACCGCGCCTTTGACGGGATTCGGGATATGATCAACCTTGTTTCGGTCGATTCCCGTTTTGATTTTGGGGTGGAGGATGAGTTGATTTCCTCCGGAACGTACATGAGCCGGATCATTACGGACAAGCCGAACAACCTCTTCAACTTCTCGAACGTTGGATACCAGACGTATTTCAATGCGCAGGAAGAGATCGACCTGATGGACCGCCTCTTTTTTGACGCCTATCGCCTGGGGGAGATCGCCTCAGATATTTCCCTGTCAGAACCCGTCCTTAGAAATGCGCACCTGGTCAGTATCGACGCGCGTTCCGTTCGGGCGAGCGAGATGGGGCAGGCGGACGCCTTTTCCCCCAATGGTTTTACGGGCCGGGAGATTTGTGCCATTACCCGGTACGCCGGTATGGGCGATGCTATTTCCCTGTTCGGGATTTTTGAGATCGAAAACAACATGCAATCCTTCCAGCTGGTCGCACAGATTATCTGGTACTTCATGGAAGGACATAATTTCCGGGTGGCCGAGCGCCCTTCAGAATCGGACCCCGACTTCACCAAATATCTGGTTCCCTGTGAATCCGAGGAACTGGTTTTCTTCAAAAGTGCCCTCACGGGCCGGTGGTGGGTAGAAGTTCCAAACCTTCCCGCTCCGTATACTAAAACAAATTCACCCGCGTTATTACCATGCACCGGTCAGGACTATTTGGACGCTTGCGACCAAAAAATTCCGGAACGGTGGTTTAAAGCTTACCGCAAGGGCTTTAACTAAACCAAATTTATTTACGGCCGTCGGGAAGTTTCGTACAATAAATTATTCAATTTTCAGTTTTAGTGAATAATCATTGACATTACTGACTCTCAGTCTTAATTGAAATTAACCTATCGTATGAAAAAGCTATTGTTATCATCTATAGCGTTTGTTTTTTTGCTCAGCAGCTGTGGTTCGAAGACCAGGGGTGAACTGGTCGGAGTGCAGGGCAACATTATGGGTAAGAGTGAAGAAGACGTTGCAGATGCGTTTAATGCCCCTACCAAGACCGTTACGGTCCGTTCCTTTTATATGGACGATACGGAAATCACCAACAGTGAGTACCGTCAGTTTGTGGAGTGGGTCAAAGATTCTGTCGTCCGCACCAAACTGGCCATCCTGGCAGATGAGCTTGGGATCGGACCTGAAGACGAAGGGATCGGACGCTATGCCTTCAAGGATGCCGATACCGCAAACCTGTCTGTCTATGACAAATACATGCTGGACAACTATGTGGGCATGAGCGATAATTACTACGAGGGCCGCTCCCTGAACTGGGATGAGGACCTCGTCTGGGATACCTCTGAGTACCCGGATGAGTATTACGCGGAGATCATGGTTGATTCCATGTACCTTCCCGAGGAGGAGTCCTATAACGGACAGCGCACCCTGGATGTGAAGAAACTTAAATACAAGTACACCTGGATGGATATCGAAGCCGCTGCGAGGGCCAAAGACGGACGCCGGCGCGATTTTATCCGTCAGGAGGAAACCGAAATCTATCCGGATACTACTGTATGGATCCGCGATTTTGAGTACTCCTACAACGAACCCATGCACAACGACTACTTCTGGCACGATGCCTACAGCGACTATCCGGTAGTAGGCGTCTCCTGGTCCCAGGCCAAGGCCTTCTGTCACTGGCGCACCAAATTCAAAAACGACGACCAGCGGGAGCGTGGCAAACAATTTGTAAACCAATTCCGCCTGCCCACGGAGGCAGAGTGGGAATACGCCGCCAGGGGTGGTATCGAAGGAGGTACCTACCCATGGGGAGGCCCTTACGTGATCAGCGATACGGGATGCTTTATGGCCAACTTTAAACCGCAGCGCGGGGATTATGCCGCAGACGCAGCACTGTACACCGTGGAGGCCAAATCCTACGAACCCAATGATTTCAACCTGTACAACATGGCCGGAAACGTTGCAGAATGGACCAGCTCCAGCTACTACCCCGGATCCTATATGTACGCCTCTACCATGAACCCTAATGCGGATTCAAAAGACAACAAAAGAAAGATTATCAGGGGAGGCTCCTGGAAGGATGTGGCTTACTTCCTTCAGGTGAGTACCCGGGATTACGAATACAAGGATTCCGCCCGTAGCTATATCGGTTTCAGGACCGTGCAGGACTACATGGGAGAGGAGGATTCCACCCAGTAATACTATAGAAAAGGTATCCTATACAATATTGACAATAACCAAATTCACAATTTCTAATTTTAAACTTAACTATTTAAATCCTCAATTATGGCACAGTCTAAATCAACAAAAAAGCTCTTTAACATGGCCTATGGCCTTGGTGCTTCGGTGGTAATTATCGGAGCCCTGTTTAAAATCCTGCACTGGGAGTTCGGCCCGCTTACGGGAGGCCTCCTTCTGGCTATCGGTCTGATTACAGAGGCCGTTATTTTCGCAATCAGTGCATTTGAACCTGTGGAAGCTGAATACGATTGGTCACTGGTTTACCCCGAACTTACAGGAGCCGCCGCCGCTCGCAAAAACGAAGCTGCTGAGGCCAAAGAAGCCGAAGGCCTGCTTTCCAGGAAGCTGGATGAGCTTATGAAAGAAGCAAATATCGACGCTGAGCTTATGACCAGCCTCGGAGAGAGCATCCGCAATTTTGAAGGAGCCGCCAAAGGCATTGCCCCTACCGCAGATGCGATCCAGCACACCAAGAAATACTCTGAGGAACTGTCTGAGGCCGCTTCTCAAATGGAGTCGCTCAACAGCCTTTATAAGGTTCAACTTGAAAGCGCCAGTCGTCAGGCCTCCATCAACGAAGAGGTCGTTCAGAATGCGGGAGCCCTTAAGGAACAAATGGAATCCCTTGCCAGCAACCTGTCCTCCCTTAACGGAGTATACGGCGGTATGCTGTCTGCAATGACCAGGAACTAATTCAGTTGTTGACCAGCAATTCCCAAATCTAAGTAACTACTAACAACTAATTAGAAACAATGGCATCAGGAAAATTGTCACCACGTCAGAAGATGATCAATCTCATGTATTTGATCTTCATCGCAATGCTGGCGTTAAATATGAGTAAGGAAGTTCTGGCTGCATTCGGTCTTATGAACGAAAAGTTTGAAGCTTCCAACCAAAAGACCACAGAGAGTAACCTCGCGTTCCTCGAGGGTCTGGAAACCAAGGCATCAGAGGATGCGGCCAAATATGCTGCCCTCTATGAAGATGCTCAGAAAATCAAGCAAATCTCTCAGGAGTATTACGATTATCTGGAGAATCTGAAGCAATCCATGGTTGCGGAGATTGAAGACCCGACGGATTATCAGGTGATGGACGAGTCCGACTACCTTGATCAGAAGTTCTTCCAGGGCGACAACCTCGCCCCTGAAGGCAGAAGGTTCATGGAGCAACTCAACGGCTACCGCGAGCAGGTGCTCGCCATCCTGGGAGAACAGTTCCCGGACGTTGCAGAAGAGGCCAAAACCCGTTTTGAAACCGGGGATGACAATGGAAAGGTGGAACGCCGTGATGGCGTCAAAGTTGACTGGATCAACTACCACTTTGAAGGCTTCCCGCTCATCGCTTCCCTGACCAAGCTGACTGCGCTGCAGGCAGATATCAAGGCAACCGAGGAAGGTGCCCTTAAGGCCATGCTGCAGGGTGAGCTCACAGAGCAAATTTCCCTGGCGAACTTCTCCACCTTGCTGGAAGCTGAGAAATCTGCCTTCTATGCCGGAGAGAAATTCAACGGAAGCATTGTCCTGGGAAAAACCGACAAGTCTGCCAAGCCCGTGCGTGCTGACCTTAGCCTGGACGGAAGGAAACTTACCGAAGGCAGGGATTACGAACTGCAGGAGGGAGGCGTCAAGATGCTGATCGGTGCCGGCAACCCCGGGGATCATGAGATCAGCGGTACGCTTGTCTATATGCAGGACGGACAGGAAAAAGAAGTTCCCGTTAAGAATTCCTTTTCCACCATTTCCAAGCCGAACGCTGCTGTGATTTCCGCGGATAAGATGAATGTGGTCTATCGCGGGGTAGCCAACCCGATGACTATCTCCATTCCGGGAATCCCGAACAATAAAGTAAGCGCTTCGGCCCCGGGCCTGAGCAAGCGGAGTGGTAGTAATTATGTGATGAACCCGGGTACCGGGCGCAACGTGACTATTACGGCTTCCGGGATCCTGCCTGACGGGCAACGGATCTCCACCAAATCGGAATTCCGCATCAAGGATATTCCGCGTCCCACCGGATCTATCCGTGGAGAGACCGGAAGTGTGAAGATGCCGAAGCAAAACCTGGAGATTTCCACGGTAGGCGCCGTTCTGGAAGACTTTGATTTCGACCTGAACCTTCAGGTGAAAGGATTCAAATTCAAGGTTCCCGGTCAGCCCACGGTTAGTGTGAACGGAAACAAACTGGATAGCAGGGCCAAGGCTGCCCTGAGGCGTGCCAAGCGTGGTGATGCGGTGCAGATCTTTGATGTCCAGGCAGAAATCACCAACAACAAGAGTTATAAGTTGAAGAAAGTGTCTCCGGTTATTGTGGAGATCACAAATTAAGATTGTGTTTATCAATAGACCCGGTGCAGTTGCCCCGAGAGGGAATGCTGCACCGGATTTAAAGAAACCTAAGCAATGAATTGGAAACGAATTTTTATGGTCGGAGCAGTAGCGGTTCTTCCGTTGTCGGCAATGGCCCAGGCAAACATCCTTAACGCCAAGAAGCCGGAACAGATTGGCATCCGCACCGAGGAGCAAAAAGCTATCGACAATGATGCCCCTCTGGAATACGGCTACGTGGATGACAGGGATATCCTCTGGTCCAAAACCGTATGGGAAACCATCGACCTGGACGAACGGGTAAACTTCCCGCTCTATTATCCGACCGATACGGTGGATATTGGTTCTGACCGTCGCTCCCTGTACCAGGTGCTGATCAGGAACATCAAGAGCGGTAACCTGGAGGATGTCTATGTGGATTCCTACTTTACAGAAAAGCGGAAATTCGAAGACCTCAAAGCGACCCTTCAGAAGGTGGATACCACCGACCTCGGGTACGAACAGGTCAACGCGGGAGAAAGGGTTTCCCCTGAGTATATCAACAGGAGGAACATCACCGCAGCGGATATTGTAGAGTACCGCATCAAGGGGATCTGGTATTTCGACAAGCGACAGGGCGAACTCAAGTACCGCCTGCTGGGAATTGCCCCTGTGGCGCCTGATGTCAACTTTATAGATGACGAAAGCATGGCCCCGGAAGATGCCCTGGTGCCGCTGTTCTGGGTATGGTACCCGAGTGCCCGGCAAATCCTGCACGACGCGAAGGTGTTCAATGCCAGCAATTCGGCCATGCCGATCTCGTTTGACATGCTGTTAAACGCGAGGCGGTTCAACGCCGTGATCTACAAGGAGGACAACGTCCACGGGGACCGTGAAATCCGGGATTACATCGCGGATAACGCCCTCTTCCAGTTGCTGGAATCACAGCGCATCAAGGAGACCATCCGGGATCGCGAACAAGATATGTGGGCTTACTAAGTCCTTTCCAATTCAAGCATCAACAGCCCCGACAAAACTGTCGGGGCTGTTTTTTTATGCCCCGGTAACTGAGGGAATCTTCCCTACCTTTGCCACATGCGGGATTATATTGTTGTAGGATCCGGACTGGCAGGGGTGGCCATGGCCGAAACCCTGATTGGCCAGGGCCATTCCGTGGTGGTTTTTGACAACCAGTCCCAAAAGGCTTCCATGGTAGCAGGGGGACTATACAACCCGGTGGTGCTCAAGCGCCTCAACCTTGCCTGGGAAGGGTCCCGGCTGATGGACTTTTCCATTCCTTTTTACGAGGCTCTGCAGGCAAGAATGGGGGTGGTTTTTGATGAAAAGATCCGGGTAATGCGCCTTCTGTCTACCGCCAGGGAACAGAATGACTGGTACCACGCAGCGGATCAGCCTGGCCTGTCGGAATTTTTGGTCCCCCAGATTGAGGAGAACCCCAACGCTTGCCTCGAAGCGCCATTCGGTTTAGGAGAGGTTCGGCATACCGGCCGGATTCATACTGCCCGGTTCCTTGGAGCTTACAGGGAAGCACTGGCCAGAGGTGGGAACCTCCGGGAGGAAGCCTTCCGGCACCAAAATCTTAAAATAAAAGCGGAAGGAGTCAGCTATGAGGGGCTTAAAGCCCGGGCTGTGATTTTCTGTGAGGGCTTCGGTCTGCAGGAAAACCCCTATTTCAACTACCTCCCGCTCAATGGCACCAAGGGTGAGTTGTTGCGTATCCACGCCCCGGATTTGAAGGAATCGCGGGTGATCAAATCCGGCGTCTTCCTGATCCCGCTCGGAGAAGACCGCTATCTGGTGGGGGCCACCTACTCCTGGAAAGATAAGAGCCCCGGACCCACGGAGGTGGCCAGGCAGGAGATGCTTAGAAAGCTCCGGAAATTTCTCCGGTGTGATTTTCAAGTGGAAGGGCAACAGGCGGGAATCCGGCCAACCGTACCGGACAGGAGACCGCTTGTCGGCCGCCATCCCGGCCTGCATAACCTCTATGTGCTCAATGGCCTGGGATCCCGGGGAGTACTCATTGCCCCCTATGCTGCCCATTGCCTCTATCACTTTATGGAAGAGGATACCCCCCTGCCCGAGGCGATGGATTGTGCCCGTTTCCGCAAGCGTTATGAAAAAGCAGGGCAACAATCCTGAGCTATTCCATGGAATTTTCGGAATTTTGCACGCGGGTTCTTCAGAAGAACCGCTGGTTTGAGTCTTATGCTGAACGTACACGATTTATCGGTTTCCTTTGGTGGGGAGGCCCTCTTTGAGGGGATTTCCTTTCGATTAAACCCCGGAGACCGGGTGGGGCTAATCGGGAAAAACGGGGCCGGGAAATCCACCCTGCTCAGGCTTTTGTCAGGGGAAATGCGGCCGGATGGTGGTACTGTAGCCATGGAAAAAGGGATTTCCATCGGGTACCTGAAGCAGGACCTGGAATTCCAGCAGGGCAATACGGTGCTGGAGGAGGCCTATCAGGCATTTGAGGAAATCCGCAGGCTGGAACAGGAGTTGGAGCGAATCAATGAGGAACTCGCCAGGCGTGAAGATTACGAAAGCGAGGCCTACCATGACCTGATGGTCTCTCTCAGCGATCTGACCCACCGGTATGACCTGATCGGCGGCTACAGTTATCAGGGGACTACGGAGAAGATACTTCTTGGACTGGGGTTTCTGAGGACGGATTTTGACAGGCCCACGGATACATTTTCGGGAGGGTGGCGTATGCGGATTGAGCTGGCGAAGCTCCTGTTGCAGAACAACGACCTATTGCTGCTGGATGAGCCCACGAACCACCTGGACATCGAATCCATCCTTTGGCTGGAGGATTTTCTGAAACAATTTCCCGGCGCAGTGCTCATGGTGTCCCACGACCGTATGTTCCTGGACCAGGTCACCAACCGAACCATTGAAATTTCCCTTGGCCGCATTTACGATTACAACAAACCCTACACGGAATTCCTTGAATTAAGGGAGGAGATCCGGCAGCAACAACTCAGTGCCCAGAAAAACCAGCAGCGGGAAATCCAACAGGCCGAACGCCTTATCGAACGGTTCCGGGCCAAATCCACCAAGGCCTCCATGGCCCAGTCCCTGATCAAAAAGCTCGACCGCATGGAACGCATAGAAGTGGACGGGGAAGATACCCAGGTGATGCATGTGCGTTTTCCTGTTTCCGTCCAACCCGGGAAGGTGGTCTTTGAGCTGGATGGGGTTTCCAAGGCTTACGGGGAAAAAGAAGTCCTGAAAGATATTGGGCTCCTGATAGAAAGGGGTAGTAAAATCGCCTTCGTGGGGCAGAACGGACAGGGTAAAACAACCCTGGCACGCATCCTGGTGGGCGAACTGGAGTACCAGGGAACCTGTCAGCCGGGCCATAATGTGCAGCTGGGCTATTTTGCGCAGGACCAGGCCGAACACCTCGATGGGAACCTCACCGTAGAAGACACCATGCTCGAGGCGGCTACGGAATCCACACGTCCAAAGGTCCGGGATATCCTCGGAGCCTTTCTTTTCAGGGGGGATGAAGTGGAAAAGCCCGTGAAGGTGCTCTCAGGAGGGGAACGAAACCGGCTCGCCCTGGCGCGGATGCTGCTGCAGCCCTTCAATGTCCTGGTCATGGATGAGCCCACGAACCACCTGGATATGGCTTCGAAGAACGTCCTGAAGGAAGCCCTGAAGAATTTTGAGGGCACCCTGATCCTGGTTTCCCATGACCGGGATTTCCTGCAGGGACTTACCAATATGGTTTATGAATTCCGGGACCACCAGATCAAGCCATACCTCGGGGATATTGACTTTTACCTGGAGCAGCGACGGGTCGCCGATTTCCGGGAAGTGGAGCGCAAAGCCCCCGGTGGCAATTCCCCTGATAATTCGGAGACCTCCACAAACAGCGGGGCGGAGGCCTATGAGGCCCGCAAGAGCAGGCGCGCCCTGAAAAACCGCCTCGGGGCTCTCGAGAACCGCATTCACGATCTGGAACAGGAACTAGCCGAAATTGACCACCAGCTGCTGATGAACTACGATCAGACCATTGCCGAACCGGATTTTTTTGACCGCTACCAGGCGCGTAAAAAGAACCTGGAAAACCTGATGGAGGAGTGGGAAGCCCTTTCTGAAGAGCTCGAGGATTGACAGGCGTGATCTCCTGACAGGTAACTCCTTACGGCCCATAAATGAACCTTATTGGGCCATTTCAGCCCCCGACGCCCTGCTTAGCTTTTATGATTTATTTAACGGAGGCAGATTAAACTTATGGATAGTTTTACAGTCTCATTAACTAAGCTGCTGATATAAAGGTTTATGCGTAAAATTTTACTCTATGTTTTAGGGTTCCTGGTCCTTTGCCTGGCCGGATGGGTTTCCTACCTGTTGGTGACCAAGGAAAAAGAACAACGCCCGGCTCCCAAACGACAGATTAAAACGGTATTTACCGATACGGTTCGCAACCAGTCGGTTCCCATACAAGTGGAAGCGAACGGAAACCTTGTGGCCAAGGAGCGGGTAGCACTCTTTGCAGAGGTGCAGGGGGTATTTCAGAGCAGTGCCCATCCCTTTAAGCCCGGACAACCCTATCGGCTCGGGGAGGTTCTGCTGCGCATTGATGCCTCTGAATACCTGGCAAGCGTGCAGAGTGCCAAGAGCAACCTTTACAACCTCATCACCGCTGCCATGCCTGACCTTCGGCTGGATTACCCTGAGATCTACCCGAAATGGCAGGCCTACCTCAATTCCTATGACATAACACAGAGTACGCCAGAGCTGCCGGAGATGACCTCAGAGCAGGAACGGTATTTTATCAACGGACGGAATATCGTCACCACATACTACAATGTAAAAAACCTGGAACAGCGGTTGACCAAGTATGTTATTCGCGCTCCCTTTTCAGGAGTGCTTACGGAGGCCCAGGTCACCGAAGGGTCCCTGGTCCGGCCGGGGCAGTCGCTGGGTGTTTTCATCAACCCGAGGATCTATGAACTCGAAGTAGCCGTCAATAAGACCTATAGTGATTTCCTCCGGGTTGGTAAAAAAGTTCGCCTGGAAAACCTGGAGGGTACGCTAACGTATGAGGGGACTGTTTCAAGGATCAACGCGGCCGTGAATCAGCAGTCGCAGACGGTTTCCGTGTTTATCGATGTGACGGACCCGGCTTTGAAGGAAGGCATGTATCTGGAAGCGACCATTGAGGGCCGTGCAGAGGAAAACGCCATCGAAATCCCAAGAAAACTCCTGACCGAACAAGGCGAATTGTTCGTCGTACGGGACAGCGTTCTGGATCTGTTGCCGGTTAAACCGGTTTTCTTTACAGATCAGACGGTTATACTCAAAGGGCTGCCGGAAGGCACCGTATATCTTTCCCGGTCTGTGCCCGGCGCGTATCCCGGGATGGTTATTCAACCCTACGGGCAGCGTGAGGATTCGGCGGGTGTAAATCAAAACAACCAAAACCCGTAACCCCCCTAAACAGATGAGGAAAATAATCAGCTATTTCATCAAGTACGATGTGGCGGTCAACGTCATTATCCTCGCCTTTGTGGTCTTCGGGATCGTTGGGGCGTTGCGCATGACCTCCTCATTCTTCCCCCTGGTCGATTCTCAGATTATCAACATCAACATCAACTATCCGGGAGCTGCACCCCAGGAAATCGAGGAGGGGATCGTCCTCAAGATAGAAGACAACCTGAAGGGTCTGGTTGGGATCGAACGGGTGACCTCGACCTCACGGGAAAACGGGGGGAGTATTACGGTGGAGATCGACCAGGATGAAGACATCGATATCATCCTGACCGAGGTTAAGAATGCCGTGGACCGGGTGCCAAATTTCCCCGGGGGGATGGAACCTTTGGTGGTTGCCAAGCAGGAGGCAATCCGGCCTACCATCAGCTTCGCGGTCAGTGGGGAAGGGGTGAACCTTTCCACCCTGAAACAAATTGCCCGGCAGATTGAATTTGACCTGCGCGCCATGGAGGGGATCTCCCAGATCGAGGTTACCGGGTATCCTGAAGAAGAGATTGAAATTGCCGTACATGAGAAGGACCTGCTGGCCTATGACCTGAGTTTCCAGGAAGTGGCCCAGGCTGTGGGGCAGGCAAATATTTTGGCAACCGGCGGGAATATCAAGACCGAGGAAGAGGATTACCTGATCCGGGCCAAGAACCGGTCTTATTACGGGGATGAACTCAACAACCTGGTGGTCCGTTCGGACCTTTCCGGGAACACGATCCGTCTGAAGGATGTGGCCGAAATCCGGGACCGGTTTTCCGAGACCCCCAATGCCAGTTATTTTAACGGCAACCTGGCCGTTAATATCGAGGTGAGCAACACAAACAACGAGGACCTGATCCCGACGGCCGATAAGATCAACGCCTACATTGACAATTTTAACGCCACTCACAACAACGTACGCCTGGATGTGGATTCGGACCGGTCCATCACACTGAAACAACGGACCAAACTCCTGATGGAAAACGGGGCCATGGGAATCCTGCTGGTACTCATTTTCCTTTCTTTTTTCCTGAATACCCGCCTGGCATTCTGGGTAGCCTTTGGCCTGCCTATCTCGTTCCTGGGGATGTTTATTTTCGCGGGATCCCTGGATGTGACGATCAACGTACTTTCACTTTTCGGGATGATTATCGTAATCGGTATTCTTGTGGATGACGGGATTGTGATTTCCGAAAATATCTATCAGCATTACGAAAAGGGGAAATCTCCCGTTCAGGCGGCCATTGACGGTACCATGGAGGTGATCCCCCCTATTATTTCCGCCATTATTACGACGGTGCTCGCCTTTGCAACTTTCCTTTTTCTCGACAGCCGCATCGGGGAATTCTTCGGGGAAGTCTCCACGGTGGTGATCCTGACCCTTACGGTATCCCTGATCGAGGCCCTGATCATCCTCCCGGCACACATCGCACACTCCAAGGCACTGGTACGTCAGAACGAAAGAGAAAAAGCAAAAAAGAAAGGTTTTTTCGAACGTATCTTTTCCAGGTTGCGGGTCTTTAATAAGTGGGGGGACCAATTTATGTCATACCTGCGGGACCGCATTTACGGCCCCACATTGAAGTTCGTGCTCGGACACCGCTTCCTGAGTTTTTCGATTTTCCTTGCACTGCTTCTGGTGACCCTGGCCTCCATAGGTGCCGGGGTGATTCGGGTGACCATTTTCCCGAGTATCGCGAGTGACCGGGTCTCCATTGACCTCCTGATGCCGGAGGGGACCAACCCGGAAATCACCTCCGAGATCATCACCAGGGTAGAGGACGCGGCATGGCGTGTCAATGAGGATTTTACGGCACGGCAAACCGGGGGGAAACAGGTTATCGAAAATATCATCAAGCGGGTGGGCCCGGGGAACAACAAGGCTTCCCTCCGGGTGAACCTCCTGCCCGGGGAAGAACGGGATTTCCCAAGCCCTGTCATCACCAATGCCATCCGCGAAGAAGTGGGGGAGGTATATGGCGTGGAGCGCCTTACCTTTGGCTCCGGCGGTAACTTCGGAGGCAGCCCGATCTCGGTCGCCCTGCTCAGCAATGACAACCAACAGCTTGAGGCGGCCAAGGAAGAGTTGCGGGCCTATCTGGAGAATAACCCCAAACTGACGGACGTTACCGATACGGACCCTGAGGGTATCAAAGAAATAGACATCGAGCTCAAGGAGAATGCTTATGCCCTGGGGCTTAACCTCCAGCAGGTGATGAGCCAGGTGCGCTCCGGGTTTTTCGGGGCTCAGGCGCAGCGTTTCCAGCGGGGTCAGGATGAGATACGGGTATGGGTACGGTACGACCGGTCCAACCGATCCTCCATCGCGGACCTGGATGATATGCGCATACTGACCCCTACCGGCCAGCGTGTTCCTTTTTCCGAAATTGCCACCTATTCGATCGCCCGGGGAGACGAGTCTATCAGCCACCTGGACGGTCAGCGGGAGATCCGGGTCGAAGCGGATTTGGAAGACCCCAATGAAAGTGCCACCGATATCCTTCTGGATATTCAGAACAACTTCATGCCGGATCTAGTGTCCCGTTTCCCGGGCCTTTCGGTTTCCTATGAAGGGCAGAACCGGGAAGCCCAGAAACTATCCAGTTCTGCAAACAAGGTCTTTCCGGTCATCCTGTTCCTGATCTTTGCTGTGATCGCTTTCACCTTCCGGACCTACAGCCAGCCGGTCATCCTGCTTTCGATGATCCCCTTCAGCATTATTGGGGTAGGCTGGGGCCACTTGCTCCACGGATTCCCCATCAATGTACTATCCGCCCTTGGCATCATCGCGCTTATCGGGATTATGGTGAATGACGGCCTGGTACTGATCGGAAAATTCAATTCCTATTTGCGGGAGGGTATGAAATTCGACGATGCCCTGTTTGAGGCCGGGCGCTCGCGTTTCCGGGCGATTTTCCTGACTTCGCTCACCACGATTGCAGGCCTTGCGCCCCTGTTGCTGGAGAAGAGCCGGCAGGCACAGTTCCTGAAACCGATGGCCATCTCCATATCCTACGGAATTGCAATTGCAACAATTCTCACCCTTCTGATGTTGCCCCTGCTCCTGTCTTCCGTGAACAATGCCAAGGCCAAGTTGAAATGGCTCTGGACAGGCCAGGTAATCGACCGGGAAGAAGTGGAGCGGGTCATCAAGGAGATGAAAACCCAGGAAGAACTGGAACACAAACTGGCTGAGGCCAATGGATCCAAAAAGTCGAATTCCAAACAAAAAGACAGGAAATCAACCGTTTTAGAAGAACAGTCTTCATGAAGCATTTTATTGCCATTCTTTTAAGCTGGGCAACTGGTCTGGTCTTATCGTATGGACAGGAACCTGTATTGTCCAAAGAAGAGGCCATTTCCCTGACCCTGGAGAATAACCTTGGAATCCGTGTTTCAAAAAACCTCAGGAGCATTGAGGAAAACAATGCCGATCTTTTGAATTCCGGGTACCTCCCGACCGTCAGTGCCAATGCGGGGGGGAGTATTGACCGGCAGGATTCAGAAGGGGAGCTGGCCAATGGGGATATCCGGTCGGCTGAGGGGGCAGAAACCCGTCGCTACAATGCTTCTCTGAACGTCAACTACGTGCTCTTTGACGGCCTGGGGCGCCTCTGGGATTACAAACGCTTTCAGGAGCGTTCCCAGCAGTCCGAACTTGAGGTTCGGCAGACGATTGAAACGACCCTGCTGCAATTGTTTTCGGTCTATTACGAAGTGGCACGGCTGGAAGAAAATACCGCTTTTCTCAGTCAGGCCCTGTCCATTTCCAAAAACCGTCTGGAGCGGGCCAAATACCAATTCGAATTCGGCCAGAACACCGGGCTGGATGTACTCAACGCGGAGGTGGACGTGAATACGGACAGCGTTAACCTGCTCAATGCAGAGCAATTGCTCCGGAACACCAAAAGGGACCTGAACCTGATCCTCAACCGGGATCTCTCCGAAACCTATACGGCTGATACGACGGTTACCTTCCTGCCAGCCCTTAAAATGGAGGAAATCCTTTCCATGGCCAAGGAGAACAATGTGCGGATGTTGCTCGCTGAAAAGGATATCCTGATTTCAGAATACAACATGAAATCTGCCCGGAGCGGATACCTGCCCACCATCGGTCTTTCGGGATCCTACGGATGGAATGAGCTTAACAACAACAGCCCCCTTTCCTTCCTGCTTCAGAATACTTCCACAGGGGTGAACGGCTCTATCAACCTTACCTGGAACCTCTTTGACGGGGGACAGACCATTAATTCCAGCCGGAACGCGAAGATTACCTTCGAGAACCAACAGCTGTTGAAGAAACAAACAGAGCTGGAAGTGGAACGGGATATCAAAAATGCCTGGGGAAATTACCAGAACGCCCGGTTTGTACTGGAAGTACAGGAGAAAAACCTTCAGACAAACCTGGATAACTTCAACCGTTCCCGGGAGCGTTACGAACTGGGACAGATCACCTCCATCGAATTCCGGCAGGCCCAGTTAAACCTGCTCAATGCCGTACTTGCCAAGAGTCAGGCCAAATACAACGCCAAGATAGCTGAGCTGCAATTGTTACAGGTAGGCGGAGAGCTGCTTAAC
>JARRQA010000024.1:0-13772 GCA_037382325.1 Robiginitalea sp.
TAACCCGGCCTCCACCCCTTTTTCAATTCCCACCATGGTATAAAGGCCTATCCCTATGGTATCGTACAGGAAAAGGGAGGTCCGCAGGTACTTAAGCCGGCTCTGGAAGAGGATGGCAAACAGCACTGCTCCCAGGATGACGTACATATAAATAGGCGACTCGGTCCAGGTGACCGGCGTAGTGCCGATGAGCAAATCCCGGAGGGTTCCACCTCCCAGGGCCGTGACCAGGGCGATGATGCCAATCCCGAAAAGGTCCAGTCTTTTTTCCATGGCCACCAGGACCCCTGATATGGCAAAAGCCACCGTCCCCAGGATGTCGGCTGTAAAATAAAGTTGTTCCATAGATCTTCGGATAGGCCTGCCAAAGGTACAATACGGTGAATCCCGACAAAATACCAGGGGGAAATAATTACCCTCAGGGGATTTACGTAGACGATAAAGGAGTAAGTGAATTCCGGGGATTCGGGTGAATCTTTGTACCTTTTGGGCAGAAGCTTTTTATGTATGCAGCAAATCACAATTAAGGAAGGGCCCAAAATCGCAGATTACCAGGCGTACAGCAGTCTTAGGGCCACTGTGGACCATTTTCTGGAAATCGCGCCTGAATACATTAAACCCCTGAAGGGAAGGACTATATGGATGATCAATTCAACCGCCATCGGCGGGGGCGTGGCAGAGATGCTGCCAAGTCAACTGCGCATCCTGAGGTCCCTGGGCGTTCGAATCGAATGGCTCGTAATTGAGACTGCGGATACGGACTTTTTCAACCACACCAAACAAATACACAATGCCATCCACGGGAGTGGATCTGGCACCTTTACCGAAGCGGCCCGGGCCGTTCACGAACGGGTCAACCGCAAAAACCTTCCAAAGGCTCTGGAGCTCATACGGGATGGGGACATCGTGGTCATCCACGACCCACAACCGATGCCCCTGGCAGGCATGTTAAAGAAGGAGCGGGACATTACCACCATCTGGCGATGCCACATTGGCCTGGAGGAATCCAACGAGACGACCCGCGGGGTCTGGGACTACCTGAAGGCCTATTTCAATGACTACGACCAATTCATCTTCAGCCTGAAGGAATACGTCCTGAAGGAGATTGCAGGCCGTACCAGCCTGATCCCACCGTCCATCGATCCGTTGAGCCACAAGAACCGGACCCTCCAGATGCACAAAAGCATCAGCATCATGGTACAGGCAGGCATCCTGGAACCACGGGGTCCACAGCTTTACGGAAGTTACGAGCACCAGGTCCGCAGGGTCCTTCCCGACGGCCGTTTCGGCAGGGTCAACCAGGACCACCCCTTTGACCTGATCTACCGTCCGATCATTACGGAAATTTCCCGCTGGGACCGCCTGAAGGGCTTCAGGGAACTCATGATTGCCTTTGTGCGGATGAAGGAAGAGAATGAACAAAAAAACGACCCGGGCAGCATCGCCTACAAGCGCATCCGCCTTTGCCGGTTGGTCCTGGGTGGCCCGGACCCTAAATTCGTTACCGATGATCCCGAGGGGAATGAGGTGCTTCAGGAGCTGGTCGCCTTTTACAAAAGCCTGCCTGGGCAGATACAGGAAGACATCGGCCTCTTTCTGCTACCCCTGGACAACCCAAAGGAAAATGCCCTTATTGTAAATTCTTTGCAGCGGTGTTCCCGGATTGTGGTGCAAAACTCCCTGCAGGAAGGGTTTGGCCTCACGGCAACGGAGGCCATGTGGAAACAGACCCCTGTACTGGTTTCCGGGGCGGCCGGCCTGCGCTTCCAGGTGCAGGATGAACAAACGGGAAAGATCAACTCGGACCCCACCGATGTTAAAGGCCTTGCCGAAACCATGGAATACATGCTGAACCACCCCAAGGAACTGGATAAATGGGCCTTTAATGCACAATCGCGTGTGGTGGAGCATTTCACCCTGTTCAGCCAGATCGAAGCCTGGCTGCAACTTTTCCAAAAACTCCTAAAAAAATCCTGACCATGAACCGAATCCTTTTTACGTTCCTCGCATTGTTTTCAAGTAGCCTTGTCGCCCAGGAAGTCCCCAGAGTTAATGCAGACCGCCTTAACGCAAGCCTGGACACCCTGGCGGACTACGGGCGGGATGCCAATGGACAACCCAACCGCGTTGCCTTCAGCGACGGGGATCTCGAGGGCCGGGCATTCGTTATGGGACTCATGGAAAAGGCCGGGTTGAAAACCTCTGTGGACGCCGCCGGAAATATCATAGGAAAAAGACCGGGCAGGAAAGACCTGAAACCCATTGGGTTTGGTTCCCATATCGATATGGTTCCCAATGGAGGAAACTACGACGGGTGTGTGGGGTCCATGGCCGCCATCGAAGTGGCGCAGACCCTTAAGGATAGCGATATTGAAACAAATCACCCTCTGGAAGTCATCATCTTTTCCAATGAAGAAGGAGGCGTAATGGGCAGCAGGGCCCTGGCGGGTGCCCTGAAACCGGAGGCCCTCCGCGTGGTCAACAGCACGGGATATTCCATGGGTGAGGGGATTGAGCGCCTGGGCGGGGATACCACCCGCCTGTCGGAAGTCGTGCGGCCAAAGGGAAGCCTGGCTGCCTTCGTCGAATTGCATGTAGAACAGGGTGGCATTCTCGACCGGGAAAACCAGGATATAGGTGTGGTCGAGGGAATCGTGGGCCTTCGTTGGTGGGATGTTACCATACGCGGGATGGCCAACCACGCCGGCACGACACCCATGAATCTGCGTCAGGATGCCCTGCTGGCGGCAGCCCGGTTTATTCAGGCAGTGAATGAGGAAGCGCTTAAAATGGATGGGAAACAAGTAGCCACCGTGGGCCGAATTCGGGCCAACCCGGGGGCTCCCAACGTAATCCCGGGAGAAGTAGTCCTGAGCCTGGAGATACGCGATCTGTCTGATGCCACCATTGATACGCTGTACGAGCGCATCCGCAAACGGGCCAGGACCATAGCCGCAAACTCGGGAACTACTTTTGAATTTACGCCCCTGGACACCACGGGAAAACCAGCCCTGACTGCCCAATGGATTCAGGAGGAAATCCGTGGCGCAGCCGATGACCTGGGCCTCTCACACCGGCAAATGCAAAGCGGGGCGGGTCACGATGCCCAGGATATGGCCCTCATCTGCCCGGTGGGGATGATCTTCGTGCCCAGTAAGGGCGGCATCAGTCATTCCCCCGAAGAGTATAGTTCCCCGGAAGATATTGCCAATGGTGCGAACGTCCTCCTGGCTACCCTCTTGCAACTCGACGACAAATTGATGGAATAACTCCTTCTTGTTTTAAATTCATAAATACACTACCCTAAAATTCCAACCCTATGAAAACACTATCCCTCCTGTACCTAGCCCTGCTCAGTTTGGCAGGCTTGCATGCCCAGACCATCACCGGTTTCAGTTCAGAGGAAGCCCGGGAGCAACTCGAACTGGAAGCCCGGTTTGACGCCCAGTTGTCCGCGGAGAACCTGGACGACTGGATGCAGAAAATGGCAGACAAGCCCCATTGGGTAGGCACCGAAGCAGGGGCCGAGGTCGCCCGTTGGATGCGTGACCAGTTTGAATCCTGGGGGTACGACGCCCGCATAGACACCTATCAGGTGCTCTTCCCCTACCCCAAGGTAAGGCTCCTGGAACTGACCGAACCCACCAAATTCAAGGCCGCATTGACAGCGGTTCCCGTGGAAGGGGATCCTTACACGCAGCAGGGTGATGCGCTCCTGCCGTCTTACAATGCCTTCTCCCGGGACGGGGATGTGGAGGCCGAACTGGTCTTTGTGAATTACGGGGTACCCAGGGATTATGAAGAACTGGAAAAGCTCGGGATTGATGTTAAGGGAAAGATCGTGATCGCCAAATACTATGGATCCTGGAGAGGGATCAAGCCCAAACTCGCCGCTGAAAAAGGAGCCATCGGCTGCATTATTTATTCCGACCCGAAGGATGACGGGTTTTACCGGGGGGATGTGTACCCCAAAGGTGCCTTTAAAAACGCAACCGGTGTGCAACGCGGGTCCGTGATGGACATGCCCCTGTATCCGGGAGATGTGCTCACCCCGGGGTACGGGGCCACCAAAGAGGCCAATAGGATCGAGCGGGAAACCGCACCTACCATTACAAAAATCCCGGTGCTCCCGATTTCATATGCGGATGCGGAACCCCTCCTGAGAGCCCTTGAAGGCCCTGTTGCACCGGATTCCTGGAAAGGCGCCCTGCCCATTACGTACCATATCGGGCCCGGGCCGGCCAAAGTCCGGTTGAAACTGGAATTCGAATGGAAATTGAGACCAGCTCACAATGTCATCGCCACCTTAAAAGGTGCTGAATACCCGGACCAGTGGGTGATACGGGGCAACCACCACGATGCCTGGGTCCACGGTGCGGCGGACCCTGTCAGTGGCATGGTCGCCCTTATGGAGGAAGCCCGGGCGGTTGGCATGCTGGCTAAAAATGGAGAGCGGCCGAAAAGAACCGTGGTCTACTGCGGTTGGGATGCAGAGGAACCCGGGCTGATTGGATCCACGGAATGGGTAGAAGACCATCTGGAAGAATTGCAGCAAAAGGCCGTGGCCTACATCAATACAGACGGCAATGGGCGGGGCTTCCTCGGGGCCGGTGGCTCTCATTCACTTCAGACCATGGTCTCGGAGGTGGCTGCCTCTGTACCCGACCCCCAAACCGGGGTCTCGGTAAAGGAGCGCCGTAAGGCCATAAATCTGGTCAATGGGGGAAATGAGGCCTTTAAATTGTATGCCCTGGGATCCGGATCAGACTATACCCCTTTTATTCAACATGCAGGGATCGCCTCGCTGAATCTAGGGTACGGTGGGGAGAACGCCGGAGGAGAATACCACACCATTTACGATACCTATACGCATTATAAACGTTTCAAGGACCCTGACATGAGCTATGGAGTAGCCCTGGCGAAAACTGCGGGACGAATTACCCTCCGGCTTGCCAATGCAGAGGTCCTCCCTCTGGATTTCGGGCCCTGGTATCAAACCCTTTCAGACTACTTGAAGGAAGTAATGGAAACGGCTTCTTCCATGCGGGAAGCTGCCGAAAAGCATAACCGGTTGGTGGCACAAAAAGCCTACAGCCTTGCAGCAGACCCCAAAAAACCTATGGCAGCCCCTACTAAAGAACCGGAAGTCCCCTACCTGGACTTCTCCCCCCTTCAAAACGGGCTGGCCAAACTTCAGAAAGAAGTGGATGCGTTTGTGGCTAAAGACCTGACTGACGTGTCCTCAGCTAAAAAAGAGGCCCTGAATACTTTGCTGATGCACGCGGAACAACAGCTGACCTCGGAGGAGGGACTGCCCCGCCGGCCCTGGTACCGGCATCAGATCTACGCCCCCGGCTTTTACACGGGGTATGGTGTAAAAACCCTGCCCGGAGTGCGGGAGGCCATAGAGCAGGAGAACTGGGAGGAAGCCCAGCAGCAAATCGGGAAACTCGCGGGAACCCTCGAACAGATGCGCGGATATCTTGAAAAAATGAACGCCCTGATCCCCTGAAGGGATTTTTGATAAATTGGCAGCAGGTAAGAGGCATTCCTGAAAATGGGGATGCCTTTTTTTAGGAAAAAATGTGCGCGGACCACACAGGGCCTCAGAATTCAAGCTGGGTACTACCACTACGCCTTTGCCCATCCAGAATAAATCCCTATCTTACAGAATATCAGACACTTTACATCCCTGTCTTTTGGGGATGAGGACACAGACCCGGAAACACCACACAACCAAAAATCATGAAAAACAATCGCAACCTTCTGTGGATAGCCCTGGTGGTTACCGCAGTCATTGTACTCTGGTCGCTCCCGGAGCAGACAACGCAACTCCCCAAACGGGACAAAGCCTCTATCGGGGCGCTTAAATGCACCGTGGCCAAATTCCTCCTGGCACCTGTGGACAGTACCCGGCAGATTGCCCCCCTGTTCGAGAACCTGGGGGATTATTCCTTTCCCATTTCAACAGATAAAGCCCGTGCCCAGGCCTTTTTTGACCAGGGGATGCGGCTTACCTTTGCCTTCAACCATGCGGAGGCGCATCGCTCCTTTATGGAAGCTGCCCGGCTGGACCCCGGCAATGCCATGGCCTACTGGGGACAGGCCTATGCCCTGGGCCCGAATATCAACGACCCCCTCCCCCTTCAGGAGCGAAAAGAAGCTGCCTGGGAGGCCCTTCAAAAAGCCAATAAAAACCTAAGGGGATCCAGCCCGTTGGAGCAGGCCCTGATCGGGGCTTTGAATGCCCGCTACAGCAGCAAGTGGGAGGCGGACGTGGCAGAACTCAACAAAGCCTATCTGGAGGCCATGGCACGGGTCAGGGAAACCTTTTCCGAAAACCCCGATGTTCAGACCCTCTACGCGGCAGCGGCCATGAACACCATGCCCTGGAACTACTGGGACGCTGAAGGAAACCCCATGCCCGAGACCCCTGAAGCCAGGAAAGCCCTGGAAAAAGCGATTTCCATAAATCCCAAACATCCCGGAGCTCACCATTATTATATCCATATGGTAGAACTGCCCCAACCTGATCTGGGTGTCCCCAGTGCAGAGGCCCTGGAAGACCTTATGCCGGCCGCGGGTCACCTGGTACACATGCCCTCCCATATCTACATACGGGTCGGCCGGTACAAGGATGCCGTGGAAGCTAACCACAAGGCCATCGCTGCAGATGAGGATTATATCTCCCAGTGCTACTCCCAGGGACTATACCCCCTTGGATACTATCCGCACAACATACACTTCCTCTGGTCCGCAGCCAGCCTGATCGGGGAAAGCAACACGGCGATCACGGCCGCCAAGAAGACAGCCGAAAAAGTCCCCCAAGGGGAAATGGCCGAACTCACTTTCCTGCAGGATTTTGCAGCTACTCCTCTGCTCGCCTATGTGCGCTTCGGAAAGTGGAATGACATCCTGACCTATCCGGCCCCGGCCCCGGAGATCCGTCATCTGAACCTTATGCGGCATTACGCCCGGGGGCTCGCCTTTATCAGGAAGCAGAACACCAGGGAAGCGCGGGAAGAACTGGAAGCGATCAGAAATATCATGGAAGACCCGGAAACGGCTGATATCGTTGCCACAGCCCACAATTCCTCGGACCGGATCGCCAGGGTCGCTTATGAGCTGGTTGCCGGGGAACTGGCGCACCTGGAAGGAAAGCCAGCACAAGCGGTGGAACATCTGAAAAAGGCGGTTGCTGCGGAAGATGCCCTAACCTATACGGAACCTTCGGCCTGGCATATCCCTCCCCGACAAAATCTGGGAGCCGTATTACTGGAACTGGAAAAGTATCAGGAGGCGGAAGCGGTCTACAGGGAAGACCTGAGAAGGCTCCGGCAAAACGGATGGTCACTCCTTGGCCTTCAGCAGGCCCTTGAAGGACAGGGCAGGCAGGCAGAAGCGGACGCAGTCCATGAAGAATTTGAAGAAATATGGCAATATGCGGATATCGCCATTGAGCGCTCTGTTTTTTGAAGCCGGCTGTTTTTTAGAAACGGATTCGGGAAATTTCCCTGCGGGCTTCCTCAAACTCCTCCACCAGGTTGGCTACGATCCGGGCAGCCGGGAGGATGTCATGGATCAGGGCCGAAACCTGACCGATCTCGAGTTCTCCTTCCTCCAAATCCCCTTCGAACATCCCCTTTTTGGCCCGGGCCCTTCCCAGTAATTCCCGGAGTTGCTCGGGCGTGGCACAGTGGGCATAAGCCTTCTGAACATCCTGGTAAAATTTGTTCTTTAACAAGCGGACGGGGGCGAGTTCTTTCAGGGTCAGACGTGTGTCCCCCTCCCCGGCCTCCACTACTTTTTGTTTGAAGGCCGCATGGGAAGAAGCTTCTTCACTGGCGACAAAACGGCTTCCCACCTGTACGCCATCCGCCCCGAGCACCATGGCTGCCAGCATGGCACGCCCCGTGGCAATTCCACCGGCCGCGACCAGGGGAATCTCGATTTTTTCCCGTACGGCGGGGATAAGTGTAAGGGTGGTGGTTTCGTCCCGCCCATTGTGCCCTCCGGCTTCGAAACCTTCGGCTACCACGGCATCCACCCCGGCCTCCTGGGCTTTAAGGGCGAACTTCACACTGCTCACCACATGTACTACCGTTATCCCGCGCTCCTTCAGGAACGGCGTCCAGGTCTTCGGGTTCCCGGCAGATGTAAAAACAATCCCAACCCCTTCTTCTGCAATGATTTCCATGATCTCCCCGATCTGGGGATACAGCATGGGAACATTGACCCCAAAGGAACGGGATGTGGCTTTTTTGCATTTCCGGATATGTTCCCTCAAAACCTCCGGGTACATGCTCCCGGCCCCTATCAGGCCCAGGCCGCCTGCATTGGCCACCGCAGAAGCCAGGCGCCAGCCACTGGCCCATATCATTCCCGCCTGTACAATGGGATATTTGATGTCGAATAATTCCGTGACCTTGTGCCTCATGGAAAAAGATTTGTAGTTCAACCAACTATAGAAAGGGATCAGGCAATCACCCCGGAACCGATGAGTTCATCCCCTCTGTACCAGGCCACAAACTGCCCGGGGGTAATGGCCGATTGCGGGCTTTTGAAATCCACATACAGGCCGCTGCCGATTTTATGCAGCACGGCCGGCTGCAATTCCTGCCGGTACCGGATCCGCGCCTGTACCTCCATTTCCTGATCCGGTCTCAGGGCCAGGTCCGGGCGGACCCAATGCAGGTCCTCCTCCGATACGAAAAGGGTCCGGCGAAAGAGGCCCGGGTGTTCTTTCCCCTGCCCTGTATAAATGATATTCTGAGTGACATCCGTTTGGATGACAAAGAGGGGTTCCGGGGTACCCCCCACATCCAGGCCTTTGCGCTGCCCGATCGTGAAGAAATGTGCTCCGGGATGGTTTCCCACTACTTTTCCGTCAGCCAGGTTGAAAACAGGTGTGGCGGCATAATACGCCAGTTCTTCTTCCCGACTGCGGAATTCAGGCTGGTCTGAATGGAACTGAGTGGCACTGGCCGGGATCTCCACAATCGGTCCTTCCCTGGGTTCAAGCTGTTGCTGCAGGAATTCGGGCAAACGCACCTTCCCTATAAAACATAGTCCCTGAGAATCTTTTTTATCCGCTGTGATCAGATCGTGGGTGGCTGCTATTTCCCGGACCTCGGACTTCAGTAACCCTCCAATGGGGAAGAGGGCTTTTGAAAGTTGCTCCTGATTTAACTGGCAAAGGAAGTAGGACTGGTCTTTATTGGGATCCTTTCCTGCCAGTAGGCGGTGGATGGTTTTCCCCTCCTCATTTTTAAAGGTGTCTTTTCGACAATAGTGACCCGTGGCCACGTAATCAGCCCCAAGGTCCATGGCCAGCTTCAGGAATAGGTCAAATTTTATTTCCCGGTTGCAGAGGACATCCGGGTTCGGGGTGCGCCCCTGTTCGTATTCCCGGAACATATAATCCACAATACGCTCCTTGTATTCTGTGCTCAGGTCCACCGTTTGGAAAGGGATCCCGAGCTTTTCTGCCACTATCAGGGCGTCGTTGCTGTCGTCCAGCCAGGGGCATTCCCTGGAAATCGTGACCGAATCATCATGCCAGTTCTTCATAAAAAGGCCTATGACCTCATATCCCTGCTCCTTTAATAGCAGGGCGGCCACGCTGCTGTCCACACCTCCCGAAAGCCCAACGACCACTTTTTTCATACTGGGGGCAAAAATACAAAATTAAGGTGTCACAAACTTTACAGGTCCGTACCGGAAACCCGTTCAAGGGTCGGTTTTTCTTTCTTTCTGTTCCATCCTCATCATAACCAGTTACGGCGAAACCGATTCTTACCCACTTATTTACATTGCTTATACTACGATGGGGCGAGCTGAAGTTTATCGAATGTATCGTTAAAACTTTATTAATGACCATTGTTTTGTTTATTCTTTTTATAGATTTGGATAAACAAAAAAAGCTTTGCCATGAAAAACACTTTATTCTTTCTGAAGGTTTTTGTCTTCAGCCTTTTAATTCTTCCTATCGTTTCCTGTTCGGATGATGATGACGGAAACGGCGACAACGGAACTAACGATCCCAAGAACATTGTAGAGATAGCCCTGGAAACAGATGAGCTATCAATTCTCGTACAAGCCTTACAAGCGGCCGATGGGGACCTCGTAAACGTTTTGCAGGGGGACGGCCCTTTTACAGTTCTGGCTCCTACCAATGCTGCCTTCACTGCCTTCCTTGCCAGCAATAACTTTGGTTCCCTGGACGAAGTACCTACGGATGTTTTGTCTCAAATCCTGTTGAACCACGTTATATCTGCCGACGTCAAATCCACAGATTTGGCAAGTGCAGGCAGGGGATATACAAGTACCAATGCTACCGGAGCCGGAGGCAACAACATCAGCATCTATTTTAATGCAACTTCAGGCGTGCGTTTTAACAACGTATCTGCTGTAACCGATGGCGGTGCAGATATCGAGGCATCCAATGGAACGATCCACATTGTGGACGCAGTTATTCCGCTTCCAACCGTCGCGTCCCATGCGGCTGCTAATGCTGACTTCAGCAGCCTGGTTACTGCGCTCGGAGCTGCGGATGGAGATCTGATTGGCGACCTTACCGGAGATGGGCCATTCACCGTACTGGCTCCTGACAACGCTGCCTTTAGTGCCTTCCTGGGAGATACACCCCTGGGTAACGTCAATACAGCTGTCTTGAGGCGCATCCTCCTGAACCATGTTCTGGATGCCGAGCTTGGTGCTGTAAGTTCTACAGAATTGGGTGCCCTTGGCAACGGATATGTCAACACGTCTGCAACCGGAGCCGATGATAACCCAATGAGCCTGTATTTCAACACCTCTGAAGACGTTAAATTCAATGGAATTTCAACTGTTTCAGAAGCTGATATCGTAGGGACTAACGGAATCATTCACGCAGTGGATGCGGTAATCGACCTGCCAACCATCGTAACTTTTGCTACGGCAGATCCAAGTTTTTCTACCCTGGTATCGGCATTGACGGAGCTTACGCCCGGAACGGATTACGTAAACATCCTTTCACGGACCGAGGGTTCCAATGCAGATGGCATTAATCCGAACTATACGGTGTTCGCCCCAACCGACGAGGCCTTCGCGGCATTGATCGAAGAACTGGGCGGGGTTCCCGGAGAAACAGTCCTTAGAACGGTACTGAACCACCACGTGATAACCGAAAACAATATCACTTCCGGTGACCTTATGATGGGCGCCAACCCGGTTACTACCCTGCAGGGTCAGGATATTACGATTACCCTGCCCGGTACCGGAAACAATATTGCCGATGTTACCGACGGCGCTGGGAATACAGATATTGGGATCATCTTTGTGGATGTTCAGGCCGAAAACGGTGTGATCCACGTGGTAAACAAAGTATTGCTGCCACAGCAGTAGGATACTTCCCAAACACTTCCAAAATGAAGAAAGGCCGCTGAAAAGCGGTCTTTTTTTGTTTAACTTTTATTAATATTATTTCTACATTAAAAATCCATTCTTTGAATTAAATCATAAATAAAAGATAACGTCCCCTGACTCCCTTAAACCCTTTCAAAGCCATTCTCAGTCCGGAGCACCGAAGCATACAGCGGCGTGGTTCAAACCTCTGATAAAGCACTCCTGCCACAAGATGTACTGAATGCCCGCTGCCAGCAGGCACCGGCACGAACACATATCCTATTGTGAAGCAGGCTCCCCGGAATCCCAGGGGAGCTATTTCTTACCACAGGCATCCCGGGAATCGCCACAAAAATCCGCGTCCTTACAACTTTTTCTTTGCTTCTTCCCCTGAATAAGACATCTTGTGGGTCCCAAATCTTATCAGACTAAACCGGCTCAACCGGCAAAGCCCCGCCTCGAAGGCGGGGTTTTTTTAGTTTGGTTTTTGAGAAATTGAAAAAGGCCTCAATTGAGGCCTTTTATTTTGGACAAAATCAAACATTAAGAGGATCAGCGCTTCCCTGATTTTTTCTGCTCCTCCGCCTGCTCCATCATCTCCCGCATCTTCCGCTGGAAGCGATTTTCCTTCTTCGGCTTCTTCTTTTTCTCCTCGATCTGGGCATGGATCTTGTCCTGGTCCAGGATCACGTTTTTGATCACCAGCATAATGCCGATGGTGATCAGGTTGGAGACGAAGTAATAGAGACTGAGACCACTCGCGTAGTTGTTGAAGAAAAACAGCATCATCAGGGGCGAGAGATACATGATGAATTTCATATTCGGCATTCCCGGCTGCTGGGTCTGCATGGTCTGCCCGGTAGTCATCATCATGTAAAAGAAGATGGCCACGGATGCCAGGATGGGAAACAAGCTGACGTGGTCCCCGTAGAAAGGAATGGCAAAGGGCAACTGGGCCACTGTGTCATAGGAAGACAGGTCTTCCGCCCAGAGGAAGGACTTTTGCCGGAGCGAAAAGCTGGTAGGGAAGAACATGAACAGGGCATAGAAGATCGGCAGTTGCAACAGGGCAGGCACACATCCGCTTAAGGGGCTTACCCCTGCCTTGTTGTAGAGCTTCATGGTCTCCTGCTGTCGCTTCATGGCATTGTCCTTGAATTTCTCGTTGATCTCTGTAATCTCTGGCTTTAGGACTTTCATTTTGGCCTGAGAGAGGTACGATTTATAGGTCACCGGAGACATCAGGATCCGGACGATGATCGTCATCACCACAATGGCGATCCCATACGGAAGGAAGGAACTGAGGAAACTGAAGAAAGGCGTAAACAAATACCGGTTGATCCAGCCGAAGATCCCCCATCCATAGGGAATCGAATCAGCCAGGGCCAGATCTTCGTAATTTTTCAGGACCGCGACGTCTGTCGGGCCGTAATACCAGTGCATGGCCCTGGAGAGTTCTCCTCCAACCGGTTCGATGGAGGTTTGTATGGCAAATTCCTTGGTAAAATGCACCTCCCGGCTCTCCTCCTCCACCAGGTTCCGGGAAGTCATGTCTACTGAGGCAAAAGGCTCATCAGCTGCGAGTATAGAGCTGAAGAAGTGCTGGCGGAAGGACATCCACCGCACATCAACTTCCGTTTCCTCATCGTCGCTGCTCTCGGAGAGTTTGGAGATGTCGTCCCCTTCATGGCGGTAGGTCAGGCGCGTATACCGATTGCCGTACATGACGCTTTTATTGTGACGGATTCCCCGTAACTGCCAGTCCAGAATAGCGGGTTGAGCAGGGCTAAGCACGTTTGACAACCCCTGGGAACGAATATCAAAATCCAGCAGGTACTCCCCGGGTTTCAGGGTATAGCGGTATTCCAGATACTGGTCGGGACCTGCTTTGGCCGTCATGCGCAGTACCTGGGCATCCCCGTCCGAAGTCAGGGAAGGTTCAAAATAAAGGTCGCTGGTTTGCAATACCCGGTTATCCCGGGTCGCCAGCTGGAGGTTGAAACGGGCGTTGCCATCCCGTACCAGATAGACAGGCACTGAATCATGGGTGACAAACTGCTTCATGCGCGCCTCCACGACCTGTCCGCCTCGGTTGGCTATCTTTAAATACAGGACGTCGTTTTCCAGTTCCGTAACTCCCTCCCGGACTTTCGTATAGGAAAAGGCCCCGACT
Source organism: Robiginitalea sp. (assembly GCA_037382325.1). GTDB lineage: Bacteria > Bacteroidota > Bacteroidia > Flavobacteriales > Flavobacteriaceae > Robiginitalea. The sequence continues at coordinate 13,559 of JARRQA010000024.1, forward strand.
TTTTGGGCATAGGCCTGCTGGGCCAGGGAATCACTGGCATACGTGACCGGATCCTGTACAGGGGTCAGAGGCTGTGGAGTATTTGTTTCTTCCGCTTCAGGTTGCTGGACTTGTTCTACAGCCTGTTTCTCAGCCTCCAGTTCCTCAGGGGTAGGCTGGTTCAGGTAAAACCAGAAAAGTAAGATCCCAAAAATCAGCAGGAATCCAATGATGG
>JARRQA010000024.1:13793-20414 GCA_037382325.1 Robiginitalea sp.
GTTTTTTACCGGCAGAAGCCCGGTACATTACAGGGCTGGCTCAAAGCAGTTGCAAATATAATCCCAATCGGGGAGTTTAGGCCAAACTGGCCTTGCTTCTTTGTTTTTTATGCTGAAGTACCGCCTGAACGAATCCGACGAACAGCGGATGGGGACTGGCCACGGTGCTCTTGTATTCCGGGTGGTATTGTACTCCGATAAACCAGGGGTGCGATGGAATTTCAACGATTTCCACCAGCCCCGTACCTGCGTTGATCCCCGAGGCAATCAGACCGGCTTTTTCAAATTCCTCTTTGTAGTCGTTGTTGAATTCATACCGGTGCCGGTGGCGCTCGGAAATCGTACTGACATCCCCGTATACCTCAGATACGAGGGTGCCCTCCGAAAGTTCACAGTCCCAGGCTCCCAGCCGCATGGTACCGCCCTTGTTTACGATTGACTTCTGGTCCTCCATCAGGTCGATGACCGGATGGGTGGTGTTTTCATTCATTTCGGTTGAATTGGCGTCCTCATATCCCAGCACGTTCCGGGCGTATTCGATAACCGCCATCTGCATGCCAAGGCAAATACCCAGAAAAGGGATTCCGTGCTCCCTGGCGTAGTGCACAGCCCTGACCTTTCCTTCAATCCCCCGCTCCCCGAAACCCGGGGCTACCAGGATACCGTCCAGGCCCTTCATTTTGTTCTCAATATTGTTTGAGCTGATGTGTTCGGAATGAATTGAAATCACATTTACCGTAACTTTATTGGCCGCCCCGGCATGGATCAGGGATTCCTGTATGCTCTTGTATGAATCCTGAAGTTCCACGTATTTCCCGATCAGGCCGATTTTTACCTCGCTCTCCGGGTTTTTAAGGCGTTTTAGGAATTCCATCCACTGGGAGAGGTCCGGTTCGGGACGTTGGGGCAGGTTCAGTTTCAGCAGGGCCACCCGGTCCAGGCCTTCATCCTGCATCATCATCGGCACATCATAGATCGTATTCGCATCGATGGACTGGATCACCGCCTCCTTCTTTACGTTACAGAACAGGGCCAGTTTCTGTTTGATCTCTTCTGACAACTCGTGTTCGGTCCGGCATACCAAAATATCGGCCTTGATCCCACTTTCCATGAGCGTCTTGACGGAGTGCTGGGTCGGTTTGGTCTTCAACTCTCCCGCCGCCGACAAAAAGGGCACCAGGGTGAGGTGTACCACAATGGCATTGTTGTCTCCGAGTTCCCAGAGCAATTGCCGCACCGCTTCGATATAGGGCAGGGATTCGATATCACCAACTGTTCCCCCTATCTCGGTAATCACAATATCGTAGTCTCCGCTGTTACCGAGCAACTGAATGCGCTCCTTGATCTCGTTCGTGATGTGGGGCACCACCTGAACCGTTTTACCAAGAAATTCCCCCCGGCGCTCCTTATCGATGACGCTTTGATAGATCCGCCCGGTGGTGACGTTGTTCGCCTGGGAAGTACGGACATTCAAAAACCGCTCGTAATGCCCCAGGTCCAGGTCTGTTTCAGCTCCGTCATCGGTGACGTAGCATTCCCCGTGTTCATAAGGGTTCAGGGTACCCGGATCTACATTGATATACGGATCGAGTTTTTGGATAGTAGTCCTGAATCCCCTTGCCTGAAGCAGTTTGGCAAGGGATGCGGCGATGATTCCTTTTCCGAGTGATGAGGTTACTCCTCCCGTAACGAAGATGTACTTTGTGGCAGACATGTGCGGATGTATTGTTACGGGATTCAAAGGTACAAATTACAGGAGGAAATCAGGCAGGATCCCGGGGAAATTCTTTGCGGATCCGGTCGAGCAATCCTTCCAGGCCATTTTCCTTAATCTCGAGCATCAGCTGCATTTGCATCCCCAAACGTCCCTCAGGGAACCCATTTTGCCGGAACCAAAGGAGGTATTCCAGGGGAAGGGAGGCCAGGTACCGACCTTTGTACTTTCCGAAGGGCATCCGATACCAGGCCAGCGCTACCAGTGCTTTTCGATTGCTGTCGCGTTCCATTTTAAGAGGTGTCCTATTTGACTGTTTGGCATGGGAGGTACCGGGGGGGTTAGTTTTCATTTGTCGACGCCAGCCTCCTCGATATCTCGGCATTCCATCGCACCTGGGCCTCCCGGTCCCTGGAATAATCCGTTTCGCGGTCATACCGGTCCTGGAATTCAGAAAGCTCCCGGTTGACTTGTTTGAAAATCCGGCGAACCTCCGCCCGGACATCGGGCCCGAAAATTTGGTCCTCCAGCAGGTGGCGCATTCGACGGGCATACAGTTCGGAAATGTCAAAATGCAACTGCTCATGACTCAGGACGACCGAATCACACAGATCCGGGTGGTACCAGGACTTATAGGGGTAGAAAAATGCGTTTACCTGGTAATCGAGTCGGTACCGTCCCCGGGGTCCCTGAGTTTTATAGGAATAGCTTATTCCACTGGCTGTGGTAGCCGCAACGCTTTTGGTTTCCGGAGGGATTCCCTTAAAATCGGCCCAGCTCAGTTTTCTGTCGACTTTCCAGGGAATGCCTTCTTTTTCCTGAGCCACAGGACCGGACAACACATAAAGCATCAGCAGCAGCCAGAGCTTTACAAGGTCCAAAAGAAACGGATTTCCTTGATGATATCTTCGTGTAGGCTATACCAGACCGGGCAGGTCCGGGCGGTGTGTTCAAGGATTTTCCGGTCTTTGGAAGAAATGGCTTCGGGCAGGTAGAGGTCCACTTCTATCCGGGATATCCGTCTCGGGTTAGCGGCCATATGTTTGGTAACTTCCGCATATGCGTCCTCCAGGGCCCCTTCAGAGTCCCCATACCGGATCCCCATCATGGTGAGCATACAACTGGCCAGCCCGGTAGCCACAGTATCGGTGGGGCTAAAAGCCTGGCCCAAACCGTGATTGTCTACCGGAGCGTCCGTATGAAAATGGTTCCCGGACCTCAGATGAGTACATTCGGTCCGCAATTTACCCTTGTATACTACTTTGGAAGTCATGGATCTTCGATTTCTTTGATTTGCAGGTCTTCGTACATCAGGATGTAGGCTGCCGTATTGAAGTATCCGGAATTCCAGCCCTTCCAGTAATTAAACTTGTTTCCGGTGTATTCGAGCTCCCCGATCTGGTCGGCCACCTGGAACAGGTCGAGCCGGTAGGCCAGGCGGAGCAACAGGTCCATGCCCAGGTCAAATCCGCGTACGGCATAGCGGTCGGGATCCCCCATAAACCGGCCGCGATAGCGCCGGATAAAGGCGTCGGTGGTGCCTTCACTGGTTACCGAGGGAAAAGTGAATTTCAAATTGGAAAGGTGGGGTACGGAAATTACCTCATTTTCAAATGCCCGGTTTTTGTGGGTGGTAAACATCCGGATCCGGGTGGTGTCCGAATTGGCGGAATTCAGAATGGAGCTAACACTGGAGGCAATTTTAAAATCGTCTGTCTCCACGAAGATCCAGTTGTCGGTTTCCTGGGAAAGCTGGGTGATAAACTGCTCCCGGTCCAGAGAAATATTTTCTTCCTCCTCCTTCAGTTCTACCAGGTCCGCCCCTGGGAAGGTCTCCAGGATCTTCATTTCGGCGTCCTTATTTTTCTGGTCGGAGATAATCAGGATTTTCTGATCGGAGACCTGTTCCTTCATGAAGCGCAGCATGTGCTCTCTCAACCGGTTTTCCGGCGTGTAGGAATAAAAAAGGTTTTCCAGGGACAGTTCCTGCCCAACCGGTAAGGGGGCAATCACCGGGACGTCAAGTTCCCGTGCCCGGGTAGCGACCTCCTTGACGGCCTCCGGGGCCAGGGGTCCCAGAATCGCACTGTAACTACTGAGGTCTTCCTGCATCATCAGGGCCCTTACACGTGCCGTGCTGAGCTGGGTGTCATAGGTTTTTACCTCAACCGAAACACCCAGATCTGCAATGGAGTCCAGAGCAACTAAAAGGCCGGAATACAGACCAAGGCTGTACTGCAGCGCATTGTTCTGCTCAATCCGTTTTTGAGTGCCCTCTGCATCCGACAGGTCAAGGCGGTCCAGCCGGAAAGGTAGCATGATTAAAAGCTTCGGAATATGCTGCTGATTAATACTGTCACGCAGGCTGAAGGTTTCCAGGATCAGATCGTTTTTGACCTCCAGGTTTTCGGCCTTTTCCCGGGGTATTTTTAGGACCATTCCCGCCTGCAAACCCCGTGCAAGCTGGGGATTCAGGGAAAGCAGGTCTGCGTATCCCACTCCCAGTTTGCGTGTGAGGGAGTATTCCGTTTGCCTGGGGCGTACTTCGTAGTAAACAAAGGCACTGCCCTGCCCCACCGAATCGGGTTTTTTCTCCGGGAGCCTGAGGACCATTCCCTCCTGCAGGTTGCCGCGCTCCACTATTTCCGGGTTGAGCCGCAAAATCTCCTCCCGGGGGATCCCGTATTCCTGGCTCAGGCTGAAGAGGGTCTTCTTGGGGGGCACTGTGTAGGAAACGTATAACCGGGTGTCCTTCTGCTCCACATCGCTGCCCGGGGGCTTTGGAAGCTTTAGTTCCTGCCCGGCCGCCAGATAACTCGTGTTGGAAGGCAGCTGGGGGTTCAGTTTTACAAGACTGTCTACGGTAATATTGAATTTATAGGCGATACTCCAGCGCGTCTCCTTGGGCTGTACCTCATAGGTGATCAATTCGGGTCCTTCTTCAGCCGATCCGGGTCCCCATCCGGCCGGATACCTGGGGATACGGAGCACCATCCCCCGCTCAAGGGTACGGGAATAGAGTTCGGGGTTGTAACGCTTGATCAGCTCTTCCGGAATTTCATAGCGCCTGGATATACTGAAAAGGGTTTCCTTTCTGCGAACCCGGTGGGTCTGAAAACCGAGGGGTTCCTGTTGTTGGGTAGAATCTCGGGTAACCTCCTTAGAGCGTTGGTAAATCTCAGTCTGCTTACCGGAGATTGGGATTACCAGAATTGTGTTGGGCCTGAGCGCCTTACCCGGTTCAACTTCTTTGTTGTATTTTAGGAGATCGGCCGTATCTACCTGATACAGGCGCGCCACGGATTCAAGGGTTTCCCCCTGCTTTACGGCGTGCGTCTTGAATTGTTGCGCCTGTGCCTTACAGCCGATTGCCAGCAGGAGGCAGGCCATTAAAAACCACTTTCCAGCAAACTTCATACTTATTCCCATTCAATGGTAGCCGGCGGCTTGGAACTGATGTCATAAACGACCCGGTTCACGCCAGGGACTTTATTGATGATATCATTGGAGATCTTCTGCATAAAATCATAGGGCAGGTGCACCCAGTCCGCCGTCATGCCGTCCGTACTTTCCACTGCACGTAAAACTACGCATTTTTCATAAGTACGTTCATCCCCCATAACCCCAACGCTTTGCACGGGAAGCAGGATAGCCCCTGCCTGCCAGATCTTGTCATACAGGCCCCATTCCACCAGTCCTGTTATAAAGATATGGTCTACCTCCTGCAGGAGGGCCACTTTCTCCCGGGTGATGTCCCCCAGAATCCGTATGGCCAAACCAGGGCCCGGGAACGGATGCCTTCCGAGCCGCTCTTCCGGAATTCCCAGGCTGGTTCCCACCCGGCGCACTTCGTCCTTGAACAGCATCTTGAGGGGTTCCACCACTTTCAATTTCATGAAGTCCGGGAGGCCTCCTACATTGTGATGGCTTTTGATCGTGGCCGATGGTCCTCCGGTAGCGGAGACCGATTCGATCACATCCGGATAGATGGTCCCCTGACCCAGCCATTTTGCGTCCTCCACCTGATGGGACTCATCGTCAAAGACCTCTATAAAGACCCTGCCGATAATCTTCCGTTTCTTTTCAGGGTCAGACTCCCCTTCAAGGGCATCCAGGAAACGCGATGAAGCATCTACACCTTTGATATTCAAACCCATATGCTCGTATTGGTGAAGTACTTCATTAAATTCATTCTTGCGCAGCAACCCGTTGTTGACGAAAATGCAATGCAGGTTTTTTCCGATAGCCCTGTGCAGCAAAACAGCCGCCACTGTGGAATCCACCCCTCCCGAGAGGCCGAGGATTACTTTTTCATTCCCGATCTTTTCCCGGAGCGCATCTATAGTGGTTTCCACAAAGGCTGCAGGGGTCCAGGTCTGTTCCAGTCCTGCGATGTCTACCAGAAAATTCTCAAGGATGCGCTTTCCCTCCGTGGTGTGATACACTTCCGGGTGGAATTGTATGCCGTAGATCTTCTCAGCCCCTATCTTAAAAGCAGCATTTTCCACATCATGGGTGCTGGCAAGGAGTTCAGCCCCCTCCGGCAATTTCTGAATCGTATCGCTGTGACTCATCCACACCTGTGAATCGGAAGCGACATCCCGGAAAAAAGGGTCCGGGCAAATTTGTGAGAGGCGTGCACGCCCGTATTCCCTCGTATTGGAAGGAGCTACATTTCCTCCGCTGAAGTGCGCGATGTACTGGGCTCCGTAGCAAATGGCCAGTATGGGCATTTTCCCCCGGATGCCACTGAGGTCCGGATGCGGAGCCTCATCGGCCCGCACAGAGGAGGGGGATCCGGACAGGATCACAGCCTTGTACTGGGAGAGGTCTTCGGGGAGGTTGTTAAACGGCTTTATTTCACAGAAAATGTTCAGCTCCCTGACGCGTCTGGCGATCAATTGGGT
>JARRQA010000025.1:0-13585 GCA_037382325.1 Robiginitalea sp.
CGGTACGGTCCTCCTTGAAAATTACGTCTCTGATGTTCGAACCCTGGTACGGTATTTTGAGAAGGATCCCCGGTTTACGGGAATTCACCTGCTGGGGCACAGTCAGGGATCCCTGGTGGGCATGCTGAGCCTCTCCGGAAACAGCCCGGTTCGCAGTCTGGTCTCCATTGCAGGGGCTGCCAGCCCCATAGACAGTGTCCTGATCAGGCAACTCGGGGCCCAAAGCCCTGACCTGGCACGGGAGGTATCCGATCATCTCGGCCGGCTAAGGAACGGTGACACCCTCGGGGAGGTATCTCCCATGCTGCGCCCTTTGTTTGTCCCGGCCAACCTGCCTATTCTCAAGGAGTGGATGGGATACCATCCGGTAGAGGTTTTCAGGAAAACAGGGGTTCCGGCCTTGCTGATCTACGGGGAGGAGGATACACAGGTACCCCCTGAGGCGGGCAGCCGGTTGAAAAAGGCCCGTCCCGAAGCCCGGTTCGTACTTATCCCGGGGATGAACCACGTATTGAAGCAACTGGAAACCCCTTCTGATAATATCAGATCCTATACGGATTCCAGTATGCCTGTTAACCCGCAATTGATTCGGGAAATCGTCGAATTCATATCCCGGGTGGAATAGTTAAAGGTTTTTTAAAAAAAGGAAGGTTTGTTAAAGAACCCTTACTTTTGAGGCTGACTAAAACTAATCCATGCTTACTTTTCGGTGGCTGACATTCTTTGTCCTCTGCTCCTTCCTTGGCTTTTCCCAGGAGGTCCCCGAGAAAGGCTTTACCGTTAAATATATCGACGACGAGATTACCCTGGACGGCGTGCTGGATGAATACGTCTGGGGGTTGGCAGAGGCTGCTGACGACTTTTGGGAATTTTTCCCGGTAGACAGCATCCCCGCCCGGGAGCAGACGGAGATTAAAATGCTCTACGATGACACCAACCTCTATATCGGGATCACCGTATACACCGCCGGAAGCAAATATGCCATTGAGTCCCTGAGAAGGGATTTCCGGGCCGGGAACTCCGACAACATCACCCTGCTTTTTGATACCTTCAATGATGCCAACAATGCATTCCTCTTTGGAATCAACCCGTATGGGGTGCGGCGGGAGGGACTTGTTTCAGGGGGAGGCCTGGACCTGAGGGGCTTTACGATTTCCTGGGACGTGAAATGGAAGGCTGAGTCCAAAATTTACGACAACTATTATACCAGTGAAATGGTCATCCCGCTTACCTCCTTCAAATTCAGGGAGGGGGAAACCAGGTGGCGGTTCAACAGCTATCGTTTTGACACCCAGTCCAACGAACAGAGTACCTGGGTCCACATTCCCCAGAACCAGAACATCTACGGTCTGACTTTTATGGGGGAAATGCGCTTCGAGAAACCCCTGGGCAAATCCCGGACCCCCATGGCCCTGATTCCCTATGTTGCAGCAGGGACTTACAACGACCGGGAGAACGCGGACCAGCAAAATTCCTTCAATGTTGGCGGGGATGCCAAGATCTCCGTCGGGAACAGTATGAACCTCGATGTGACCCTAAACCCGGACTTTTCCCAGGTGGAGGTAGATGACCAGGTGACCAATCTGAGTCGTTTCGAGGTTTCCCTGCCCGAAAAAAGGCAATTTTTTATCGACAACAATGACCTGTTTGCCGATTTCGGCGGGTCAAGGGATGCGAATCCCTTTTTCTCCAGGCGTATTGGAATTGCCGAAGATACAGAAGGAAACACTATTGAAAATCCGATCCTGGGCGGGGTCCGCCTCAGCGGTAAGCTCAACCCCAAATTTCGCCTGGGCTTTTTCAGCATACAGACCGAGAAGGATGCCTTAAATGAAATCCCTTCAAACAACAATACCATGCTGGCTTTGCAGCACGTGGTCTTCTCCCGTTCCAACATCGGGTTTTTCTTTATCAACCGGGTGGCTTTTGGAAGTGATGACTTTATTACCCGGGATGAACGGTTCAACCGCGTTCTGGGACTGGATTACAACCTGATTTCCCAGAACAACCTCTGGAATGGCCGGTTTTACATGCACCGCTCCTTCCAGCCGGATATCGCGGGCAAAGACCTGTCCACCGGGGCCAGTCTGCGGTATAATTCCCGCTACTACGGCGGCTTTGTCGATTGGGTGTATATAGGGGAGAACTTCCGGTCCGATCTGGGCTTTATACGGAGGACCGATATCGTGAAGGGTTCCAACGGCTTTTCGCGTACGTTCTGGCCCGAAGAAAGTTTTATAAACAACCACCGGATCCAGTTGTTCGGGCAGACTATCTGGGCTCCCAGCCTGGATATGCAATTGACGGATTACCGACTGCAGGGTTCCTGGGAAGCCAATTTCCAGGATCAGTCCCGTGCAGAAGTCCAGCTACGCAGCCAGTACACCTATCTCTTTGATGAGTTTGACCCCACCGGATCCGACGACGGGATTCCCCTGCCCGAGGATTCCGATTATTATTACAACAGCGCCCGGCTTCAGTACCGGTCGGACCGCCGGCGCATCTTTGCATATTCCCTGGAGAGCACCATTGGGGAATTCTTTAACGGGGAACGGCTCTCCCTTCAGGCAGGGGCCAACCTGCGCATTCAGCCCAAGGCCTTTATCGGGATGCAGCTCAGATATGACCGGATCGCCCTTCCCGACCCCTATCCATCGGCAGATATCTGGCTGGTAGTCCCCAGGGTTGAGATCACCTTTTCAAAGTCTATTTTCTGGTCCACCCTTATTCAGTATAGCAATCAGCGGGATAACCTGGGGATCAATTCCCGTCTGCAATGGCGTTTCGCCCCACTTTCTGACCTTTTTCTTGTCTATACCGACAACTATTTCGTCAACAGCTTCAGCCCGAAATTCCGTTCCGTGAACCTGAAGCTTACCTACTGGCTGAACATCTGACACGTATCCCTCCAAAAGGCGCATTCCTGATTTTTCCTGTATCTTTTGGCACATAAACAGCCTGTGTGCATGGAAACACCCCTTATTACAAACGACACCATTGTATTCGGCCTGCTGGCACTTTGCCTGGGCCTGATTTTCTATACCTCAGGGATTCAAAAGGGGTTCTGGAAACATTTTTACAGTTGGGTCCCTGCCATCCTCCTCTGTTACATGCTCCCGGCAGTCCTGGCCAGCCTGGGGATCGTTTCTGACGAACATTCCAACCTGTATTTCATGGCGAGCCGTTATCTGCTGCCGGCAGCCCTGGTTTTGATGACCCTGAGTATCGATCTGAAAGCCATTGCCCGTTTGGGCTCCAAGGCCCTGATCATGTTCCTTACCGGAACGGTGGGGATCATCATCGGTGGCCCGATTGCCATTATGATCGTCTCCCTGGTCTCCCCGGAAACCGTGGGGGGAAATGATTTTGACGCCATCTGGCGGGGTCTGTCGACCATTGCCGGAAGCTGGATCGGTGGCGGAGCCAACCAGGCAGCCATGTTCGAGATATTCCATTTCAACCCGGACCGATACGGGGAGATGATCCTGGTCGACGTGGTCTGCGCCAACATCTGGATGGCAATCCTGTTATTGGGGGTAGGGAGAAACAGGGAAATCGATCGTTGGCTGAAGGCAGATGCCTCCTCCATAGAAACCCTGAAAAAGAAAGTGACTGCTTTTTCTGACAGTATTACACGGGTTCCCGTCCTGCGGGATTATATGGTTATGGGGGCCATGGCTTTTGGAGCTGTGGGACTGGCTCACTTTGCCGGGGATGGCCTGAGTGAGCAACTGACAGAATCCTTCGAAGCGGTACGCGACCCAAAAAGTTTTCTTTCGTTTCTCGGAGGGAAGTTCTTCTGGATGGTCGTCCTGGCTACCCTGGCCGGGATCGGGTTGTCCTTTACCAAAGCAAAAAACTACGAAGGGGCCGGGGCCAGTAAACTCGGAGGCGTATTCATCTACATCCTCGTGGCTACCATCGGCATGAAAATGGATCTGACGCGGATTCTTGAAAATCCGGGGTTGATCCTGCTGGGCCTGATCTGGATCTCCATACATGCCGGCTTGCTGATCGGGGTCGCCAAACTGATACGAGCCCCATTTTTCTTCCTCGCCGTGGGCAGCCAGGCCAATGTGGGAGGGGCCGCTTCAGCCCCAGTTGTAGCAGCGGAATTCCACGCATCCCTCAGTTCCGTGGGCGTATTGCTGGCCGTACTCGGCTACGTGGTCGGCACGGGGGGTGCCCTTTTCTGTGCCTACCTCATGGAAGTGGCATCTTCCCTTTAAAACCAGCTGGAAGGATTTCTAAAAATATCGCATATTTGCCTCCTAAAACGAAGGAATGAAAAAGTACGGTTTACTTCTTCTGGGGCTGCTGTTTTTGTTTGCTTCCTGTAGTGGGGAAGACCAGAAAAGCCAAATGGTGGTCGAAGGCAGGGTAAAAGGACTTAAAAAGGGAACGCTCTACCTGCAGTACATCCCGGATTCCGTCCTGGTAACCCTGGATTCGCTGGAAATTCGCGGAGACGGGGCATTCCGCCTTCAGGCCCGTGTGGGAGAACCGGATCTTTACTACCTCTACCTGAGCAAGGCCGACAACAATATCCTGGACGACCGGATTTCGTTTTTCGGGGAACCCGGTCAGTATCGTATAGAATCCAGCTGGAATGCCTTTGAGGCCGACGCGGTAATCCGAGGTACGGAATCCCAGGAAAAATACGCGGTTTATAAAGAAAACATGTCCCGCTTCAACCTGGAGCGTCTGGAACTGGCACGCGCTTTAAATGCCGTGGAAGAAACGGTGGATTCTGCCCGGATCGATTCCCTTCAGTCCCTTCTGGACCAAAACCTGAGGAGGAGTTATCTGTATACCCTTAATTTTGCGCTGAACAACAAGGACTCCTATCTGGCGCCCTTTATCACCTTCACCGAGGTGCCTGACGCCAATCCCAAATACCTGGATTCCGTCTACCAGGCCCTGCCTCCGGACATTGCCGGATCCAAATATGGTAAAAAGCTAAAGGAGTTGCTCGGGACGGTTCGCTGAATTTGTCAACCCAGCTTATTGAGGCGCCCGACCAGGTCGGTAGCTTCCTTTTCCAGGGAAGCACGCACCTCCCTGAAATGGGCCTTCTTGTCGGCCACCTCCCGTTGGTTGACCTCGGCAATCAGGGTGTCGAAAGTATCAATCGCCTTGTCGATGATGGCCGTTCCTTCCTTGGAACCTTCCATTTGCTGGCTGCTTTCTACAATATAGACCGCCTCGATGATATCCCCCAGCACATTGTTGATGTCTTTTTTCAGGTCGCGTATGCTTGCCATGGATTTCTCTTTTAAAGACAAAAGTACAACTTCCCGGGAAGATGGCTGGGTTTCCTAAAGGGTAACTTCCAGCAAACGGCAATCCCCGGTAACGATACGAAGTTCGCGGGCCGCAGCCGGAATCAGGGCGGTTTCCCCTTTACGGATTGAAACAGTGTGCTCCCCGGATTCCAACGTGGCACTGCCACCCACGCAAACATAGACCCTGAAGGAATCGGCAGTTCTGAATTCCCGCTTCAGGGAAGCGTCCAGTTCCAGATAGGATGTCTTAAAATAGGTACTGTCTACCATGGGGGTCGGAGTATTCTTTTTCCGGGAATATTCAATTTTAAAATCATCCCGTTTCCTGTAATCCATCGCATCCAGGGCCTGGTCGGTATGCAGCTCCCTGAGGTTCCCCCCGGCGTCCCTCCGTTCGAAATCGTAAACGCGGTAGGTCACATCTGAACTCTGCTGGATTTCTGCCAGGAGGATCCCGCCTCCAATGGCATGTATTTTACCACTGTTGATAAAAAAAGTGTCCCCCTCCCCTACCGGCTCGTAATGCAGCAATTCCAAAAGCCTGCCCGACGCGAGGGCCTCCTGGTAGGCCTCCCTGCTGACATCCCGGTTGAACCCGATAATCAGTTCAGCCCCGGGGGCTGCTTCCATGACGTACCACATTTCAGTTTTGCCGAAGGAGTTGTGTCGTTTCCGCGCCAGCTCGTCCCCCGGATGCAACTGAATGGAGAGGTCCTGCCGGGCATCAATGAATTTAATCAGAATGGGAAATTCGGTTCCAAACCGTTCCAGCACCGCTTTACCGAGTAATGCCTCGGGGTTTTCGGCGATCAATTCGTCCAGGGTCCTGCCCCGGTACGGGCCATTGGCCACATGCGAAACATCCCCGGGCACCCCGGAAAGTTCCCAGCTCTCCCCCACATTCTCTCCTTCAATGGGTTTCCCCAGGAGGGTACCCAGTTTGTTTCCACCCCAGAGGCGCTCCTTTAGGATAGGGGTGAATTTTATAGGATACACTTCCATCGGTTATAGCTTTTTAATGGCTTTCAGGGCCCTGGATACGTGTCCGGATGCGCGCATGCCCTCAAAGGTCATGACGATCTTTCCGGTTTTGTCCACCACAAAGGTCTCTCTTCCGGGCAACAGGTTCAGCAGGCGGTTTTCCACCCGGAATTTCCGCCTGACCTCTTTGCTGGGATCGCTGAGCAATATAAACGGCAGCCGGTGCCTGTTGGCAAAATTCCGATGAGAGGCCTGAGAATCCGAACTAATGCCTATAACCAGTGCGCCGGCATCCGTAAAATCCTCGTAATGGTCCCGAAAAGCACAGGCCTCGGCGGTACATCCCGGGGTAAAATCCTTGGGGTAAAAAAAGAGAACCAGGGGTTTTTTCCCAAGATGTTCACGACTGTGGAACCAGTTTCCATCCTGGTCCTTCAGGGAAAATTCCGGCATGGTACTTCCTGCAGGGAGTCCCATCTAGCTACCCGTATAGGTTACAAAATTCCTGGGGGTTTCAAACAACTGAACCTCCAGGTCGAGATCCTGTTTCAGATGTGGCCTGAGCTTATTCCAAATGACCACAGCAATATTTTCCGCCGTTGGATTGAGACTGCGGAACTCCGGCACCTGCTCATTGAGGTTTTTGTGGTCAAAGGCCTCTTCCACTTCGTTCCGGATAAGGTCCTTTAAATCCTTCATGTCCATAACGAAACCCGTCTCGGGATCTATGGGGCCGGTTACACTCACGATGAGTTCGTAATTATGCCCATGGAAGTGTGGGTTATTGCATTTCCCGAAAACCCGGTTATTGGTTTTGTCATCCCAATCGGGTCGGTAGAGTCGGTGGGCAGCGTTGAAGTGTGCTTTTCTACTGACTTTTACTTTCATAAAGTCTGTCCTTCGTTTTGACGGATATATTCATAGAACCGGTTGAAGATAATTCGAAACCAGGCCGTATAGTGTTCCGGGGAATCTTCCAACTCCCTTCGAATTTCGTCCAGCCCCATCCATTTCCAGTCTGCCACTTCTTCCGGGTTGATATCCGGACTTCCGGAGTAGTATCCCAATAAGACGTGGTCGAGTTCGTGTTCCGTCAGACCGTTGTCAAAAGGGGCTTTATAGATAAAGGAAAAAAGTTCCCGGAGGTCGGTTTCAAACCCCATCTCCTCCATAAGCCGTCGCTTACCCGCTTCGGTATTGGTTTCCCCAAGCCGCTGGTGACTGCAACAAGTGTTCGTCCAAAGCAGGGGGGAATGGTATTTATGGGCCGCTCGCTGTTGCAGCATGGTCTCTCCACGGTCATTTAATACAAACACGGAAAAGGCCCTGTGCAACTCGGCTTTTTCATGGGCTTCCAGTTTCGGCATGGTCCCGATGACCTGATCTTCGGGCGTTACCAGTATAACTTGTTCTTCTCTCACAACCCAAAAATACGGCCTTTGCCCAAGAAATGGGTTAATGGATTCATAAAATTGGAATAGCTGGACCCTAGAAGAATCGGGGAGACTTAATATTCCCAATGGCCCGGATAAAGTCATATCGAAGGATGACTTCAAAAGATCCATCGTTGTACATGGCAGAACCGAGTTCAGTAGTTTCCCGGTCGTATGACAATCCGATGAGAAAAGCGGGTGAAATATGGAAGCCCACCATGGCACTCAAAGCTGCATCCCACCGGTAAGCAGCGCCCATTATAAATCGCTCGTTGTACATAAAGTTGGCCGAAACATCCACCTGCAGTGGGGCCCCAAGGGTCATTTTGGTAAGCAGAGTGGGTTTGAATTTCCACATGGGGTGGAAATCCCAAACATACCCGGTGATCAGGTAAAAGTTCATGCGTTCCTTGGCCGTGGAAAGGGAGGACTCATCAAAGTGGGTCGTCTCCAGTATGCGCGGCACTGAAAGACCTGCGTAAAAGGATTCCGTATGGTAGTAAACCCCGGCCCCTATGTTGGGGGAAAGGCGGTTTTGTATATCCTGCTGCAGGGTTGCATCGGGGTTATTCGGATCTGTGGTGAGTTCCGAAAAACGGATATCAAGCAGGTGTACACTTCCTTTCAGGCCAAAGCTCAGCCTTCTTTCTGAGGCCAGGTTTATGGTATATGAAAAGTCTGCGTCAAAATACGTTTCAGAGGTAGGACCAATCTGATCATTAACTACCGAGATACCGAGTCCAACCCCCTGGTATCCAATGGGGCTGTGTATGTTGAGCGTTTGTGTTTTAGGAGCTCCATCCAGGCCCAACCATTGCGAACGGTGCAGGGCCGCAATACTGAGGTTTCCCCTGGACCCGGCATAACCCGGGTTTACACTAACGGTATTGTACATGTATTGTGTATACTGGGCATCCTGTTGAGCCATCAAACCCGATCCGCATCCCAGCAACAGCAGGACCATGCACGCCAGGTTGCTTTTAAATCGACATAATTTGCTCAAAAACTGCTGCATGGTATTATCGGTTTAGATACAGGTATCCGGATTGCTGATGCATTACTCCATCCCGCGCTTCAAACTCCAGGATATAGAAATACGTGCCTGCCGGAAGCTTGTTGTCCTGTGCTATGGTAGCACGCCCCTGGGATGTCCCGTCGAAAACATTGCCCTGGGAATTATAACCCCGGGTACTGAATACAAGGACTCCCCAACGATTGTAGATCCGGATGCTGTTATTGGGATAATTCTCAATATTTTCGATCGTAAGAACATCGTGTGAACCATCCCCGTTAGGGGTGACAGCATTATAGACCACCAGGTCGTTCACTCCGCTATCCGGATCCAGGTAATCCGGGACCCCATCACCATCGGTATCCTCATTACTGTAATCCCCATCGCCATTCAGATCTTCATCCCGGGTATCAATGGCATCCCCGTCATCATCGATATCCCTGTAATCCGGCTCTCCTTGGGAATCGGTATTTGGAAGATCCGTCATCGGGTTGTCTATCTCGTCGTTGACATCCTTTTCTATTGCGATATCTCCTTCATAGCCGTCATCAAGCCCGTCGTTATCCTTGTCGGATCCAATCAGAACTACTTCCGGAATTCCATCCAGGTCCCAGTCATGACCTTCAACCGCATCCGGGACCCCATCATTGTCACTATCCGGATCTACATAATCGGGCAATCCATCCCCATCGGTATCCTCAGGCACGATTCCCAGGGCCCCATCCTGTTCATAGGCATCATCCAGGCCGTTGCCATTGGCGTCCACAAGGGACGGCGGGATGTACCCGAAGGTAGACTGAGCTTCCACATTATCCGGAATACCATCGTTATCAGCATCGATATCCAGGTAATCCGGGAAACCGTCACCGTCCGTATCCGTCGGGTTGGTAGATGGATCCCCATCCCCATCCAGGTTCAGGTCTTCAAAGGCATCCACAATACCGTCGTCATCGCTGTCAATTTCATCATCCACGGGTTGTATCACGATGGTCACCGTTGCCGTACTGCAATTCCCGGCATCATCACAAAGGGTATAGGTGAAACTGTCGGTCCCGTTGTAATTCAGTGCCGGAGAATACACGACAGTATCATCCGATGGATCGTCCGGCGTGCCATTGTCATCAAGCACTACCGATCCGTTTGACGGGTCGGTCAGGCTGAGGGTCCCCGAAGTCGGGATATCATTATCGTTGGCAAGCATGTCAATTGTAACAGGGGTGTCCTCAAGGGTGGCCACAGCATCATCAATAGCATCCACAATGGGAAGAACCTCCACGGTGACCGTGGCCGTGCTGCAGTCCCCTGCCGTATTACAAACCGTGTAATCGAAGCTGTCGGCACCATTATAATCCGGGTCGGGAATATAAGTCAGTATATCATCCGTAGGATCGTTCGGCGTACCGTTGTCATCAATAGTAACTGTTCCATTTGCCGGATCCGAACTGCTCAGGAAGCCGCTTTGCGGAAGATAAGGGTCATTGTCATAAATGGGCACCACCACAGACGTATCCTCATCCAGGGCGATTAAGTCATCCACCAGTTCCGCAGCCTGCTGCATACAAACCACCGTGAAAGACGGCAGGTCCATGCTATTACCTGCTTTGGTAAGGGTCGCCGTATAGGTAACCACCGTTTCCGTGGCAATTACTTCCGGTCGCAGCGGGTCCCCGCTTATGGAAGGGCTCCAGCTTACCGTTGCCGCCCCCGTAACATTGTCAGAAATGTCCATGGTAACCTGGTTGTCCGGACTGTTACAGTCCGTGAGGATGAAATAGGTCGAGGCGTTGGAGCCACAAAGGGTGCCGTCATAGGTAGCAAAGTAAACCCCGGGCTGGGTGGCTTCATAAAAGAAGTCCGTACCCAGGACCGTCGTCGGATCCGATGCCTCATACCAGCGGTAGTTGGTTTCATCCCCGCCATTAGGGGCCTGAAGCAGGAACTGGGCATTGGCGCTGAAGCCTCCAAGGAGGAACATTGCCAATATGGGCAGAAAAACGCTATATGGAAGGTGCTGTTTCAAAGATTCAGATCTGTGGTTCCCTTTTATTTTACGACAAACACAACGTTGATCAGGGAGTTGTAATCCGATGGCTGCCCGATAATGTCATATGTCAGTACGCCGTTGGCATCGATACTCATCCCATCGAAAACGTTTGGATCCGCATAGGTCACATAGTAATACAGTTCCGTCGGACCATAGGTTGGTACCGCTGCGGGTGCGCCCGGGCTGGCTACCGCCGGTGTACCGAACTGATCCAGGTATTGCTGGTATAAATCCACCGTGAAGTCCACACCGTTCGTGGAGGCATCGATGGCGATGGATGGTGGATAAAAAACACGTGCTGCTTTGGCAGTGATCGGGGCGATAGCAGTGACCACTTCCTCTACCGTTGTTTCATCCACACCATCTCCGTCAGAATCCGTTGCGGTGACCAGGTTGACTTCCGCCGCTGTCTGGTCATCAGTTCCCACGAAATTGGTAGTGACATTGGTCTCCGAGGTATAGGTAAAGTTTACGCCATCTGCAGAAGAAAGCGTGGTAACACTCTCATTTATATCCACAGCTGCAATTCCAGGCTCACTTACAGTGGCAATGGTGTTTCCGGCAATTGTGTTGGTTACACTTACATCATCATCTGTAAGGCCAGCCAGTTCATCAATGGCTGCCTGGGTATCAGTGGCGGCTAGCCCAGAACCCGTTGCATCATAGGAAACCTCTGCGGCGGTCTGATCATCTGTATTGTCCAGATAAGGACTCAGATCAATCGGTGTGGCTGAAGCATTATTTGTGATCGTCAATGTATTGGCAGCCAGGTTCAGGTCCTGGATCTCGTTGGTGACATCATTATCGTTATCAGCAACCGAAATTGTACCTCCTCCGTCGGACAGGGTTACGTCAAGGCCGCTCTGACTCAGGGTCTGAAGTTCATTGGTGATATCCCCGTCTACCTCCGTTCCAGTAACTAGATAGGGATCAGCTGAAGTTCCGCTTCCCGTTACTACATTGATACCCCCGCCGTTTACGACAGTCTCAGAACCATCAGCAATTGCCACCGAGAGGTCGTAGTCCGATCCGGAAGACGTAAGCGTTACGGATCAATCTGAAGAGATCAGCGTCTGGATCTCGTTGGCCGGATCTGCATCGGCGTCATCAACATTGAGGGTAATGTTATTGCCCCCGCTTATAGTGATGTCACCTGCATTTCCGTTGGTGGAAAGCGTTTGAGAATCCGTATTGTCCAAGTACGGGGTCAGGTCCACCGTGTTTCCATCTTCAATGCCCAGTTCATTGGTAGTGCCATTAAGGCTTAACAACTGGTCATCGGTAGAAACAAAACCGGAAAGGTCCACCGTCTGCGTGCCACCGTCTTCAAGGGTAAGCGTCAGAATGTTGGCAGCCAGACTGAAATCCGTAATCTGCTGGTCATCCGTGTTATCCAAATATGGACTCAGGTCGATGTCCGTTGCTGTTCCGTTATTGGTCACCGTAAGGATGTCTCCTGCAAGGTTCAGGTCCTGGATCTCATTAGTCGGGTCTGCATCGGCATCATCCACATTCAGATTAAGGGTATTGCCGTTATCAATGCTAATGTTACCCGCATCACCATTCGTTGACAGATTCTGATCATCCAAAAATGCACTCAGGTCCACATCGTTCCCGTCTGCTATGGAAAGGATGGTCCCCGAAAGAGTAAGTGTCTGGTCATCGGGTGATGCAAAAGCCGACAGGTCCACGGTCCCCGAGCCCCCATCTTCCAGGGTCAGCGTCAAAATGTTCGTGACCCCATCCAGGCTGAAATCCGTGATCTGCTGATCGTCCGTATTGTCGAGGTATGGGCTCAGATCGATAGCCGTCGCCGTCCCATTATTCGTGATGGTAAGAATGTCAGAGGCCAGGTTCAGATCCTGAATCTCGTTAGTGATGTCCCCATCAACCTCTGTTCCGGTAACTACATAGGGATCTGCTGAAGTCCCGCTTCCCGTCACTACGTTGATCCCCCCACCATTAACGATAGTTTCAGAACCATCCGCCGCCGCCACCGAGAGGTCATAGTCCGATCCGGAAGGGGTCAGCGTTACGGATCCATCAGAAGAGGTCAGCGTCTGTATCTCGTTGGTGGCATCCTTGTCGCCATCTACATAATCTACCGTATAGACACCGCCTGATTCCGTTACCGATATGTCGTTGGTGCCCACCACGCTCTCATCCAGGGAAGACAGGTCAACAGTGGTAGAACCGCCATTCTCAATATCGATCTGCAGGGACGTACCTGTCAGGGTGGCCCCGGTCAGGTTCTGGTCGTCCGTGCTGCCCGCTGCCAGTTCATCGATGGCCGCCTGTGTATCTGTGGCAGTAAGGCCTGAGGTCAGGTTGTCATAACTTACCTCCGCAGCCGTCTGGTCATCGGTATTATCAAGGTAAGGTGTCAAATCAACAGAACCGCCATCCTCTAAGGTCAACTCATTTGTCAAACCATCCAGGCTTAACAGCTGATCATCCGTATTGTCCAGGTAGGGCGTCAGATTGACAGTACCTCCATCCTCAAGGGTCAGTATATTAGAGATAGCGTCCAGGGAAAGGACCTGATCATCCGTGCTCACACTGCTGATATCGATCGTTTGGTCACCTCCGGCATCGGTTACCGTCAGGTTCGCACCGTCAAAGCTGATGCCGGTGTTGAATTCGTTGGTCGAATCCTTGTCTCCATCCACATAGTCCACCGTATAGACACCACCTGCTTCTGTTACCGTAATGTCGTTCGCGCCTACTACGCTTTCATCCAGGGAGGACAGGTCAACCGTTTCACCGGTGCCATCCTCAATTCCGATGGTTAGCGTTGTACCGCTAAGACCCGATCCACTGATATTCTGAT
>JARRQA010000026.1:0-6851 GCA_037382325.1 Robiginitalea sp.
CCGTACTGGCACCCTCCGTGACCAGTTCAAAAGCAGTGCCCAGGGGATTCCCGGACCCGTAGAAATTCGTATAGGAGGTATCGGCGCTCAGACTGGGGGCAATCGTAAAGAAAAACTGGTGATCTTCTGCCTCTTCCTCGACCTCTTCGGTGATGTTTTCCGCGGGAGTTTCCGTTTCATTGAGCAGCACGATGGTCCCGTTGTAGGTGGTACTGGCCGTCAGGTTGTCAGAGACGGTAACCACGGGGGCATTGGGTCCGTCCCCATCCAGGTCCCTGGATTCCAGGATGACGGTGGTCCCTCCGCCCTGGGGGGTCAGGGTTACGGTCATGGTAGTGATCACTTCCTCTTCGTTAACGGGCTCCGGGGCGTCGTCATTCGAACAGGAGGCGAAAAAGAGGGCGGAGAGCGCCATTACGGGTAAGAAGGACTTTACGGTCTTGAGCAAGGGTGCATTAAATGTATTCATGGATTGCGTATTTATATTAGTAATTGAATTTTAATTGTAATATGATATTGCGTCCCAGGTCATCGGCAAAGTACCGGTTTCGGTTCAGATAATCCCGGTAACGGGTATCCAGCAGGTTCGTAAGGGTCAACCCGGTATTCAGGACGACGGTCTGCGAAAGGTTGAATTCCATCTCGGCCCTTAACCCCAGCAAATGGTACGCTTCCGGGGGGGTGTTGATTTCCAGCTCCACTTCTTCCTGCTGGGAAGGGGAGAAGACAAAGATGTTGGGCGGGACTTCATTCTGCCGGAAGACATAGGTGCTTTCCAGGCCGATCAGCAGCTGCTTCCATTCCGGTTTGCGGAAGATCAATTCATTGCGGGTAATCGGAGCGGGCATATTGATCAGTGCCTGGGCCTTATCCAGATCGGTTCCCTTGGTAATGGAAAACCGGTGCCGGGTCTCCCAGTTCTTTGCCCACTGGTAATATCCGGAAGCATCCACCCCCAGCAGGCGGGCATCTGTTTGCCGGTAGCTCCAGACTGGAAAAGCCCCCCGTATGGTGAATTCCACCCCTGTAGGTTCCAGCAGGATAAAATCTCCGATGAAATTCAGGTAGGGTTCTACGGTCAGGCCCCAGCGCTCTCCGGTTCGGTTGTAGGCCAGGGAGAATCTCTGGGAGGTTTCGTTTCCGATGCGCAGATCCCCCAGTTCAATTCGCGCGGCAGAATGGTGCAGCCCATCGCTGAAGAGTTCTGCAGGGTTCGGGGCCCGTTGTCCGAGGGCGTAATTGGCCCTCAGATCGGATCGCAGATCCAGTTGCCAGCGGGCACCAGCGGTCGCCGAGAGGTTGTGGTAATCAAATACGGGATTGGTCAGCAGTTGGGTACCCAGGTCCTCTACGACAAACTCTGGAAACTCCGTGTCATATCCGCGCTCTTCCCATCGGGAGGTCCGGTAAAATTTCTGGGCGTCAATACGGCTGAAATCGTAGCGCACCCCGGCCTCGAACAACCAGCTGTTGCTCAGGTGGTATTCCCCTATGGTAAAGCCGCCAAATTCGAAGCGCTGGTAATCCGGAATAAGCCGGCGCACCCCGGTATCCGGATTGGCAAAATTATCCTGATACCGCCCGAGCAACCCGGCGGTCACCTCCAGGTTTCCCGAGGCATCCCAGGTAAAATCTGTCTTCAGCGAATGGGTTGTGAGTTCCAGGTCTATGGCCGGTTTATCCCGGTCTGCCCCAACGCGTACGTCGTATTCAAATCGCTGGTTGTATTGAAAGTCGTATTGAACGGTCAGTTTCCCGAGCCCCTTGATCCGCAGGTAATAATTCAATTTTGCCAGATGGTGGGTTACCTCCTGCCGTGGCACCCCAAGGTCATAAGTAAAGGGTTCGATCACGGAGGGTTCCCCTGAATTGATGCTTCCGATCAAGTCATCTATGTTCCCGATATGAGAGGCGCGCAGGATGGCAATGTCAGCCTGGTAAAAGGAATAATCCATATCCCAGCCCTGGTTCAGCAGCCGCTTTCCTGCGTGAATGGACAGACCCAGTTGCTGCATCCCCGTATTGGACAGGATATAGTCAGGGGCCTCCCGGTCGCCGAGCCGTTTGTAGGAAGCCTGCCCGTTGAGGTACCATCCCGACGAAAAGGACTTCGTAAGCTCAGTGCTTACCGATCCGCCCCGGCCGTTTGAAATCCCGTCCAGCAGGGTTTTTCCGTAAAGGGAATCCTGTATCGCCACCCGTTCCCGGTCAATCACCACCACACCACCGATGGCGTCTCCGGCGTATTTAAGGGCAGCCGCCCCTTTGATCACCGATACCTGGTCGGCGGAATTTATATCGATGTTGGGTGCGTGTTCATCTCCCCACTCCATATCCTGCATCCGTACCCCGTCATTGAGAATGAGCACCCGGCTCCCGGTAAGTCCGTTGATCGAGGGCTTTACGATGTTGCTACCCGTATTCAAGGAGGAAACCCCACTGATTTCTTTCAGTGCATCTCCCAGGGTGCCTCCGCTGTACCCTTCCAGGGTAGCTGTGGAGAGCCTTTGTTCCTGGGCTGTACTGGTATTTTCCGGGAGCAGTTCTCCCACTACCTGTACTTCCTCGAGTTCCTCAAGGTGGTGTTCCATTTCGAAGTCCCTGTGGGTATCCCCTGAAATTTCAGTACGATAAACGATAGTTTGGCACTGAGGGTGGGAGAGTTCTACTTCGTAAGTGCCTTCGCAAACGCCTTCAATCCGATAATTTCCGTCGAAATCCGTAAATGCAGATTTTTCCTGCCCGATGATCAAAACAGTGGCGCCGACCAGGGGCGTCTGGTTGTGGAAGTCCCGTACTTTTCCAGAAAAGGTTGCATTACACTGCTGGGCGGAGGCCGTCATTTGCAGTAATGCCAGAACTATAAAGGCAAGGGTGTATTTCATGTGAATTATTCAGGTAATGTATCGATCCGTGTCCGCGGGACACTATCGTTTGCGGGGTTCCGGTGGTCAGGAATGTTGGGGTGGAGGCCGGCTGAAATTCCGGAAAGAGAGTTCCCTGGATATAAAGGAATGCGAATATGAATAATCAGGATACCCCGGGTCTATAAATCCTGGCGGCGTTTCGGAAGCGATTTCAGCTGTGGGCTCAAAAGGCGTGGCGTGGAGCAGCAGGGCATAATCACACCATTCACAGTCAGGGGTATCCCCATCCATGTGCGTAGCGGTATGGTACTCCATGGATTTACTCCCCAAAAAGATCAGGAGCAGGAACAGGGAGGCAAACCATTGCAAATGCCGCATTCTCATGAGGGCTAAAATACACTATTCGGTGGTTTTCCTGTGTTAATGAAATGTGAAGTAGGATGGGACTGCCAGGGATGCATCCCAGAGAAGTCAAATCTTGATGATGTCCGTAGGCGTCTCGACCAAAATCGTCAAATCTCCGCGCAGGGCGATGGGCTGTTTCATCACCTCCGGGTTTTTCTGAATCAGCTTAATCCAGTCCTCTGTTGATAAATTATGGGGTTCGAAAAGGTGTTTGTAGGCGGGATGGTTCTGGTTGACCAGATCTCCCACCTTCAGTTTCAACCGGCCCGCGAGCTCAGCAATCTGAGTACCCGTAAGAGGGGTTTTAAGCAGGTCGATTTCCTCCATCGGCAAGCCTTCTGCCCTGGCATACGCAAGGGTTTGTTTAGCCCGGCGTGACTTGGAATTGTAGAAAAGGGTGATCATCCGATCCGAGGTGGCAATTTCTCCCATGGTTCTTTTTGGTTTATCAATATTGTTTTCGGCCTTATGCGTTTCAAGGTGATGTTTTAACAGTTCCCGCAGGCCCTGAAGGTATTCCTGCAGCACCGCCTTGTCTATATGCGGGTGCCTGCTGACCGGCAGGGTAAAGGGGTTTTCATCCAAATACTGGTACAATTCCGGGTAGTTGGTTTCAATTTCGAAGGTGAGGTCCGTAATTTCCCTTAATACCTTTTTGAGTTTGTTCATATCGCTGATGTTAAGGACCGGCCCTAAATTAAAGAATTACCGTCCTTCCGGAAATGACAGCGGTCAGCTTTCTGATTTTTGAGAGGGCTGAACTGATGATACAGGTCATTGATCCCCTTGAAAACACCCTTTACCTTAGATGTGAATTTAAATAATATATCGTGAAAACCCTTCTTTACGCCACCGATTATTCCGATAATTCCGCCGCTGCGCTGCGGTATGCCTTTCAGTTGAGCAAAGCCCTGCAGGCACGTCTTGTAGCCTTACATGTTTTTGACTACCCCACCGTACTGCAAACCGAGGTACACGAGCCCTTTCCTCACCTGGAGGAGGATGCCTTTGAAGAGCATCAGAAAAAACTCCGTACGTTTTGCGACGCTCGCCTGAAGGACCCCGGTTGGGAGGCCACGGTGAAGTTAGAGGTCGTTGAAAGCAAAAAAGTATCCGAAGCGGTTGCAGACAAGGCCCTGGAACTTGGGGCATATCTGTTGGTGGTCGGGATGAAGGGAGGTAGTGCCCTGCGGGAATTTCTGATGGGCAACACCACCAAGAAACTGATTGCCGAGGCCCCCTGTCCGGTGCTGTCGGTCCCTGAAGGTACCAGCTTCAGCGGTCTGGATAATATTGTCTATGCCACCGATTTTGAGGAGGAGGATATTGCTGTACTTGAACTGCTGGTAGCACTGGCTGCTCCTCTGGATGCCTCGGTAAGAGCGCTCCACATCGCTTGCGAAAAAGAATTTGCGGGCGCACAGCGGAAAGAGTGGTTTACGGACAGGTTAAAGGACCTGGATTACCGGAAGCTCAGCTTTGAGGCAAAAACCTCCGAAGACACTTTTGACACCCTGAGGGTTTTTCTCGGGGACCACAATGCAGATCTTGTGGTGATGCTCGAACGGGAAAAAGGAAGCCTGCTCAGGCGGATCTTCCACAGGGACATGGTCCAAAGGATGGAAGCTTATGGCAGGATACCCCTGCTCGCGTTTCACGAAAAAAATTTCCACAGGGAACAAAGAGAATAACCTAAGAAAATACCCATGGCACGCAGAATCTTCAGAATTATCATGGCACTTTCCGTACTGGCAGGAGTACTGTTATATTCCTTCCGGGAGGGGCAGAGCCCGTCGTTTATGATCGTCGCTTCCACCTTCGCTTTTCTGGCACTTAGTTTGGGGGTCCACGGGCTTATCGCCCATTCCCTCCACCCCAGGTTTAAGGGGGATATTATTGTCTACCCCATTTGGATGTGGGCGCTCTGGGCGGTACTTTTCCTGTTGTTCGTTTTTTTCCTGATTCCGCTCTTTTGCCCTGACTTCAGCGTTTTTTCCTGATTTGTTCAGTAAGGGAGGGTGCAACCCTGCACCCGGTTTTGCCCGAATGAATATCTTTAGGGCATCACCTTATTGGAGAATCATGTTGTATGGAACTTAAATCCCACATTGTACTGGCGTCGCTCCCGTTACTGTTTTTTCTCAGTTGCGGGGAACCGTCCGGGCTGATCTCAGGCAGGGAGAAAATCAGTATGGCGGAAACCCTGGAATATTTCCTCTATTATCCGCCCGATTATCCGACGGAATCCGATAAGAAGTTCCCGCTCCTGCTTTTTCTTCATGGCGGAGGGGAATCCGGGGCCTCCCTGGAAATGATCCGAAAAAATGGCCTGCCGAAACTCGTGTCGGAGGGAGCCGAATTTCCATTTCTGATACTGGCGCCCCAAAACCCCCATAAAAAACAATGGTGGAATGTCCGGGCAGTGATGGGGCTCCTGAAAAAGGTAGTCTCTGACAATCGGGTAGACCCCAACCGGATCTACCTGACCGGCCTCAGCCGGGGAGGCAATGCCTGTTGGGAGCTGGTTACCCAGTTTCCGGATACATTTGCCGCCATGGCCGTAGTATGCGGCATGGCTCCCATACCCTACG
This sequence comes from Robiginitalea sp., assembly GCA_037382325.1. Lineage (GTDB taxonomy): Bacteria > Bacteroidota > Bacteroidia > Flavobacteriales > Flavobacteriaceae > Robiginitalea. The sequence continues at coordinate 5,864 of JARRQA010000026.1, forward strand.
CCCATTGGATTGACCGGCAGCTTTCCATCTGGGTTTTCCACGGGACCGAGGATCCTGTGATCCCTTTTTCAGAATCCCGGGATATGGTGGCAAAACTTCAGGAAATGGGATACGACGTGAAACTTACCGCCTATGAGGGCGTGGGCCATAATTCCTGGGAACGCGCCTATAAGGAAGAAGGGCTTTATGAATGGTTTTTAGAGCATTCCAGATGAGTAGGCAGTGGCAGTTAGTAGTTGGCAGTTGGCAGTAGCAGTTAGCAGTTGGCAGTTAGAGATTGGCAGAATAAGGGTTTGGGGTTCAAGGTCCAATATGAGAAGCTTTCCTATTCTAAATGACATTCGACAGACAATTTCCATAAACTGCCTACTGCCACTGCCAACTGCATACATGAGATATTCGTACTTTTGGCAACATCCTTAGAAACCCCCTGAGAATATGAAATTTCCCTCTTTGATCTGTTTCGCCCTGCTGACGGGTCTGCTTGCAGGGTCCTGCGCCCAAAAGGAGACATCCCGCCAGAACAGGTTGGGGGAGGAAACCAGCCCGTACCTGCTGCAACATGCGGAAAACCCGGTCCACTGGCAACCCTGGAGCGAAGAGATCTGGGATATGGCCAGACGGGAAAACAAGCTCGTGTTGGTCAGCATTGGATATTCTTCCTGCCACTGGTGCCATGTCATGGAGGCGGAAACCTTCGAAAATGATTCGGTGGCCCGGCTGATGAATTCCCGTTTCATCAATGTCAAGGTGGACCGGGAGGAGCGGCCGGATGTGGATCAGGTCTACATGACGGCCGTACAGTTGATGACCGGTACGGGGGGATGGCCCCTGAATGTGATCCTATTGCCCAATGGCAAGCCTGTCTACGGGGGCACCTACCACACACGCGAACGCTGGCTTCAGGTTTTGGATGAAGTATCCGGGCGATTTAAGAAGGAACCCGAAAAACTTTCAGAGTATGCTGACCGGGTCGCCCAGGGGGTTG
>JARRQA010000026.1:6881-21962 GCA_037382325.1 Robiginitalea sp.
AAATTCATGCTACCGCCCACCTTAGAATTTCTGATGGCCTACAGCCACCTCTCAGGAGATAAACCCGCCCGGGAACATTTGGAGCGGACCCTTGACCACATGGCGCTGGGGGGAGTTTTCGACCAGATAGGAGGTGGTTTTTTCAGGTACAGTACAGACCCCCGCTGGCATATTCCCCATTTCGAAAAAATGCTTTACGACAATGCCCAGCTGCTAGGAATATTTTCAAAAGCCTATGCAGCGTTTTCCAGGAAAGAATACAGGAAGGTGGTGGAGCGAATTTTCACTTTTCTGAAAAGGGATATGCGGGCTCCGGGAGGAGGCTATTACGCGGCCCTGGATGCGGATACGGAAGGGGAGGAAGGAAAGTTCTATCGCTGGCAGGCCGGGGAGCTGGAGTCCCTGCTGGGAGCTGACTACCCACTTTTTGCAGCCTATTATGGAATTCAGCCGGAACTGGCCTGGGAAAACGGACACTATGTGCCCTTCCGACAGGGCCCTGACAGCGATTTTATAAAGGAGCACGACCTCTCCCCGGCAGCACTGGAGGGACTCAGGGAAAAGTGGCACGCCCTTTTGATGAAATCGCGTTCTGCCCGCCCTTTTCCCGGGAGGGATGATAAAATAATCACCTCCTGGAATGCTTTGCTTATAAGCGGGTTAGCCGATGCCTATGAAGCCTTTGGAGACACGACCTATTTACGCGAGGCCAGAGACCTCTATGCTTTTGTCCTCGGGCATTCGGAAGATGGGGGACGGCTTCGCCACAGTTATAAGGAAGGGGATACCCGCTCCCGGGGCTTTCTGGAAGACTATGCCTTTATGGCCCGGGCAGCCTTCCGCATGTACCAGGTGACCGGGGAAACAAAATTCCTCGATCAGGCCGAAACCTGGATGGGTACCGTTGAACGGCAATTTAAGGATCCGGAGTCACCCCTTTTCCGGTATAAGGAGGATTCGGAGCTGATAGCTCCCATTGTAAAGACGGATGACGGGGTGATGCCCTCTCCGAATACAGTTTTGGCCGAGCTATTTCTGGACCTCGGGCATTTCTACTATCGCCCGGAGTATTTGGAGAAAGGGAAGGAGATGGTCCTGGCCCTGCAGGATCGTTTCCTGCAGGCACCCGAGAATTATGCCGGATGGGGGCGACTCCTGCTTCGATATCACTATCCTTTCTACGAAGTGGCCATCGCCGGGGAAGATGCTGCGGCATTACGGGCGGAAATGGCTCGGGAATACCTCCCGGAGACCCTTCTGGTTTTTACTTCAGAACGGAGTGAACTCCCACTTTTTGAAGCGCGTTTCGAGGCCGGGCCGTCCCGGATTTTTGTCTGCCAGGACCACAGCTGCCGGTTGCCGGTTACTTCGGTTTCTCAGGCCCTCCGGCAGATCCGCGGGGCCCCGGTACTGTTTCCCTGAAGGCCCTGGTTCCTTTTCCTCTTTCATTTCCCCGATAAGGTGTTTATAAGTATTAATGGAATTTTTCCGGCTTTTTAAGCCGGCCTTGTATCTTTAGGGAACTTAAGAAGATTCCATGCAAATCAAAGAACAACCCACCGTTTACGATGTGGTAATCGTGGGCTCCGGCGCCGGGGGCGGAATGGCGACCAAGATATTGTCCGATGCGGGTCTCAAGGTTGCCGTGGTGGAAGCCGGTCCTTACTTTGATCCGATGCTTCCCGAGTACCAGACCCAGTTGAAATGGCCCTATGAGTCCCCCAGGAGAGGGGCGGCCACGGTACGGCCCTTCGGGGATTTTGATGCTGCTTATGGCGGTTGGGAGATAGAGGGCCAGCCCTACACGCACAAGGACGGCACCAAATTCGACTGGTTCCGTTCCCAGATGCTCGGGGGGCGCACCAACCACTGGGGCAGGATTTCCCTGAGATTTGGCCCCAGGGATTTCAAGCATAAGGATGTGGACGGCCTGGGGGAGAACTGGCCCATCGGCTACGAGGATGTCAAACCCTATTATGACAAGGTCGACAAATTGATCGGGCTTTTCGGCAGTAAGGAAAACCTCCCCAACGAGCCCGACGGATTCTTTCTCCCGCCTCCCAAGCCGCGCCTGCACGAACTGTATTACATCAAAGGGGCGCGAAAAGCGGGGGTTCCGGTGATCCCCTCCCGCATGTCCATGCTCACCAAGAAGATCAACACGGATCGCGGGGTGTGTTTTTATTGCGGCCAGTGCAACCGTGCCTGCAGGGTCTATGCAGATTTCTCTGCCGGGACCTGCCTGATATTCCCGGCCCTGAAGGGAAGGGGCCAGGTAGACCTTTACGTGAATTCCATGGTCAGGGAAGTTACTACAGACGGAGAAGGCAGGGCCACAGGGGTGTCCTACATCAACCGGGAAGACCGGAAGGAATACCAGCTGAAAGGAAAAGTAGTGGTACTGGCGGCCTCAGCCTGCAGTACGGCGCGGATCCTGCTCAATTCCAAAAGTCCCCAACACCCGAATGGCCTGGGAAATGGAAGCGACCTGGTCGGGAAATACCTGCACGACTCCACGGGAAGCAGCCGGGCTGCCTTTATCCCGGCCCTGATGAACCGGGAGATTTACAATGAGGATGGGGTAGGGGGCATGCATGTCTATTCCCCCTGGTGGCTCGACAACAAGTCCCTCGACTTCCCCAGGGGCTACCATATCGAAGTTTGGGGTGGTATGGGAATGCCGAACTACGGTTTCGGCTTCAACCCCAATGAATTCAACAAATTCTTCGGCCTTAAAACAGGGGGCTATGGAGACCAGCTCCGAAAGGATGTCAAGAAATACTACGGGTCCGTCATGGGCTTCGGCGGTCGGGGCGAGTCCATTGCCCGTAAGGACAATTACTGTGAGATTGACCCCACGAAGGTGGATGAATTCGGGATTCCTGTATTGCGTTTCCATTATAAATGGTCGGATTACGAACGGAAACAGGCCCGTCACATGCAGGCCACCTTTGAGGAGATCATTCATAATATGGGAGGGGAACCCCTCGGGGAAACCCCTCCTGCGGAACGGGATTACGGCCTGGAAACCCCGGGACGGATCATTCATGAGGTGGGGACCACCCGGATGGGAGACGACCCTAAAACCTCTGTTACCAACCGGTACCAGCAACTCCATGAAGCCGGCAATGTCTTTATCACGGATGCCGGTCCCTTTGTTTCCCAGGCGGATAAGAACTGTACCTGGACTATCCTGGCACTCGCCTGGAGGGCTTCCGAGTATCTTGTGGATCAATTAAAACAACAAAATATCTGATATGGACCGCAGAGCAAGTTTAAAATCCATTTTCCTGGGAACGGTGGCAGGTGGCCTTGCCGTACATGGGTGTACGCCCAAAGAGGCAGCTGAGGCAGGTGCGCAACTAACCCCGGAGGCCGGTTTTGGCTATGGACGGACCCGGGAAGAGACCGAGCAGATCCAAAAACTGCAGGAGAAGGATTTTTTAAACCCCCACGAACTGGAAACGGTATCGGTGCTTTCGAATTTGATCCTTCCACCCACTGAGACCGCCGGAGGTGCTGTGGAGGCCGGGGTTCCCGAGTTTATAGAATTCATGGCAAAGGACATCCCGGAACTTCAGACCACCCTCAGGGGCGGGCTGATGTGGCTGGACCACAACTCCAATACCGCCTATGGCGTGGAGTTTAAAGGGGCAGAGGAGGCTCAGCAGAAGGAACTCCTCGATACCATTGCCTGGTATGACGCTGAAATCCCCATGGACGAGCATCCCCTGGAAATTCAGTTCTTCAACCTGGTGCGGAACCTGACGGTTTGCGGCTATTATACCTCGAAAATCGGAATTGAAGACTTGGGTTATAAGGGGAACATGCCGAACGTTTGGGACGGGGTCCCTCAGGAAGTACTGGATAAGCACGGTCTGGCCTATGAGCCTGAATGGCTCGCCAAATGCGTGGATCAGAGCAGGAGGGGGATAATAGCCGAATGGGACGAAGACGGTAACCTATTGACCTGAGAGGGCCAGGCTTTTTTTCCTGCGGTCAGGGAGCCCCCCGTCGCACTGCCACCCCTACCATGGAATCCGCGGTGCCGTAATACAAAAACCATTGCCCTTTGTAATAGACCAGACCTTCTGTAAAGGTGGTCCCCGCCTTGTACTGTCCGCTGACCTCATGGGGCAGAGTGGGACATATAAAGGGTTTTTCAAGACGTTTCAGGACTTTTTCGGGATGCCGGGTATCAAAGAGTACCTGTCCTCCGCAATACGTTCCTTCCGGGGTGGTTTTGCCGGCCCCTTCACCGCTGAGGTTTTTGCCATTGTAAATGAGCAGGATGCCTTCTGAGGTATATAGCGCAGGCGGGCCCGGTTCCACCAAATGGCTGTCAAAGTCCTCGCGGCTCGGGCGGAAGACCTCCAGCAGGTTGCCCTCGGGACTTAGTTTGGGGGTCCAGTCCTTCCCGTCCCGGGACGTAGCGGGATTAACAAAGAGTTCCCCCCAGTACATCAGGTAATTCCCTCCGATCTTTTTGGCGATCAGGCGACCGTCCCTAAACTCGGTGACCACGGAACCGGATTTGCTCCAGCGGTTCAGAAAGGCGCCGTTGTGGGCCGTTTCGAATACCGGGCCGTGCTTTTTCCAGTGGATCAAATCTGTTGAGGTGGCACTCGACAGTCTTGCGGTTTCCTGGTTCCAGCTCGTGTAGAGCATCAGGTAGGAACCATCCTCGAGTTCGACGACACGGGGGTCCTCCACCCCTCCGGGATATTCCCATTTCTGGAAAGCATCCCTTTGCGGATACAGTACTGGCTGCGGGTACCTTTGAAAATGGATCCCATCCGTACTCCAGGCCAGTCCGATCCGGGAGGTGCGCCCGCCCAGATGGGCTTTCGGGTTGTCTTCTGCCCGGAAGAACAGGAATACCGTATCATTCCGTACAACAGCGGCAGGATTGAATACATCGGCCCTTTGCCAGCGGACGCTGTCCCTGCGGACCGGGCAGTAGAACTGATAGGAAGGATCGGCCTGCAGGATGGGGTTCTCCGCTGGTTTTTCGAAATCGAGCATCCAGGGTTCCTGGCCCCGAAGGAGGAAAGGCAAACAGAAAACACTCAGCAAAAAGAACATGCGTACCATAACCTGGGCTTTGGTAATAAAGATAGGTACTTTTCCCATTTTTGAAGAGGTCTGACCAAATCCGTACCTTGAGCCGGTAAAGGCCGCAGGCAATGCCGAATTTCTTACGATTCACCTCCATTCTATTACTGGTACTATTAGGGGATGCAGGATGCCGGGAATTCAGGGAGGCGGGCCACCTGGAGGCATCCCCTATGGAGAAGGCCCCTCGAAATACCAGCGAGACTCAAACCCCTCATAAACGCCAAGCCCCGGAACTCAAATCCCTTCCGGATACCGCTTTTGTCCGCCTGTCTGATTACAGCCCTGATTTTTCTTACGATCTCAGGTATGCCACTGAGGACAATTTTATGAAGGAGGCCGTTTATGACTGCCCGAAATGCTATACCCGCGTAAAGACCGCCAGGGCACTGATTGCAGCAAACCGGGAATTTATGGAAAAGGGTACCCGGATTCGGTTTTTTGATTGTTACCGGCCCAATTCGGTACAGTTTAAAATGTGGGAGATTGTACCCAACCCACAGTATGTAGCCAACCCAATGAGGGGGTCTGTACACAACCGGGGTGGGGCCGTGGATATTACCCTGGAGACCCTGACAGGTACCCCCCTGGATATGGGAACTGATTTCGATTACTTCGGCAAGCGGGCGTACCATGATAATGGCGACCTTCCCGAAAATGTTCTCGAGAACCGGAGGCTGCTGAAGGAGACCATGGAAAAATACGGCTTCCAATCCGTGCGCACCGAATGGTGGCACTACAACCTGAAAGCGGCCACTGCCGACCCTGTGGCAGACTTCAGATGGCCCTGTTTTGAGGATTCCCAATAGCCCCTAGACGGGGTATGTCTCCAGGACACCAAGGGAATCATCCTTACAGCGGACAAAAAACAGGTAGGTTTTACCCCCGTCCCTGATTCGGTTGCGCTTTCGGATGGTAGCCACGGATTCCGGGAAATTCCGGCTGCTGACATTGGCTTGCCGGTAAGGGAGCCTTCCCGGTTTGTAGGGCATTAGGTTCTCTATTTCAAAACGCCTTCCCGGGAAGGGGACCAGGGAGTCCGAGGTATACAGGTGTGTGCTGGGATGCAGTTTGAAAAGGTCGTAGCGGAGGGCAGCTGTTTTGAACGCCCCGGCTTTCAGCATGCTGGCATTGGGCTCATACAGGTATTTCATGGGCATCCGGAAAGAAGGATCTGAAGCGGATTCCTCAGCCCCGGTAAACCGGAGGGGGTCAGATGGATGGTTCAGGTCCACAGCTACCAGCTCCGGAGGCTCCGTCCAGTCTTTTTCAAGCCACCAGAGCAGCTCCTTCACTTCGTTTTGAATCCCTGCTACATGTACTTCGCGTACATTTTCCAGCTGTTTTAGGCCCTCCGTAAGGTCCAGCATGGGGGCCGTCTTAAGGAGTACGTTATGCCCGCTCAGGAACAATTGCGTCAGGAGCTCCGCGACAGGGGGGTCGTATTCCGCAAGGCGGAACACACGATTTCCTCCCCGTCCGCGCCTGGAAGGGTCCAGATAGATCCAGTCCACACGTTTCCGTTCCGATGCAATTTCCTCCAGAATATCCGGTCCATTGCCCACGTGTACACTAATATTACGGGCTCCGAGTCGTCCGAAATTATGGGCTGCAACAGCGGCCAGGGAGGCATCCCGCTCGCAATAGGATACTTCTTTGAACCGTTTGCTGAAAAAATAGGAATCCACCCCGAATCCTCCCGTCAGATCGACCAGAAGTTCCCCCCGGATCAGCCCGGCTTTATATCGGGCCAGGGGCTGGGAGGAAGCCTGTTCCATGTTCAGCGATGGCGGGTAGTATATGCCGGGGGTTTCCGACCAGAGGGGCAGTTTTTCGGCAGCGGTTCTGCGCCCCTTTATCTGGGTGGCCAGTTCCTGAGAGGATACCTTTTGAAACGGGCTTTTTGAAAGGGAGATTACCGCGATATCGGCCTTAAGATTTTTTTCTATAAAATCTTGAACCTCAACACTTAGTATTTCCTTATTCAATGTAGTGCTATAGGTTTTTTGTGAGGCGTTGGACGATTTTGTTATCCGTCAGGAATTCCTTCAATATAACCTTTAGCACCGTATAACCGGGTATTGCGAGGATCATTCCGACCACGCCAAAAAGCAGTCCGGCAATAAGGATGACCAGGAAAATCTCAAGGGGATGCGAGCGTACACTACTGGAAAAAATCAGTGGTTGGGAAAAAAAGTTGTCGATCAGTTGCCCGATCATCACCCCAAGCAACACCCAACCTACATCCGGCAGGATGACGGTACTGAAGTCAGAGCCCAGGTTGCTGGTCATGGTGAGCAGGATCATAATTACCGCTGCTATTATCGGCCCCAGGTAGGGGATCAGGTTGAAAAGGGCACATAAGAAGGCGATCACCAGGGCATTCTCTATACCGACCAACAGGAGGGTGGCGGTATAAATTACAAAGAGGATCGACAACTGCGCCAGCAGCCCCACGAAATACCTGGACAACAACTCTTTGATTTTGTTCATTGAGTTGATAATGCCCTGTTCCTGTTTTTCAGGGACCAGGACCAGAATGCTGTTCTGCAGGAGTTTGCTGTCCTTAAGGAAAAAGAATGAAATAAAAAGAACAGAAAAAAGGCCGATACTCAGGGTACTCAGCACCCCCATTACGCTGTTCAGGAATTGTGGTATAAAGCCCATTTCCATACCCTTTAGCAGGCTCCAGTCTTTACTGACGATTACTTCTTCCAAAGGTGGAAAGGAACGACCAAAAAATTCGCTGGCCTCCTGATATAAAAGTTCCAGTTTTTTCTCAAAGGCCTGAATGTCAAGAAGGGAGAGGTTGTCTCCTTGCTCCGCAATCAGGGGAATGAAAAGGGAGATCACCCCGAAGAGAATTCCTACAAAAAGGACCATGACCGTAATAACTGCCAGGGTATTTCGAAACTTCAGACGCTTCCTCAGAAAAATCACAACCGGCCTGCCGATCAGCGCCACCACGGCAGCAATGATGATATAACCTATGACGGAACGGACCATATAGAGGAAATACCCAAGTATCACGATCCCCGCCAGGATAAATACGGCTCTGAGGATGCCATTTGCTATGGTCTTTGAGCTCATGAAATATCAGTTGTTGAAGGCGTAATATAAGATATTGGCACCCATTTTAAGTGCTTTTTCGCGAACTTCTTCCGGGTCGTTGTGAACCGCAGGGTCTTCCCAGCCATCCCCCAGGTCCGATTCAAAAGTGAACAGCAGCATCAGCCTTCCTTTGGAGAAGTAGCCCAGGGCCTGAGGCCTTTTCCCGTCGTGTTCGTGGATTTTCGGCAGTCCGTCCGGGAATGTGTAGGGCTGTTTGAAAACAGGATGTTCAGACCCGAGTTCGCGTAGCTCCAAATCGGGAAATATTTTGGGAAGTTGCTCCAGCAGATAGGGTGCCATCCCGTAATTATCGTCGATATGCAGAAAGCCTCCCCCCAGCAAATAGGTCCTCAGGTTCTCGGCCTCGGCTTCGGAAAACACCACATTGCCGTGTCCGGTCATGTGCAGGAAGGGATACTGGTAAATTTCGGAGCTTCCCGCCACCACGGTTTCCGGTTGGGGGTCCAGAGCAGTTCCGATTTCGCTATTGCTGAAACGGATCAGGTTTGGAAGGGCGGTGGGATTCGCATACCAGTCCCCGCCTCCGTTGTATTTGAGAAGGCCTACCTTCTGGGCACCCGCTGAAAATGTACCTGCCATTATGAGTAGCAAAAGAAGTCGAATCGGCTGTTTGCTCCTGATGAAATTCGTTGGCTCCATGGTTTTTAAAATTAACCGCTGTTTATAAGGTTTACCGTGACACAGGCTACCAGGGCGGCTGTTTCTGTCCTCAGACGGCTTTCCCCCAGGGAAACGGGCAGAAATCCGCGACCGTAGGCCGCGTCGATCTCCGGTCGGGTAAAATCTCCCTCGGGGCCAATGAGGATTACGACATCCTTGTCTGCTGCCACCCTGCGTTTGAGGTCCATTTTTTCGTCTTTTTCACAGTGTGCGATAAAACGAAGGTCAGCACGAACCTGTTGAAGGAAGTCCTCGTAAGCCACCGGTTCATTCAAACGCGGGAGATATGTCCTCAGGCTCTGTTTCATGGCTTCCTGAATGACGCGTTTCAGGCGGTCTGTGGATAGTTTTTTGCGCTCGGAGCGCTGACACAGGATTGGGGTCACCTCCGTAACACCTATTTCAGTAGCCTTCTCCAGGAACCACTGAAAACGATCGAGCTTCTTGGTTGGGGCCACTGCAAGGTGCAATTCAGACCTGGGAGGGATAGACTTCCTGGAATCCAGGACCTGTCCGGTACAACGCTTGGGATCAGCGGTGGTTATTTTTGCCGTAAATAAATACCCCTTCCCATTGGTGATTTTTAAGGTGTCCCCCTCCTTTTTACGGAGTACTTTGACGATGTGCCGGCTTTCTTCCGGGAGGAAGGAGAACTGGGTTACACTGGTATCCAGTGTGGGATGGTAGAAATAGTTCATTTTCCGCTCTGGAATCTATTTTTTTGATAACTGTATTCTGGCGTGGTCCAGTCCAAGTGTTATCCAACGGACCAACCCACCGGGACCTGAAAAACCCGATGCCTCCACGAAGACAAATTCTTTCAGGGGACGGCCCGTAAATTCCATTGGCCGCACCGAATCCTCCCCGAGAACTTGCTGCATTTTCTCTTTGGGTACGCGAGCCATCAAATCATCCCCGACGATTCCGACAGTCATTTTTCCACGGTACAGGTAGACGAGGCCTCCGAACATCTTTTTGACTTCCACCTCCTTTTGGGCTTCAGGGAATTCGTTTAGCCAAACCTCATTTAGTTGTATCTCAAGTTGCTGGTTATAAGGCATTCCTGTGAAATTCATTACCGCTTCCGGGAGTAGCTTTAACCGCCGATGTGGTAACGTGCCCGGGCAGGGGTCCGCAAATCGGTAAACTGACCGTCAAGATACTTTAAATATCCTACAATTCCTATCATGCCGGCATTGTCAGTGCAGTACTCGAAAGGGGGGATGTAGGTGCTCCAACCGTCTTCTTTCTCCGCTCGGGCCAGGGCCTGTCGGATCCCTGAATTGGCAGCTACCCCACCAGCAATTGCGATGTGCCGTATCCCGGTTTCCCCTACCGCTATACGGAGTTTTCGCATCAGGATTTCCACTATTGTCTTTTGGATGGATGCGCAAATATGGTCCCGTTCCCTTTCTACAAATCCGGGATCCTTCTTTGTTTCCCGCTGCAGGAAGTATAAAATGCTGGTTTTTAACCCGCTGAAGCTAAAATTTAATCCGGCTACCTTTGGAATGGGAAAGGGGTATTTGTCCGGATCCCCGCGACGGGCATACTGGTCGATCAACGGACCCCCGGGATAAGGCATCCCCAGCAGTTTGGCGCTCTTGTCAAAGGCTTCCCCTACGGCATCGTCCAGGGTTTCCCCCAAAACTTCCATCTCGAAGTAATCCCGAACGCGTACGATCTGCGTGTGCCCACCACTAATGGTCATGGCCAGAAAGGGAAAGGGTGGGGGAGTGTTACCGGGGTTCTCGATGAAATGCGACAGAATATGCGCCTCCATATGGTTTACTTCAATTAGCGGGATCCCCAGGGCCAGGGAAAGGGATTTGGCAAAAGAAGTTCCCACAAGCAGAGAACCTAAAAGTCCCGGACCTCTAGTAAATGCTATGGCCGATAGCTGTTTTTTGTCGATATTTGCTTTGGCCAGGGCCTGATGCACCAGGGGTACGATATTCTTTTGGTGGGCACGGGATGCCAATTCAGGGACAACCCCCCCGTAAGCCTCATGAATATGCTGTGTGGCGACGATATTGCTCAGGGCGCGGCGATTGTGCAAAACCGCTGCAGAAGTGTCATCACAGGAGGATTCGATGGCGAGTATGTAAACGTCTTTGGCTTTCAAAGGGAAATCTGGAACAGAATTTGGTTGTACAAAGGTAAAAAATACACCCTATCAGAAAATTCCGTAAAATAGTTGTTCGGGTATTGCTGGTCATTCTCGTGATTTGTGTGCTCGGGACCGTGGTGCTTTCCCTGCCAGCCGTGCAGACACGCCTTGCCCGGTATGCCACCGAGCGGATCAACAGGGATTTTGGCACGAACATCCAAATAGACCGGCTGCGCATCTCTCTGATCAGCTGGAATACGGCATTGAAAGATGTCTACATAGAGGATTACCAGCAGGACACCCTTGCCTATATCCGGGAACTCAATACCTCCATCCTGAGCCTCAGGGACCTGGCCGGGGGAAAACTTGAATTTGGGGATATCGAGGTTGACGGGCTCTATCTGAATATGAAGACCTATAAAGATGCTCCGGATACCAATCTCGGCATCTTCATAGACAAGCTGGATGATGGCAAGCCACGTGACCCCGGGACGCCCCCTTTTTATTTCTTTGCCGATGGTTTGGAACTCTACAACAGCCGCTTTTCCCTCAGCGATGAAAACCTGGAGAATCCAGAGATCCTCAATTTCAGGAGACTGGAAGTCGAAGCGGATGATTTTACGATCCTCGGCCCGGAGGTGCGAACCCGAATTGAGGATCTGAGGTTACAGACCTCCAGGAATGTCAATATTCAAAAGCTGGCTACGGATTTCACCTACCGGCGGGACCAGATGAATTTTGATTCCCTCTACATCAGCACCCCGGAATCGGAGCTGAAGGGCAGCCTTAGGTTTGACTACAACCGCGAAGACCTGGCAGAATTCACCGATAAGGTACGGGTAACCGCCAGGTTTGAAGAATCCACCATTTCCCTGGATGAAATAAACCAGTTTTACGATGGGTTCGGAAAGGGACGGGAGGCGCTATTTTCTACCGAGGCGAGCGGAACCCTGAACAACCTGCAGGTCCGGAATCTCTTGTTGGTTTCCGATAATACCGGTATACGGGGGAATTTTGATTTTCAAAATCTCTTTGATTCCCAGGCCCCTTTCAGCATGCAGGCGCAGATCCGGGATATCACCACGAGCTATTATCAGCTCAGGGGGTTGATGCCCCGTTTGCTTGGAAATTCACTGCCGGAATTCCTGACGCGGATGGGTCAGTTTACCATCAGAGGCCCGGCTGAGATTACCGAGACCTCCGTCAATACCCAGATCAATATTCAGAGCGGCCTTGGCAGCAGCTATGCAGACCTGCAATTGACCGAAATTGACGATATCGAGAACGCCAGCTATACCGGCTTTGTATCCCTGATCGATTTTGACCTGGGGGGGTTTACCGGCAATAACTCCCTCGGAAAGGCTACCCTTGATGTGAATGTGGAGGGGCAGGGTTTTACCACTGAAAAACTGAATACCGAGGTGATCGGACAGGTCTATTCCCTCACCTTTAACGGGTATGACTATTCAGATATCGCTGTTTCGGGAATTCTGAAAGAGCAGCTCTTCGACGGGTCCCTCAACAGCAATGATCCGAATTTCCGTTTCACCTTCTCGGGTCTTGCGGATTTTGGCAGCGATGTGAACACCTTCAATTTTGCCGCTTCCGTGGAAAACGCCAACTTGTTCAGGCTGAATTTCATAAAGGACTCCATCTCCGTTTTCAAAGGGGATCTGAACATGGATATCACCGGGAATACCCTCGACGATATGAGCGGGGATATCCGGTTTAGCAAGACGAGTTATCAGAACCCCAACAACACCTATTATTTCGAGGATTTCAAAGTGAGTTCCAGTTTCGGTTCGGATTCCCTTCGCACCATCGAGATCAATTCTCCGGATATTATCACCGGATACATGAAGGGACGATTCAGGGTTGGGGAACTCGGAAGGCTCTTTAAGAATTCCGTTGGAAGTATTTTTACCAATTACCAGCCGGAGGAAATAACGCCCGGACAAAAGCTTAACTTCAACTTCAAGATCTACAATAAAATTGTGGAGGTCTTTTTCCCGGAAGTCTCTTTTGGCGCCAATACGTTTATCAGAGGAGATATCGTGGCCGATAAAGAGGACTTCAAGCTGAATTTCAAATCGCCGGGTATCGCGGCCTACGGAAATGAACTCGATACGATCGACATCCGGATTGACAACAAAAACCCCCTTTTCAACACGTATGTTTCGGTCAAGGACGTATCCACCGTCTACTACAATCTGAAAGATTTTGAACTGATCAATACCACCCTTGCCGATACGCTCTTTTTCCGGACGGAATTCAAGGGGGGTAGCGAGTATAATGACCGATACAACCTGAACTTCTACCATACCTTTGATGAAAATAACAAGTCCGTAATCGGCCTGAAACGGTCAGACGTAAGCTTTAAAGGGAATACCTGGGTTCTGAATAAGGATGGAAACAGCCGGAACAAAGTAATTGTAAGTCCGGGCCTGGACAGTATCCAAATCGAGGAGATTGTCATGAATAATGAAGGACGTGAGGAGATCATGCTCAAGGGGCAACTTGCGGATTCCACCTACAAGGACCTGGGGGGTTTTGAATGTATTGCAGCAGGATGAAGTTTACCTACCCATAGGGAACCTGGAGATCGCCGAATTTGGAATGAACCAGGCCGTCCTTGGAAAATTGGATATCGGGATTGTCGGAAACCGGGACCTTACGGAATTTTCGGTGAATACCAGGATTACGGATGGGCAGCAGGAGAAATTCAGCCTGATGGGCACGGTGCTGAACCAGTCGGAATTTCCCACGGCAGATTTTACGGTTGACTTCGGGGATTTTCCCCTGACGCCTTTCAATCCCCTGGCGGAGGATATTTTATCTGATATTCGGGGCGAAGTGAACGGAACGGCCCGAATACGGGGGGATTTGCGGAATCCGGAAATGGACGGCACCCTTACCCTGAACAATGCAGGCCTGGGCATCCCATACCTGAATGTAAACTACGACCTGAATCCGGAAGCACAGGTACGACTCTTTAACCAGACCTTCGAGTTCCTCGATATCGGCCTGACCGATACGAAAGAGGCTACCCGGGCTTCCCTGAGGGGCACCATCAGTCATTCAGAATTCAGGGACTGGACCCTGGATCTGGATGTGGCCACCCGGGACGAGCGTTTTCTTATCCTCAATACGGAATTTGACGAAGACGCCCTGTATTACGGGACTGCTTTTGTGAGCGGTACGGGAAGGATTTACGGACCGGCACAGGCGCTGAATATCGAATTTGACGGAGCTTCTGCCAGGGGTACCACCCTGAAGATCCCTATAAGCGATGTGGCCAGCGTGGGGGATTACTCTTTTATCAATTTCATGGAGAAAGACCAGCGGCAGATTGTTGAGGCCGGTCGTACCCTGAGGGAATACGAAGGCCTTGAGCTTAAATTTGACCTGATCGTCACCCCGGACGCCGAGGTAGAAATTGTGGTGGATCAGCGCACCGGAAGTTCCCTGAAAGGCACCGGGGAGGGAATCATTTTCATGGAAATCAACACGAATGGAAAATTCAACATGTGGGGTGACTTTGTGGTGGTCACAGGGCAATACCGGCTGAAATACGGGGGGATCATCGACAAGACCTTCCTGGTCCGACCCGGGGGGACGATCAACTGGGATGGGGACCCCCTTGAAGCGATCCTCAACATGGAGGCGGTATACGAGCTGAACGCCAACCCGGCTCCGCTTCTGGACAACACCGGGTATACCCGGAGGATTCCCACCGAGGTCGTGGTGCGCCTTACCGATGAGCTCGAACAACCCACAGTGGCCTTTGATATTCAGTTTCCGGGTACGAGTTCGATTGTCAAATCAGAACTGGAATACCGGCTTCAGGACCCCACGGTAGAAGAGCGAAACGCCTTGTTCCTGCTGGCCCAGGGGACGTTTGTTAACGACCGTACCGGTCTGAACCAACAGGCGGTTGCCGGAAACCTCTACCAGACGGCTTCCAGCCTTTTCTCAAAGGCGCTCAGCAGTGACAGTGATGTGCTGAACCTGGGAGTCTCCTATGAGAGCGGGTACCAGGATCCCAATGCGGATATCGTGACGGA
>JARRQA010000027.1:0-18320 GCA_037382325.1 Robiginitalea sp.
CCCCGGTGCCTCCGTCATAGAGGTAGGTATGTCCAAACCTCGGTATACCCGCCTCGTCCGTAAGCTCGTTGATCTCGTCCAGGGTGGCCCCGTCGAAGATCGGCGTCGAAAATTTCTTGCCGAGTTTCTGCCCGGCCCATCCGAGTACCGTCTCGTAGATCTGACCAATGTTCATCCGCGAGGGAACCCCGAGCGGGTTGAGCTCGATGTCCACAGGGGTGCCGTCCTCGAGGAAAGGCATATCCTCCTGCCGTACGATCCGGGCGACGATCCCTTTGTTACCGTGGCGTCCGGCCATCTTGTCCCCGACTTTCAACTTGCGCTTCTTGGCGATATACACCTTGGCCAGTTTCATGATGCCGGCAGGCAGTTCATCCCCCACGGAAATGGTGAACTTGTCCCTGCGTAGGTTCCCCTGCAGGTCGTTCAGTTTGATCTTGTAATTGTGGAGCAGGTCTGCCACCAACGCATTGGTGTTCTTGTCGGTAGTCCAGCTGCCGCCTACCAGGTGGGCGAAATCGTCCACGGCGTTCAGCATCTTCAGGGTGTATTTCTTCCCCTTCGGCAATACTTCCTCTCCGAGGTCGTTCAGGACGCCCTGCGAGGTTTTACCGCTGACGAGCTGGAAGAGTTTCTCAACCAGGACGTCTTTGAGCTGCTGGAATTTAACCTCGTATTCCATCTCCAGTTTGGCGATGGCTTCCTTGTCCTCATTCCGCTTTCTCTTGTCCTTGATGGAACGGGAGAAGAGCTTCTTGTCGATGACCACCCCTTTGAGGGAGGGGGGTGCCTTCAGGGAGGCATCCTTCACGTCCCCGGCCTTGTCGCCGAAGATGGCCCTGAGGAGTTTTTCCTCCGGGGTCGGATCCGATTCTCCCTTTGGCGTGATCTTCCCGATCAGGATGTCTCCCGGCTTTACTTCGGCCCCGATACGGATCATTCCGTATTCGTCCAGGTCCTTGGTAGCCTCCTCGGAAACGTTCGGGATATCGTTGGTGAGTTCCTCGGCCCCGAGTTTGGTGTCCCGCACTTCGAGGGCGTATTCATCGATATGGATGGAGGTAAAGATATCCTCCCGCACCACTTTTTCAGAGATTACGATCGCATCCTCAAAGTTATAACCCTTCCAGGGCATAAAGGCCACCTTCAGGTTACGTCCAAGGGAAGCTCACCAGGCGTTCCTCGTCGGTGCGCTTGTATTTGATGATAATCTTCTGGGAATCCACGGCTTCCACGACGCCGTCTCCTTCAGCATTTATCAGCACCCGGGAATCCGTGGCAACCTGCCGCTCCAGTCCGGTTCCCACAATTGGGGATTGAGGCTTGAGCAGCGGTACGGCCTGACGCATCATGTTGGAGCCCATAAGGGCACGGTTCGCATCATCGTGTTCCAGGAAGGGAATCAGGGAAGCGGAAATCGAGGCAATCTGGTTAGGTGCCACATCGGTGTAGTTGACCTCTTTGGGATCTACCACCGGGTAATCCGCCTCCATACGGGCGATCACTTTTTCCGAATCGATGGCCCCGTTCTTTTTCAGCGGGATGTTTGCCTGGGCGATCTTCTTCCCTTCTTCTTCCTCTGCACTGAGGAAGGTATAGTTATCCGTATCCACCTTGCCTTCCGTCACGGTACGGTACGGCGTTTCGAGGAAGCCCATCTGGTTGACCTTCGCATACACGGAAAGGGAGGAGATCAGCCCGATATTAGGACCTTCAGGGGTCTCGATCGGACAGAGCCTTCCATAGTGGGTGTAGTGAACGTCCCGGACCTCGAACCCGGCACGCTCCCTGGAGAGACCTCCCGGCCCAAGGGCGGATAACCGCCGTTTGTGGGTGATTTCCGCCAGCGGGTTGGTCTGGTCCATAAACTGGGACAGCTGGTTGGTCCCGAAAAAGGAGTTTATGACCGAAGACAGCGTCTTGGCGTTGATCAGGTCAATAGGGGTGAATACCTCGTTGTCCCGAACGTTCATCCGCTCGCGGATGGTTCGGGCCATACGGGCCAACCCAACCCCAAACTGAGAGGAAAGCTGCTCCCCGACGGTACGTACCCTCCGGTTGGAAAGGTGGTCGATATCGTCGATCTCAGCCTTGGAATTGATCAGCTCGATCAGGTATTTGATAATGGTGATGATATCGTCCTTGGTCAGCACCTGCTTGTCCATGCCGATATCCAGCCCCAGTTTTTTGTTCATCCGGTAGCGGCCCACCTCCCCGAGGTTGTAGCGCTGGTCCGAAAAGAAAAGCTTGTCGATGATGCCCCTCGCCGTTTCCTCATCCGGCGGTTCAGCATTCCTGAGCTGCCTGTAGATGTGTTCCACCGCTTCTTTCTCCGAGTTGGTCGGGTCTTTCTGAAGGGTGTTGTAAATGATGGCGTAATCGCTCTGGGCATTGTATTCCTAGTGAAGCAGGATAGTCTTTACATCCGTCTCCAGGATCATGTCGATATGATCCTTTTCCAGGACAGTATCCCGGTCCAGTACGATCTCATTCCTTTCGATGGAGACCACCTCGCCCGTGTCCTCATCCACAAAATCCTCGTGCCAGGTTTTCAGCACACGTGCGGCGAGTTTCCTGCCGAGTACTTTTTTAAGACCCGTTTTGGTAACCTTGATCTCTTCGGACAAATCGAAGATCTCAAGGATATCTTTGTCCCTTTCAAATCCGATGGCCCGGAATAAGGTGGTAACCGGTAATTTTTTCTTCCGGTCGATGTAGGCGTACATCACGCTGTTGATATCCGTGGCAAATTCGATCCAGGAACCTTTGAACGGGATCACCCGTGCGGAGTAGAGTTTGGTTCCGTTGGCGTGGAAAGACTGGCCGAAGAATACTCCGGGAGACCGGTGCAGCTGTGAAACCACCACACGCTCCGCCCCGTTGATCACGAACGTACCACTGGGCGTCATGTAGGGAATCGTCCCCAGGTAGACATCCTGTACGATGGTCTCAAAATCTTCGTGTTCCGGATCGGTACAGTAGAGTTTCAGCCGCGCTTTGAGGGGTACGCTGTACGTAAGCCCCCGTTCAATACATTCCTGTATGCTGTATCGCGGCGGGTCTATGAAGTAGTCCAGGAACTCCAGTACAAACTGGTTCCGCGTATCGGTGATGGGAAAGTTTTCCATGAAGGTCTTGTACAAACCTTCGTTCTCCCTTTCGTCAGATTTGGTTTCAAGCTGGAAAAAGTCTTGAAAGGATTTAATCTGAATGTCCAAGAAATCCGGGTATTCCGGTGTGTTCTTAGCGGTGGCAAAGCTTATTCTTTCAGTCTGTGGTGTGAACATCTATGGACAAAAATTTAGATCGTGAATACTGGGTGGGCTGTATATACCTTTATATACATAGTAAAAAAGGGTTTAGGTCTAGCCGCCCGAAGGCAGAAAGACCTAAACCTAAACCGTATGGTTAAAGCAATTATTTAAGCTCAACTTCTGCTCCTGCTTCTTCCAATGATTTTTTGATTCCTTCAGCTTCATCTTTAGAAACTCCTTCCTTAACGGCTTTAGGAGCGCTATCGACGATTTCTTTGGCGTCTTTCAGGCCAAGTCCTGTCAGTTCCTTAACCAGTTTTACCACGGCCAGTTTGGAACCTCCCGGAGCTGTAAGAACAACATCAAATTCAGTTTGCTCCTCTGCAGCTTCAGCCTCACCTCCGGCGGCAGCGCCTCCGGCAACGGCTACAGCAGCAGCGGCTGGCTCGATGCCATACTCTTCCTTCAGGATATCAGCCAACTCGTTTACCTCCTTTACGGTAAGGTTGACCAGCTGTTCTGCGAATTCTTTTAAATCTGCCATTTTTCTATCGTTTTAAAAATCGGATTAAAATTTATACTTAGGTTTTAGTGCGTACACAATTATTTTTCGGAAAGGGTCTTGAGGATTCCCGCCAGTTTGCCGCCTCCGGATTTCAGGCCGGAAATAACATTCTTGGCAGGGGACTGCAACAGACCGATGATATCCCCGATTACCTCTTCCTTGGATTTGATGCTCACCAGGGCGTCGAGTTTATCGTCCCCGATGTAGATTGCCTCCTCGATAAAGGCACCTTTCAGCAAAGGCCGATCAGACTTCTTGCGGAAGTTCTTGATCAGTTTGGCGGGTGCGTTACCGGTTTCGGAGAACATAAGGGAGGTATTCCCTTTCAGCACTTCGGGCAATTCCCCGAACTCCCGCTCGGAAGCCTCCATAGCCTTGGACAGCAGCGTGTTTTTTACTACTGCAAGCTTGACGTTTGCTTTAAAGCAAGCCCGGCGGAGGGCGGAAGTCGATCCCGCGTCCAACCCGGAAATATCCGTCAGATAGATCGTGGGGTTATCTGCGAGCTGGGACTTCAGGTCCTCAATTACCGCTGCTTTTTCTTCTCTGGTCATTTTCCCTGTTTTTAATTAGACCGCTTTGGGATCTAGTTGAACACTCGGACTCATGGTGCTGGACATGTAGATACTCTTCATGTACACGCCCTTGGCAGCCGCCGGTTTCATCTTCACCAGGGTGTCGATCAGTTCCTTGGCATTTCCGGCGATCTTGTCAGCCGGGAAGGATACCTTCCCGATGGCTGCATGTACGATACCGGTTTTATCTACCCTGAAATCGATCTTACCTGCCTTAACATCCGCTACCGCCTTGGCCACATCCATGGTCACGGTACCAGTCTTGGGGTTGGGCATCAGCCCACGGGGTCCCAGGATCCGACCAAGCGGCCCCAGTTTTCCCATGACGCTGGGCATGGTGATGATTACATCCACATCGGTCCATCCCCCTTTGATCTTATCCAGATACTCGTCCAGACCGACATAATCCGCTCCTGCTTCCTTGGCCTCATCTTCCTTATCAGGAGTTACCAGGGCCAGGACTTTGACGTCCTTACCGGTACCGTGAGGCAGGGTCACAACCCCGCGCACCATCTGGTTCGCCTTTCGGGGATCCACCCCCAGGCGTACCGCCAGGTCCACAGTAGCGTCAAACTTAACGTTGGTAACCTCTTTGATGAGTTCGGAAGCCTCCTGAATGGAGTAGAGCCTGTCGCGGTCAATTTTAGCCCGAGCCTCTTTCTGCTTCTTAGTTAATTTTGCCATCTTAAAAGTGCTTTTCAGTGATTAGAAGGGGCGCTTTCCGGAAACCCGGATTCCCATGGAACGGGCCGTACCGGCAACCATGCTCATTGCAGATTCAGTGGTAAAGGCATTCAGGTCCACCATCTTGTCTTCTGCGATGGCACGGATCTGATCCCAGGTAACACTCCCTGATTTTGCACGGTTCGGTTCTCCGGACCCTTTCTTAACTTTTGCCGCTTCCAATAGCTGAACTGCCGCTGGTGGTGTTTTGACGACAAAGTCAAATGACTTGTCACCGTACACGGTGATAACAACTGGCAGGACTTTGCCCTGCTTGTCCTGCGTACGTGCATTGAACTGCTTGCAGAACTCCATGATGTTAACGCCGGCAGCACCTAAAGCGGGTCCAACCGGTGGCGACGGGTTCGCAGCACCTCCCCTGACTTGTAGCTTAACTACTTTACTTACTTCTTTAGCCATTGTTAATTTAATTTACTACTTCGACCGGCTTTCGGCCGATCCTGAAACCCTCCGCACCGCCTGCCTTCCGGAATTTGAGGCGAAGAGTATAAAAGTGAGTTAAATTGGAAGCAACTTCACTTTTAAGCGTAACAGTTTATTTTCAGACTTTTTCTACCTGCATGTAACTCAGTTCCAGCGGGGTCTTGCGTCCAAAGATCTTCACCATCACTTCCAGCTTCCGCTTCTCCTCATTGATCTTCTCCACAGTTCCGTTGAAACCATTGAACGGCCCGTCGATAACCTTAACGGTCTCCCCCATCACAAAGGGGATGGCCACGGCATCAGTCGTAACCGCCAGTTCGTCCACTTTTCCGAGCATCCGGTTTACCTCCGACTTGCGGAGCGGTACCGGATCCCCGCCCTTGGTCTCCCCCAAAAAGCCGATCACATTTGTAATCGAGCGGATGACGTGGATCATCTCCCCCGTCAGATTGGCTTTGACCATTATATAGCCCGGGTAGTATACCCGTTCCTTATTTATTTTCTTTCCCTTGCGGATCTGTACCACTTTCTCGGTGGGTACCAGAACCTCCTCAAGGTTGTCGCCGAACCCATGGCGCTCGACTTCACTTTCTATATATCCCTTGATCTTGTTCTCCTGTCCGCTAACAGCGCGCACTACATACCACTTCTTCTCCAGTTCTTCCGCCATAGCTCCCCTTATCCGATTAATGCGTTAAAGTACAGCTGAATGAGTTTGGCAAACAAAGAATCCACACCCCAGGTGGCCAGGGCAAAAAGGATTGAAAACACGGCCACAATAACCATGAGGTTAGAGGACTCCGCCCGCGAGGGCAGGGTCACGTGGTTTCTTAGTTCATCGTAGGATTCCTTGATGTATGTTAACATGTTTCGCTGCTATTTTAAGAAGGATGCAGTAATGGCCTGCAGAATCACTTCCCGAAATTCCTGCACGGGAGGAGAGACTCGAACTCCCGACACCTGGTTTTGGAGACCAGTGCTCTACCAACTGAGCTACACCCGTATTTACAGTGAAAGGGTTCCCTCCCGATACGGATCAGGACGGGACCCTTCACTGCCTTTTAAAATCCTCTCTTAGGCTTAATCAAGAATCTTGGTCACCTGGCCGGCTCCAACAGTCCGTCCACCTTCGCGAATCGCAAAGCGCAGACCCACGTTCAGGGCGATCGGCTGGATCAGGTCTACAGTAATGGTCAGGTTGTCCCCTGGCATTACCATTTCAACACCATCCGGCAGGTTGATTGTTCCGGTTACGTCCGTAGTACGAACGTAGAACTGAGGACGGTAGTTGTTGTGGAACGGCGTGTGACGTCCACCTTCCTCTTTCTTCAGGATATACACCTCAGCTTCAAACTTCGCGTGAGGAGTAACAGATCCGGGCTTGCAGATTACCATTCCGCGCTTGATGTCCTTTTTCTCAATACCGCGAAGGAGGATACCCACGTTGTCTCCGGCTTCCCCACGGTCGAGGATTTTACGGAACATCTCAACTCCGGTAATGGTGGAAGTGAGTTTTTCAGCTCCCATCCCGATGATATCGACAGGGTCTCCGGTAGAGGCAACTCCGGTCTCTATACGTCCGGTAGCCACGGTTCCCCGTCCGGTAATGGTGAATACGTCTTCAACCGGCATCAGGAAATCTTTGTCCACATCCCGCTGAGGCAGTTCGATCCACTCATCAACAGCAGCCATAAGCTCCTTAACAGTGTCCACCCACTTTTCCTCTCCGTTCAGAGCACCCAGGGCAGATCCTGAAATCACAGGGCTGTTATCTCCGTCATACTCATAGAAAGAAAGCAGTTCGCGAACTTCCATCTCAACCAGCTCGAGCAATTCCTCGTCATCGACCATGTCCACCTTGTTGAGGAAAACAACGATACGCGGAATACCTACCTGACGTCCGAGGAGGATGTGCTCGCGGGTTTGCGGCATAGGACCATCTGT
The DNA here is from genome assembly GCA_037382325.1 of Robiginitalea sp. Taxonomy (GTDB): domain Bacteria; phylum Bacteroidota; class Bacteroidia; order Flavobacteriales; family Flavobacteriaceae; genus Robiginitalea. The sequence continues at coordinate 7,506 of JARRQA010000027.1, forward strand.
AGCAGCAACTACAAGGATGGCACCATCCATCTGCGCAGCACCGGTAACCATGTTCTTTACATAGTCGGCGTGGCCAGGACAATCCACGTGAGCATAGTGGCGGTTAGCCGTCTGATACTCCACGTGTGAAGTATTGATCGTAATCCCCCGTTCTTTCTCCTCAGGGGCGTTATCGATAGAATCAAAGCTTCTTGTTTCGGACAGCCCTTCGCTGCTCAGCACAGTAGTGATAGCAGCCGTAAGGGTAGTCTTTCCGTGATCGACGTGTCCAATAGTACCTATATTCAAGTGCGGTTTGGAACGATCAAAAGTTTCCTTAGCCATTGTTAATAAATTTAATCTTAGTTTATATTAGTGTACAAATTTTCCTATTTGAGCCAACGACGGGAATTGAACCCGTGACCTCTTCCTTACCAAGGAAACGCTCTACCCCTGAGCTACGTCGGCTTGTTGGGCGTCGGAAATCGAATTCCGCGAAACTTGGTCGGGACATCCCCAAGCAACCTTCGTCTGCCGACTTTGCCCAAGGTCTTAGAGCGGGAGACCGGGTTCGAACCGGCGACATTCAGCTTGGAAGGCTGACGCTCTACCAACTGAGCTACTCCCGCAAATTTTTAAATTCCAATATGTCAAATTCCAATTATTGAACCAACTTCGAGCGTTGGAGACTGGAATTTCACCTCTCAATGAACATTCCACCGATGGTGGATTACCTCTCCCGATAGCTATCGGGGTCGGTGACCCTGAACCGGGGGTCCAGGATCAAAGAAATTCTCTCGTGCCCTTTCGAAAGCAAGCTTTCGACGCCCACTCTGTGAATTTCTTTGTGGGGAGAGCAGGATTCGAACCTGCGAAGGTAAAAACCAACAGATTTACAGTCTGTCCTCGTTGGCCGCTTGAGTATCTCCCCCTACTCTTTTGAATTTTAAGAACTTACGAGCCGATGGAGGGACTCGAACCCACGACCCCGAGATTACAAATCACGTGCTCTAGCCAGCTGAGCTACATCGGCTTAATGGGCCTTTTTAAAGCATAAAAAAGTCCGCTATTTCTAACGGACTGCAAATGTAGATAATTATTTATTTAATCAAAACAATTTCACGAAAATTTTAGGGAGTTGTGGACCTTTGGTTTCTTTTTCTTTTTGACCAGTTTTCGCTCCAGGGAACCGCAGGCAGAATCCACTGCCTCTTCGAAAGTCTTGCAGCGTTTTTTAACGATAAAAACCTCTTTGGGAACGTGTACTTTTACCTCCGCAGTTTTGTTGTCCTTGGCACTCGTATTGGTCACCTTCAGGAAGACATCAGCACTGGTGATGCGATCGTAAAAAGTATCGAGTTTATTCATTCGTTTTTCAACAAAGTCGATGAGATTCCCGTCAGCGTTGAAGTTGACGGACTGGGTGTTTACCTTCATGGGCTGTTTGCGTTTTAAAGGTTCTTAAATAACCACCGTTATTCCTCGTTGCGAGGATGGGATTTGAGGTGGATCCGCTTTAACTCGGCTATACTGTTATGCGTGTAGACCTGTGTTGAGGCCAGGGAAGCATGGCCGAGGAGTTCCTTGACCGAATTCATATCTGCTCCCTGGTTCAGCATGTGGGTCGCAAATGTATGCCTTAGGATGTGCGGGCTTTTTTTAGACTTTTCCGACACCTTACTAAGGTATTTATTTATAATCCTATAAACAAGAGTTTCATACATTTTATTGCCTGATCCTGAGAGGAAAAGGTATTGCGAATTTGATTCGGGAAAGGCTTCCTCACGCACTTTGAGGTACTGGCTTAACAGGGGCCGGAGGCTCCGGACCAGGGGAATGATACGTTGCTTGTTGCGCTTGCCCAGCACCTTCAGGGTCCCGCCCGGCAGATCGAGATCTCCCTTCCGGATACCAATGAGTTCGGCCCTTCGAATGCCGGTGGTGTAGAACAATTCGACGACAAGCCGGTCCCTTAGCCCTTCAAAATCCGTATCTCCATCCCATCCGGAAAGGAGTTGCTCCATTTCCTGAACGGAAAAGGGCACCTCCAGTTTGCGGTCGGTCCGCAGCGGCCGGTGGGCTGAAAGCGGGCTGGTCGCAATCTGTCCTTTGCGGAGCAGAAATTTATAATAGGATTTAAGGGAAGCTATTTTCCGGTTTACCGTCCGGTTGCCGATCCCGGCTTCCATAAGGGAAATGATCCAGGACCTTATGACAGAATAGGGCATGGATGCCAGAGGTGCCTCCCCGTGCCCCTCCATGCAGTAATCCCGGAATTGTTTGAGATCCCGAATATAGGCCTTCACGGTATGGGCCGAATACTGCTTTTCCAGGGCGAGGTACTTCTGAAATTCTTCCACGGACATGGCCTAAAGGTACAAAAGCATGGAAAAAAAGAAGCCCGGGTCAATAACCCGGGCTATCCTTTTTATATGGCTGAAGCTTTTAAATATCTTCCTGGTCCCTGAGGTGCTGGATATACCTTGCCTTTAGGATTTGTTGCCGTCTTTCTACAGAAGGTTTGGTGAACTGTTGTCTTTTGCGCAGTTGGCGCATTGTACCTGTCCTGTCGAATTTGCGCTTAAATCGCTTGAGCGCGCGATCGATGTTTTCTCCTTCTTTTACTGGAATTATCAACATGGGCTACAACCTCCTTTCTTTTAGATTTGCGGGTGCAAATATACACGCATTCCTGTAATTCTCCCCTAATCCTTTAAAATATTTTTCGCGATGACCACTTTTTGGATCTCCGTGGTGCCTTCGCCTATAGTACATAATTTGGAATCCCGGTAGAATTTCTCCACTGGAAAATCTTTGGTGTATCCGTATCCCCCGTGAATTTGCACGGCTTCATTGGCCACCCTCACACATACTTCCGAGGCGTACATCTTGGCCATGGCACTCATGCGGGTTACGGGTTTCCCCGTATTCTTCAGAAACGCTGCCTTGTGGACCATTAATTCCGCAGCCTCAATTTCTGTTGCCATCTCGGCCAGCTTAAAGGATATCCCCTGAAACTGGCTGATGGGCTTCCCAAACTGAACCCGCTCTTTGGAATACTGAAGGGCTGCCTTATAGGCCCCTTTGGCAATCCCCAATGACAGGGCTCCTATGGAAATACGCCCGCCGTCCAGGACCTTCATAGATTGTATGAAGCCTTCCCCCACGGGGCCCAGGCGGTTTTCATCGGGGATACGGCAGTTGTCGAATACGAGTTCAGCCGTTTCACTGGCGCGCATGCCGAGTTTGTTTTCTTTTTTCCCGCTGCTGAACCCGGGAGTGCCTTTCTCCACAACAAAAGCAGTCATCCCGCGGCTGTCCCCTTTCTCACCGGTTCGGGCAATCACAACGGAAATATCCCCGCTTTTCCCATGGGTTATAAAGTTTTTCGCACCGTTAAGCACCCAATGGTCCCCATCTTTTTTGGCAGTGGTGTTCATACCCCCTGCATCAGAACCCGTATTGTGCTCGGTAAGCCCCCATGCACCGATCCATTCCCCACGGGCCAGACGGGGAATCCAGCGGTTTTTTTGCGGGTCATTCCCAAACATCAGGATATGATTGGTGCAAAGAGAGTTGTGGGCTGCCACAGAAAGTCCGATGGAAGGGTCCACTTTGGAAATCTCCTCTAGGATTGCGATATATTCGTGATACCCAAGGCCCGATCCGCCCAGGGACTGTGGAACCAGCACTCCCATAAAGCCAAGCTCGCCGGCTTTTTTGAAAACCTCTACGGGGAACGTCTGGGCCTCATCCCATTCCATGATATGAGGCTGGATATACTGTCTCGCGAATTCGCGGGCAGACTCTGCTACAAGGCGCTGCGTCTCTGAATACTCGAAATTCACAGAAGATGAAGTTTCAGTAAGCATAGCAATTTTTTTAGAGCTTCAAATATAGTGCAATTCTCTCAATTTTGGCTTCAGGGATGCTTTTGATCTCCCGTAGTTCCCGAAGGTTTTGGTATGGCCCCTGACGCACCCTTCGGGCCACAATAGCCTCAGCCATTTCAGGGGTCAGATACAGGAGGGAGGCCAGTTCTTCCAAGCTTGCTTCATTGATAGATATTCGTTCGACAGCTGGAATAGCTTTAAGGGGAAACGTATTGATGACCCGCCGGGCAACCCTGGGTTCCAGGCCGTAGACATCGAATACCTGAGAAGGGTGTAGAAAGCCTCCAAGGGCGCTCCGAAACTTTACAATACGCCCGGAAAGTACCGGTCCTATGCCAGAAACAAACTGCAGTTCGCTTTGCGTAACCGCATTGAGATCCCTGCCCGTGGGATCGCTTTTTCGCGATTTCAGGTGGGATCGCCGCCCATTTTCCGGAAACCGAAAATAAGGGTTGAGTCCCCTGAGAGTACTGTCGGGCAGACGGCTTATCTGTTGAAACTGTTCGAGGTTGCGGAGCACCCCTCCCCTGCTCCGGTACGCATAGAGGCTGTCCAGGGCCTGGTGGGGGATCCCCAGGAGGTATCCCTTGTAATCCTCCAGCGAATTGGGGTCAAAGGGGCGTAGCGTCCAGCTGCCTTCCTTGGGAAGTTCCGCCTTCAGGCCGTCCAGCATCTGCTGTTTCAGGGTATCCGCTCTAACAAGGTTTCTGTCCTCATACCGTCCACGGACCCGGGACAGACCCCAAAACACCCATTGGAGGAGGGTTAACAACAAGAGAAAATAAAAAACCCCACTACGGACTCTGGGATGGTCGCCGAAGTGGGGTCCTGATCGCCTCATGCCCCTAAAATAAGGGCTGAGACTGTGTTTATTTTGCAGCCTGGTTTTGTGTCCGGACCAACTGGTTGTTTTTTAGCTTGTGCCAGTACTCGTCCAGGTCCTTTCGAACCTCCCCTGACATGATATACAAGCCGATGATGTTCGGGAAGGACATTGCCAGGATCATCATATCGGAAAAGTCCAGAACGGCACCAAGGCTCACTGAGGCACCGATCACCACAAATATGAGGAACAGCATCTTGTATACCATCTCTGCTTTCTTGCTCTTGCCAAAAAGGTAGGTCCAGGCCCGCATTCCGTAATAGGACCAGGAAATCATCGTGGAAAAAGCAAAGAGGAAAACGGCTACCCCCAGCACATAGGGGAACCAGGTGATCACACTTCCAAAGGCATCAGAGGTGAGCTGTGCACCCGCCATGCCTTCCACTTCATGCATGCCCGTAAAGATCAGCACCAGGGCTGTCAGTGTACATACAACTACCGTATCAATAAAGGGCTCGAGCAGGGCCACAAAGCCTTCAGAAGGCGGATGGTTGGTCTTAACCGCGCTGTGCGCAATGGCAGCTGACCCCACCCCGGCCTCGTTGGAGAAGGCCGCCCGCTGGAAACCGACAATCAGCACCCCGACGATACCCCCCTTAAGGGCGCCAGGGCTGAAGGCCCCGTCGATAATGGCCGAGAAGGCACCGCCTATATTCTGAATATTCATGATGATTACAGCAAGGGCTGCGATCACATAAATAGATGCCATCAGCGGTACGATACGGCCGGTGACATTCGCTATGCTTTTGATACCCCCGATGATCACGACCCCTACAAGGATAGCCGTAACCACGCCGAACCAGAAGCCGTTGCCCTGAAGTACGGTAAACTGCCCCGCCAGCTGTTCAAAAGACTGGTTGGCCTGGAACATATTACCGCCCCCGAAGGAGGCACCCACACAGAGGACGGCGAAGAGCCCGGCAAGTACTTTGCCCACTCCTTTAAGGTTCCTTTTTTCCAGGCCAAAACGAAGGTAGTTCATGGGCCCGCCAAAAACCCGCCCGTCTGGGAGGATATTCCGGTATTTGACCCCAAGGGTACACTCCACGAATTTAGAGGACATTCCCAGCAGGCCGCAGACAATCATCCAGAAGGTAGCCCCTGCACCCCCCAGGGATACGGCCACCGCAACCCCTGCAATGTTTCCGAGTCCGACGGTGCCGGAAACGGCTGTGGCAAGGGCCTGGAAGTGGGTTACCTGTCCTGGGGCTCCGGGGTCGTCATAGGTGCCTTTGGCAAGGGCAATGGAATGCCGGAAGCCCCTGAGGTTGATAAAGCCCATGCGGAGGGTAAAGAAAGTCGCTCCGAGTACGAGCCAGATCACAATAAATGGTATTCCCTTGGTGACCGGGTCTCCGTTGGGATGGGTCAGGATAATGGGCTCGTCGTATTCAATTCTTGCCAGGTAATGCGCCCCCTGTTCAATCACGTGCTCCGTATTTGACGAATTGTAGATGACATTGCCTTCGGCCACCAGGTGGTTGAGGGTTCCCCTTGCATCTGCCGTAACCGTAAGGTCAGTACCATTGTCCCGGGAAATGGTGGCTATGGGGTCCCCCTTGTTGACCTTGGATCCCTCGGGGCGGATCCATTTTTTCAGGACGTATCGCTCATTGATCTCAGGGTTCCATCCGGGTATGGGGATTCGCTTGGAATTCGTGTAGACCACAGGGTCGTAGACCCCGCTTGCCGCAAAAGGATCCCAGAAAAGGACGGATCCCAGGGCACTTACCGCAGGGGTCATGGCCCCGTTGAAAACCTCGGTAATCGCCTCAGTGGGAACCGTGTAAACCCGGGTTACGGAATTACCCTGGGCATCAAAAATTTCCACGTCGTATGGAATCCCTTCCACCAGGCCTGTGGCCCGGTCCGAACTAAGGGGAGTGCTTTGATTGCTCCACCGGTAGGTATAGGGAGGCCGGCCCCCTGAGACTTCCAGGTGGATAACGCCGTCGTTGATTCGGTTGGAGGGGTTACTGATGGTTTCTTTCACTTGCAAGTCCTGGGCAGTGACCGCCAGGCCCAGGAAACCGAGCAAAATGGAAACTATACGTTTCATAAAGGATGGATGAGTTTGATGGTTTTGGTTTAAAGGTCAGGCAATATCCCAAAAAATCACCCTATCAAATCCTAAAATCAAAACCAGACGGGGATTTGCGGAATTACGGGAGCGTCAGGCCCGAGTGGTTTTACGCTGTAGGTCTCCGGACAAGGCGGGGAATGAATGGTCAAGGGAGACTTTATCCCGTACCGATGTGGAACATCTGGTTCAGTTTCCGGATTTGGTCGGGCCTGCCCAGCACAATGACCTTGCTATTCGGTTGCAGCGGCATGTCGGCCTCCGGGTTGATAATGTAGGTGCCGTCCGGCTTTACATAACCGATTATGGTACATCCGGTCTTTTTCCGGAGATCGAGATCGCGGAGGGTATTGCAATTCAACTGGTTGGTGAAGTCCTCTATTTGTACCTCCTCCAGGTTCGTGGTGTGTTCGCCTTCCAGGGAAAGTTTGTCCATAAAGGTGATTAAATCCGGTAAGACCACCAGGGAAGCCATATGGTCTCCACCGATCTTGTCCGGCATGATCACCTTGTCGGCGCCGGCGAGTTGCAGTTTTTTCTGGGAGGTGATCTGAGAAGCCCGGCTGATGATGAAAAGATCCTTGTTCAGCTGCCGGGCGGAAAGCACCACGAAAAGGTTGGCTGCATCGTCCGGGAGGGTGACGATCAGGTACCGCGACTTTTTGACACCGGCCTCGAGGAGGACCTCGTCATCATTGGCATCCCCTTCCACAAAAAGAATCTCCTCCTCGTGTTTTTCGATGATTTCCCTGTCCTTTTCGATGACTACAAAAGGTTGTCTGTACGCTTTCAGGCGGGCTGCTGCCTGAGCTCCGTTACGACCATATCCACACACAATAACATGGTTGTCCAGGCGATCGATTTGCTGTTTCACTTTTTTTCTCTTTAAGGTTTGAAGGGAGTTTCTGCTCAGGATGTATTCAGTCACCACCGAAATGGCAAAGGCGAAAATAAAGATGCTCGCCGTAATCAGTACCACGGTAAAAAGTTGTTCCTCCGTACTGAGGGGCCTCACTTCCTTGAACCCTACCGTAGAGACCGTGATAATGGTCATGTAGAGGGATTCCGTCCAACTGAAGTCCGCAATAAACCGGTAACCCAGCACCCCGATTACCAGGATAAGGCTAACCAGGAATAGGGCTAAATAGATTTTGGAACGTATCAGTCTTAACATGAGCATCGGATCATAAATCAAATACAGAGGTCCGTTTGGTATAGACCAGATCCTTTATTTTGAGCCAGAAAGCCAGGAACAGGTAAAGGGCGAACCCAAAGCCCAGGGTAGCAAAGGTCAGGTAAATAAAAGTGGTCCTGACTACCCGGGTTCGTATTCCGAGACGTTCTGCTATGCGGCGGGAAACCTCAAACCCCCTTTTCTGGAAATAGTAGAGGATCCGGTAGAAAAAGCCTATGGATTCGGACTGTTCTACCGGGGCCCTGTCGGGATCGGACTGGCTGTATTTATTCGTAGGTGACTTCACCTTCCCATTCGATCATTCCCCCCATAAGATTGTACGCCGCGGAAAATCCCCTGGCGTTCATCAGCGCACAGGCCTGGCCGCTTCGGTTGCCCGAACGGCAATAGACATAATAGTGCTTGGATTTATCCAGTTTGTCGAGCGCTTCAAGGAATTCCTGAGGTTTGTAGATGTCCAGGTGAATGGCACCAGGGATGAATCCGGATTCCATTTCTTCCGCGGTACGCACGTCCATAATGACGGCATTAGCGTCTTTATCCAGTCGGGTTTTCCATTCTTCTTGGGTGAGATCAGCCATGATGAAAGTTCAAGGGTTTAGTGCAAAAATACACAATCCGACCCAACCCGCATACTTCACATGCCTTAATGCAGGGACCGTTGCCCTTGTGCTTTCAGAAGGGACCTCCTTCCCGCCTGTCCATGCTCCGAAACCGGCTCCAGAGATCGCTCAAAAGGGGCTTTGCCAATGTGATTTATGTCGTCAATAATTCCCGTACTCCTAATAGGTATGCGCCAACCGATTTTTTGATAAATGATTTAGGAACCAACTCCATGCCCGCATACCTGCCGCAGGGGTAATCCTGAAACCAAAAAACAATTCAAACCAAATTTCCGGATAAGTGTATCTCCCCGGAATTCAGCACTCCCGCAGGTACTACGCTGAATTAACAAAAATTTATGGGGTGGGAATTTGGAATAGCAAGAATAATTCAATTACATTTGTATATACAATTATTGTATGGACATGAATGTTGAAGAACGTATTAAGACAGATCAGCCCCTGCCACTGGAGCGGCGCACGATCATTCATCTGATGCTGGTCAACAATCAGATCGGAGATCAAATGGCCAAAGCACTGAAGCCTTTTGAGGTAAGCCTGCAACAATTCAATGTCCTGCGAATCCTCAGGGGCCAGAAAGGGAAACCAGCCAATCTCAGCACCCTGAATGACCGGATGGTGAGCCGTATGAGCAATACCACCCGGTTGGTGGACAAGCTGATAGCCAAAGGCTTGGTGGATCGGAAGACCTGCCCGGAAAACCGGCGAAAGGTGGAGATCCGGCTCACTCCCAAGGGTATGGAATCTTTAATGGCCATGGACCGGGCCGTAGATGCGGCGGAAAAAGAACTTATGGGCTCCTTCTCTGATGAGGATCTGAGGCAGCTCAACAAACTATTGGATAAAGTTTAACGTAAAATCTATTTCTATTAAATGAATACAGCGACCTTAACACCTTCAATTGCCAGTGACTATCTCGAAAGCCTCCAATGGCGGTACGCCACCAAAAAATTCGATCCGACCCGGAGCATTCCGGAAGAAGAACTGGAGGATTTGCTTCGGGCCGTCAGGCTCAGTGCTTCGTCCTATGGCCTGCAGCCCTACAAAGTCTTCGTAATACGGGATAAGGCGCTTCGCGAGCAGCTTCGTCCTTCCTGCTGGAACCAGCCTCAGATCACCGAGGCCTCCCACGTGCTGGTGATTGCCCATAAAACTGATTTTGACGGGGAGCTGATCGACACCTACCTGGAAGAAGTTTCGGAAACCCGTGATGTCCCTTTGAAAAACCTTGCCGGGTATGGGAATTTCATGAAGTCAAAACTTCTGGATCTGCCCACTGCCACCAAAGCGGAATGGTCGGCCAGGCAAGCGTACATCGCCCTGGGGAATCTGCTTTCGGCTGCCGCCGTTCAGCGGATCGATGCCTGCCCGATGGAAGGTTTTGACCAGAAGCAGGTCGATGAAATCCTGGGCCTCAAAGGTCAGGGGCTCACCACTTCGGTCATCATTCCGATCGGGTACAGGTCCGAAGCAGACGACACCCGTCACTACAAAAAAGTACGAAGAGCGGAAGAATCCCTTTTTGAGTATCTGTAAAAATTTTAAATCAATCCCTTATAATTAAAATTAAATTCTATGAAACGTTCCATTTTTACTATTGCCCTGGCCTTTTTTACGGCCGGTAGTTATGCGACAGAACCTGTTGCAGAAGAAAAAGTAGCCGTTAAGGCATCTGAAAGCACCGTCACCTGGAAAGCTTACAAGGTAACCGGCTCCCACACGGGTACGGTAGACCTGAAATCAGGAGACCTGATGTTCGACAACGGAACCCTTACCGGGGGAGAATTTGTGGTGGACATGACTTCCATTATTTGTACGGACCTGGAAGGGGAGTACAAGCAGAAGCTGGAGGGCCACCTGAAATCTGACGATTTTTTCTCCGTGGCGTCCCACGAGACCTCCAGGCTGGTATTCACCGATGTAAAATCTACCGGGAAAAACTCCTATGAGGTAACCGGGGATCTGACCATCAAAGGCATTACCAAACCTGTTACCTTTGATGTCTCCGTCTACGGGAGCAAGGCTACCGCTACCCTGAAGATCGACCGGGCCCAGTACAATGTTCGGTATGGATCCGGAAGTTTCTTCGATGATCTTGGAGACAAGACCATCTATGATGAATTCGACCTGGTCGTGGACCTGGAGTTTCAACAGGCCGCATA
>JARRQA010000028.1:0-24763 GCA_037382325.1 Robiginitalea sp.
GTAATGCCGCCACGGCTTCCTGATTTTCCACCTTCACGAAGAGCACCCTGGGCGGGAAGCAATCGAACCCCTGGAGAGGCAGATCGAAAACGGGTTGCTCCCTGCCAAACATTTCCAGGCTTTGAATCAGACCGTCTTCAAAGGCTTCGGGCCTTCTAAAGGGCATTTGTAGGGTAATGTGTGCTGGGGATTTCATCGCATGGGAGGAACCGAAACGCCGTTTCATTTCTTCCTTAAGGGAGCGGATACGAGTCCTCAGTTCTGCGCCGGGAACCAGGGCGATCAGGTACAGGTATTTCTCAGCAGCCATATCTTCAGAAAAGAAAAAAAGACGTCATTTCTGTGACGTCTTTTTTTCTTAGTCAGCGAACTTTTACAACGTCCTCAGGTACTCCGCAAGGGCGCGGGCTTCCTCTTCAGTAAGGTTCTGGTTGGTCATCACCATGTTGTTGTATTCCTTTTGCAATGCCTTGGCGATCGGATCTTCCTTGAGCATACCATCGGGATTCAGCATCATGTTCATGACCCATTCCGGACTCCGGCGCTCATAGACTCCACTAAGGTCCGGCCCGATCATCCGTTGGCCGATCATATGGCAGGCGGTACAGATCATTTGGAATTTGGCTTCTCCTTCCTTGGCCAGATCCGCGTCTATTTCCTCTTCAAAGTCCAAGGAAGTAATGGGACCAACGCCCTTGTTGTCCATGTCCACCGGGACGCCCTCTGAGGCCACCTCAGTGGTTGTTTCCTTTTTGGTCCGGCTCATTTCAAAGCCTTCCTTTTTTTCTTCTTTTTTCTCGCCGCAACCGATCACAAGGACGGCCGCTGCGATGATTTGAACAATTTTTTTCATTTCCTCTTGCTGCTTTTGTGGGCTCAAAAATAATAAATAATGCCTTACTCACACCCATCGAGGAATTCCAGGCTCCTCTGTTCGCTGTAAAAGTAGCCTCCCTCGCCGACAAAGCCCACATGCCCCCCGTAATCCGGATTTTCAAAATAGACGGCGTCGTGATTCCGGCAGGTATCCACAGGATAACAACGGGGGCCCAAAAATGAATCATTCCGGGCATTCAGCAGGAGGGTGGGCACCCTGATCCCCTCGAGGAAACGCAAGCTGCTGCACTGGGTGTAATAATCAATGGCATCTGTAAAGCCATGGGCTTTGCTGGTATACAGGTCGTCGAAATCCTTCAGGCTTCGGATTTTCTCCACCTCGGCAACAGTGATCTGTTCCGGGAATCGCTTTTGTTTTTCCAACACTTTCTCCCGCAGGGTGGAAAGAAATTTTCGGGCGTACAGCCAGTTTTTTGGTTTGTTGAGTTGCAGGAGGGAATCGTGCAAATCACAGGGGACTGAAACAACTGCAGCCCCGGCGATACGACTTGAGTACTGCGATCGTTCCCCGAGGAACTTAAGAATCAGATTGCCCCCGAGGCTGAAACCTTTAAGGTAGATGTTTTTATACTTACCGGTATTCAAAATGTGCTGAAAAACGGCGTCCAGGTCCTCTGTGGCTCCGGAATGATAGGAGCGAAAAAGGAGATTGGGCTCGCCACTGCACCCCCGGAGGTTTACTGCACAAACGTCGTATCCGTGCGAACTGAACAGGCGGGCACTTCCCGTCATGTACGGGCGTTGGGCATTTCCCTCCAACCCATGCAGAAGTATCAGGACCTTGTCTGCCGGTGGTTGTGCCCGGCTCCAGTCGAGGTCCAGGAAGTCCCCGTCCGGAAGGGTAATCCGTTCACGCGTCTGCTCAGGGCTGTCCACCTTCCGGAACAGGGCGGAGTAGATGGTGGCCAGGTGCCCGTTTCTGAAGAACACCCCGGGCCTGTAGGTCGAATCTAGAAGGGGCATTAATATAAAATGTTGTTGATGGGGCCCACTTTTTCCGGAAGTGGATCTTCGTTCAGCATATCCCGCAGATCGATTTCGATGGTCCGGCAGATAGCCGTCATGGGCACGTCGTTAAACCGTCCCTCAAAGGGGTCCTCACTATTTCGTGCCACCTTATCAATGGTGATAAAAATCCAGGAAATCAGGACCGAAAGCAAGATGGCTGCACTCTCCATTCCCACCCTTCCGGAAGTTGAAAGCTCCAGAAATTCGTCATCAAAGGCGTTGAGCAATCCAAAGGGAAGGAGGATGACGAAGATCCATGCGAATACCGTCCCATAATAGGCCTATTGCCTTGGGAAAGGCGTATTCTTGATACGCTCGCAGGCACCCTGGAGGTTATAGTTTTCCTCCAGGACCTTGTGCAGCATCAGATTTTGAAACTCACTGATCTTGCCTTCTTCCAGGAGGCTTTTCAGATGGAGGCCCTGGTTTTTGTTCAGGTGGGTGGCCATGTTTTTTCGCGCCTCCAGCGCCTTAAGTTCTTCCGGGGAAACGAATTCACGGATCAATTCACTTACCGAATCGTATTCTTTATAGTCTTCCACGTACCTTTTAAGCGATTTGTTTCGGGCCAGGGAAAAGGAGGTGGTTTCTCGCAATTGTACCCTGAGGGCATTGATCCATGCCATATGACGGTAGATCAAAATGCGTTGGTCTTCGGGGGCATCCTTGACCAGGCTAAGGACCTGGACTCCCCATGTCCTGGAATAATTTACAATAGCACCCCATATTTTACGGGCTTCCCAGAACCGGTCATAACTCTGGCTGTTTTTGAAACCAAGGTAGAAGGATACGGCAATGCCGATGATGCTAAGGGGCTCAATAGCCAGGGAGATAAAGCTCCAACCATGATAATAGTGAAGATAAAAGACCAGAATGCTCCACAGGGTAAAGAACAATAATTCCTTCCAGGTACCCAGCAGTACAGGCAGAATGCCTAAATTTCTTTTAACGTACATGGCTCAGGGGGTTATGTATAGCGTTCGATCAGGGAAGCCTGTGCCCTGAGGGCTTTCAGGAATTCCTCCCGGAGTTTTTCGACAAGCGCTTTTACGGGGAGGGTTTCGTGAATCGTCGCTGCTCCCTGGCCTGCAGACCAGATCGTTTTCCAGGCCTTGGCTTCGGTGTCCAGTTCCTTGCCGAAATCGATCTTGGTATTCTTTTTAAGGTCCTCCTCACTGAGGCCAGCTGCTTTCAGGCTTTGGGCCAGAAAGTTGGCATGAACCCCTGAGATGGCAGCCGTATAAATAATATCGCTGGCTCCCGCTTCGATGATCATTTTACGGTATTCTTCCGGGGCGGCACTCTCAGAGGTGTTGATAAACCGCGTCCCCATGTAGGCCAGGTCCGCCCCCATCTGAAGGACGGAGGCCACATCCCTTCCGGTACTGATACACCCGGACAGGATCAGGGTTTTCTCAAAAAAGGATTCCACCTCGGCCACCAGCGTCATGGGGTTTATGGTCCCGGCATGCCCCCCGGCGCCGGCCGATACAAGGATGAGGCCGTCAACCCCTGCCTCTGCAGCCTTTTCGGCATGCCTACCTGGGAAACCGCTCCCAGGGAGGTTATGATCAGGGGGACTTTGTGTTTAATGCAAAGCCTCAGGTCCGCCTCCAGTCTCGGGTTGGTGGGGTGGACAATCAGGTTGACCCCGAACGGGGCCGGCTTTTTTCCCGTTTCGGCCTCAAAGGCAGCCAAACCCTCCCTGATCTGTATCAGCCATTTTTCAAACCCCTCACTGCTTCGTTGGTTAAGCGCGGGGAAGGTACCCACAATGCCATTGGTGCAACAGGCAATGACCAGTTCCGGATTTGAGATGAGGAACATGGGTGCTGCAATCACAGGTAGGGAAAGGTCCTCGATAAATGCTGCTTTCTGAGTCATGAGTAAAGGGATATGGGTTAAAATTAAGGATAAATACAGGGATCCGTTGCAAGGATCGTCAAATTCGATGTATTTTTGGTTTCTTATGCATGCATAGTAAAAACATTCTAAAATGTACTTAAAGCCCTTTGAAGTCCGGTGGAGCGATATCGATGCCAACAGGCATCTGGCAAACAGCGCTTATATAAACTTTATGAGCCATACCCGGATGGCCTATTTCTATGAAAAGGGATTTAGCCAGGAAGTTTTGAGTGCCCATAATATCGGCCCCGTCATTTTTTATGAGCACGTTTACTACCTCAGGGAAGTATTGCCGGGAAGCAAGGTTCGCGTGTCCCTCGAAATAAAAGGAATGAGTGAAGACGGGATGTTTTTCGAATTCCACCATAATTTTTACGATCCGAAGGGGAAACACCTGTCGCACTGTGAAATGATGGGGGGTTGGATAAACCTCAGTACCCGTAAACTCACTGCCCTGGACGCGGAGCTCCTCCGTAAGTTCGAGAAATCGGACAAGGCTGAAGATTTCAGGGTCCTCACCCGGCAGGATACCCGGCGGTACGCTATCCCCCGGAAAGACCTGGTCTAGGCTTTTTACTTACCAGATAGACACCCGAAAGCACCAAAACAGTGGCGAGAAAGTTCAGGAGGGTCATCTGGTCTTTTCCCATCAACAGCGCGAAAAGGATCCCTATGACCGGCTGCCCGTATATAAAGGCGCTTACCGTCGACGCTTTCAGCTGGGTCAGCGCAAACACATTGAACAGGTACGTCAGGAAGGTGGTGCCCACGATGACGAAACCGATGGCGGCAAGACCTGAAGGGGGGATCGCATGCCATTCTATAGACAGGAATCCCTGGAGGGTCAGGGGTAGGTTCATAAAGAATGCAAGGGTGAAAAGCCACTTCATCAGTGTGAAGGGATGGTATTTTTCGACGAGTTTTTTAACCAGGATCAGGTAGAGTCCATAACTGGTTGAATTCAATATAAAAAGGGAATTCCCTAAAGGGATGTTGGGCGCGTCAAGGCTTTGTTCATTATTCAAAAAGATCAGCACCAGGGCACCGGCAAGGCCCATTCCGATCCCGACGGCCTTGTTCCGGGTTACTTTTTCAGCGATCAGGAAGATTGAAAGAACGGTGACGATGATCGGGGTAACGGTTATCAGAACTGAACTATTGATGGGGGTGGAGAGTTCGAGTCCCTTGAAAAAGGCCAGCATGTTGATCACCATGCCGAACAGGGAACACATCAGCAAACGACCCCAGTCCCTTTTTTCGATGCGTTCCCGGGGCCCCAGGAAAGAAATCGCCCAAAAAAGCAAGGCGGCGCCACTGACCCTGAGAAAGATAAATCCGAAGGCCTCCACGTGGTGGGGCATGACCCCTTTTGCAATAGTGTGGTTCAGGCCATAGATGGTGGTGGCGCCAACTGCGGCCAGGATGGCCAGGGTCCTGTTTGTCAAGAGTGCAGGGCTTCTTTGGCGGCTGCTACTGTTTTAGCCGCATTTCCGATAAATACGTTCCCGTCGACAACCACCACAGGTCTTTTCAGGAAGGTGTAGTGTTCCAGGAGGAGCTCCCGGAAATTTCCTTCGTCCAGGGAGCGTTCTTTCAGATTGCGTTCCCGGTACAATCGGGCCCTTTTACTGAAAAGGGCTTCATAACTTCCTGCCCTGCGTTTTAGTTCATCCAGCTGCTCAGGGCTGATGGGAGTGGCTTTAATATCCTGTAATTCCGTGCCGTCCGGGGCATTCAACTCCTTCAGGATGCGTCTGGAGGTGTCACAGGTACTCAGGTGGTAAATTTTCTTCATGGGTAAGGTTTTTCCAATCCTTTAAGGGGGCTTTCAAAAGTAAGGCTTAAATTTAGAAACGGAACCTTCCAAATCAAGGTCATGAACGAAGCATTTGTCTTTCAAACCCTCCTCAAACAAAGAAAACGCCTTTCCCAAATACTGTCGGAAACCACCCCGGAGCATCTGTCGTTGGTGCCGGAGGGGTTTAACAACAATATTTGGTGGAATGCGGTCCATACCCTGGTCGTCCAACAGTTACTCTGCTACAAGCTCAGTGGTCTGCCCATGTATATCGAAACTTCCCTGGCGGGCGCTTATTCCAAAGGTACGTTTCCAGGGGACCTGCCCGAATCCGGGCTCCGTGACAGGGTTTGCGATCTTTTGATGAGTACCCCTTTACAGCTGGAGCAGGATTACAAAAACGGGAGTTTCAGGGAATACACCCCTTATACGACAAGTGCGGGGGTTACCCTTGAAAGTATTGAAGATGGAATCCTGTTTAACCTGTATCACGAAGGGCTGCACATGGGAGCTATCCTGTCATTGTTGAAAGTGGTCGGCAGGTAGCAGGGATTATTCCTCCCAGGCAAGGAAGGGGCGTATGGCCTTCAAGGGGAATTCCAGGACAAGGGCGCCGTCTGCATAGGAAGCCGCTTCGTACGGGTTATAGTGCAGCACCATGCCCTCGCTGTTGAATCCAATGTTCTGCGGAAGGCTAAACTGGTTTTCCGCGAACATAAAACCGGTACTGTTGATAGGCGCATCCGACGGAATTTCGTACTGTTGCCGGAATGATTTTTCCACAAAATCTGTGAACGCCGCGGGATCTTTGAAGAGGTCTGTCCCGTCTATTTCCTTCCCGGACTTCCGGTCAAAATTCAAGTACCTCGTGGCGGAGTACCCATGGGCACCACCTGTAAAGACATAGGTTTCCATTTGTAGGCATACCACCTGGGCATCGGAATAGGCAAACGTGGTTTTTACGGAGGCCTCCCAACTGGTTAACTCTTCAGGGAATTCCTCCTGAATTTTGCGGAATCCATCCTGAAAGGCCTTAATCGCCCCGGGAATATCCCTGGCATCGGTTTCCTCATCGTAGTCGAGCAAGGCGATGATTTCTTCCCGCTGAGCCGTATTGACGGACTCCTCCAGAGGACCGTTACCCGTTGCTTTAAAAATGGAAACATGAACGGAAGGACAGGTTTCGCATTCGGAGCCGCTATACTCCCGGGGCTCAAGGTTGATGTCCCGGGAATGCTGGCAGGCGGCCAGCATTAGCAGCATGAACAGATATGCGGGCGTTCTCATGAAGGCAATTTTCGCGATATCCAAAGGTACGACACCGCCTGAGATTATACAGCATTCCTTCTTTGGAGTTGGATTCCGCCCTGAATCCAAATACATTTGTCTGAGCAAATGAAATCCACATGAAAAAGCCCTTGCGATTCAACAGTAAGACGATCCACGGCGGGCAACAGCCCGACAAAGCCTATGGCGCAGTCATGCCCCCCATCTATCAGACCTCTACCTTTGCTCAGGATTCCCCGGGTTCCCACAAGGGCTTTGAATACTCCAGGAGCGGGAATCCTACAAGACATGCGCTGGAAGCATCCTTTGCAAGCCTTGAAAGCGGAACCTACGGACTCGCCTTTGCCAGTGGCCTGGCAGCCATGGATGCGGTGATGAAGCTTTTGTCCCCAGGGGATGAGGTGATTTCTACAAACGATTTGTACGGAGGGAGCTACCGGCTTTTTCGAAAGATTTTTGAACCTTTTGGCATCCGTTTCCGCTTTGTGGATATGCGGGATATTTCCCGTATCGGGAAAGCGATTGGCCCCAAAACCCGACTTATCTGGGTTGAAACGCCCACCAACCCCATGATGAATGTCATCGACATAAGGGCTGTTGCCGAAATGGCCCAAAAACATCAGTTGCTCCTGGCTGTGGACAATACCTTTGCGACTCCGTTCCTGCAAAGGCCCCTGGAGCTTGGCGCGGATATCGTAATGCACTCGGCGACTAAATATTTGGGGGGCCACAGCGATGTGGTGGCTGGCGCCCTGGTGGTAAGGGATCAGGAACTCGCGGATAAACTTTACTTCATTCAGAATGCCAGTGGCGCCATCTGCGGACCCATGGACAGTTATCTGGTCCTGAGGGGAATCAAGACCCTCCATGTGCGGATGCAACGACACTGTGAGAACGGGGAGGAGGTGGCCCGGTTCCTCAAGGCCCACCCCGTAGTGGAAAAGGTATATTGGCCCGGTTTTCAGGACCACCCGAACCACGACATTGCCAAATCCCAGATGGATGGTTTCGGGGGGATGATCTCCTTTGTCCCGAAGGGTGCCAGCTATCGGGACGCTGTGAAAATCGTGGAATCCCTTCGTGTATTTACCCTTGCCGAATCCCTTGGGGGCGTGGAAAGTCTGGCGGGCCACCCGGCCAGCATGACCCATGCCAGTATTCCGGAGGCAGAACGTAAGAAAAGTGGGGTTTCCGATGCCCTTATACGCCTGAGTGTCGGGATAGAGGATGCCCGGGACCTTACCGAAGACCTGCAGCAGGCACTTTCTTCCATTGGCGGAGGACGTTAAAATATTTTGTCAAATTTTTAAAAAAAGGTGGGTTGAATTATGGGAAAGCCATAATTTTGCCCTTAAATTTTAAAGTTGACAATTCTATACCAATTTAATTATGGCTGATATACACGCATCTATCGAGGCTTTTATGGAAGAAGTAAGAGCCCGTAATGGCCACGAACCCGAATTCCTTCAGGCGGTTCAGGAGGTGGCAGAGACAACCATCCCCTACATTGCCCAAAACGACATTTACTACGGCAAGAATATTTTGCTTCGGATGGTGGAGCCGGAGCGCCTGATCTCCTTCCGGGTGGCCTGGGTGGATGACGAGGGTGAGATCCACGTGAACCGGGGATATCGGGTTCAGATGAATTCTGCCATTGGGCCCTATAAGGGGGGGCTTCGTTTTCACCCTTCCGTGAATGCGAGTATCCTTAAATTCCTGGCGTTTGAACAGGTCTTCAAGAACAGCCTGACAACCCTTCCGATGGGTGGGGGAAAGGGAGGCTCTGATTTTGACCCCAAGGGAAAATCCGATGATGAGGTCATGCGTTTCTGCCATGCCTTCATGACAGAACTATGCCGCCATATCGGGCCGAATACGGATGTCCCGGCCGGCGATATCGGAGTGGGCTCCCGTGAAATCGGATTCCTTTTCGGGATGTACAAGAAGATCCGGAATGAGTTTACCGGCGTACTCACCGGGAAAGGCCTTTCCTGGGGTGGGTCCAAAATACGACCGGAAGCCACAGGATACGGGACCGTTTATTTTGCAGAGAACATGCTGAAGACCCGGGATGATTCTGTGGAAGGCAAAGAAGTGGTTATTTCCGGGGCTGGAAACGTGGCGCAGTATGCTGCTGAAAAGGTGATCCAGCTCGGAGGAAAAGTTCTTACCCTTTCGGATTCCGGAGGGTACATTCACGATGAGGACGGCATCGATGCCGAAAAGCTCGCCTGGGTGATGGACCTTAAGAACAACCGAAGGGGCCGGATTTCAGAGTATGTGAAAAAGTATCCGAATGCCACCTATCATAAAGGGGAGACTCCCTGGGCTGTTCCCTGCCAGATTGCATTGCCCTGTGCCACCCAGAATGAACTGGACGGGGAGGATGCCAAAGCCCTGATTAAAAATGGCTGTATTTGTGTGGCAGAAGGCGCCAATATGCCATCTACTCCCGAGGCCATTCACGCGTTTCAGGAATCCAGGGTGCTTTTTGCCCCCGGGAAGGCTTCCAATGCCGGCGGGGTGGCCACCTCCGGCCTGGAGATGTCTCAAAACTCTCTCAGGATCAGCTGGACGCGGGAGGAAGTGGATCAGCGGCTGCGGTCCATTATGTCGGACATTCACGATGCTTGTGTGGAATACGGGATGGAGCCGGACGGCACCTGCAACTATGTAAAAGGAGCCAACATTGCCGGTTTCGTCAAGGTTGCGGACGCCATGCTGGCTCAGGGCGTCATTTAGGCCTTAAAAACTATCTTTTAATCTCCCGGGACACATGGTTTCCGGGGGATTTCTTTTTAAATGGATGTATCTTTGAGATCTGACAGGACCCCATGCGCATCCGGACGAAAGCCATAGTACTCTCCACCCTCAAGTACGGGGACCACAGCCTGATCGCCAAAGCCTTTACATCCGAGGCAGGGTTGCAATCCTTCATGCTCAAGGGGATCCTCCGGAGCCGGAAGGGTAAATTGAAATCTGCCTTTTTCCAGCCGCTTACCCAACTGGAAATCATCGCCAAAACGAATCCTTCGGGAAAACTGGGTTACATACAGGAGGCCCTGCTGAGTTATCCTTATACCTCGGTGCATGCAGATATCCGGAAGAGCTCTATTGCCTTGTTTTTGTCCGAAATGCTCGGGCAAAGTATCCGGGAACAGGATCCTGACCCTTCCCTGTTTGAATTTCTGGAAGCCTCCCTGCAGTGGCTGGACCAGCATGACAAAATCGCTAATTTTCACCTTGGGTTCCTCATCGGCCTGACCCGCCATCTCGGGTTTTATCCGGATACTGAAAATTTGCAGGCTCCCTTCTTCGATCTTGTGGAGGGTGCCTTTTACCGGGAACCCTCTTTGAACCCCTGTATGAGCGGGGCGGAAGTGGAACATTTCAGGAAGTTTTTAGGCACGAAATTTGATGTGATTCATACGATCCGACTGACCCAAAAGGAGCGCCAGAATTTGCTCAGCCAGCTTGTCAGCTATTTTGAGGTACATTTGCACGGATTCAGCAAACCGAGATCCTTAGTAGTATTAGATGCAGTGTTTTCTTAAACCAGCCTACCTTTTAACCCTTTCTGTTATTCTTATATCGGGTGTGGTACGGGCCCAGAAGGTTTTGGTTTTCGATGAGGAAACAGGGGAGCCCATCCCGGATGTGGCTATCTTCACAAAGGATCACACTGTCACGGCACTGACCGATTTTGACGGTTATTTTGACCTTTCTCCCTTTCCCGGGGACATACGAATAGAAATACGCCATCTCGGCTATAAGACCCGTTTTATAACCCGGGAAGGAATCCTGCGGATGGAGAGAAAGGTACCCCTGGAAGCAAATACGGAACAACTGCAGGAAATCGTGGTTTCCATTTCCAAATGGGAGCAACAGAAAAGGGACATTCCCCAGAAGATCGAAACCATCGGAGCCTCTTCTATTGCTTTCGCCAATCCGCAAACGTCGGCCGATCTCCTGCAGCAGTCCGGGAAAATCTTTGTCCAGAAAAGCCAGTATGGGGGAGGAAGCCCTATGATTCGCGGATTTGCCACCAACAGGGTGCTTTTGTCCGTGGATGGGGTACGTATGAATAATGCTATTTTCCGGGGAGGTAATATCCAGAATGTAATTTCCCTAGATCCTTTTTCGGTCCGGACTACAGAGGTCATCTTTGGGCCCGGCTCGGTGATCTATGGCAGCGACGCCATTGGAGGGGTAATGAATTTTTACACCCGGTCGCCCAGGTTTTCCCAGACCGACACCGTCGAAATTGATGGAAATGCCGCATACCGGACAGCCTCGGCTTCCGGGGAGCAAACCCTCCACGGGGATGTTGCCCTCGGAGGGCAAAAGTGGGCTTTCCTGAGCAGTGTTACCTACAATTCATTCGGAGACCTCCGGATGGGGGTACACGGCCCGGATTCCTACCTCAGGCCGTCCTATATTGTCCGGGAGAACGGACAGGACCGGTTAAAAGAGAACAATGACCCGAGGACTCAGGTGCCTTCGGGCTACCAGCAGTGGAACTTCATGCAAAAGGTCCGTTACCGGCCCGGAAATCGCTGGTCATTTGATCTGGGATTGCATTATTCGGAAACTTCCGATTTCCCGAGATACGACAGGTTGATACGCCCCTCGGACAACGAGGCAGGGCTCAGATCTGCCGAGTGGTATTACGGACCTCAGGTTTGGGGCATGGGAAATATTCAGGTGGCCCACAAGGGCCGGGATGTCTTTTACGACCGGATGAAGGTCACTGCCGCCTACCAGTATTTCGAAGAAAGCAGAAACGACCGGAGTTTCCAGGAGGCTATACGCTACAGGAACCAGGAGCAAGTGGATGCGGTTTCCCTGAACCTCGATTTTGAAAACCGGAAAATTGGAAATGTCAACCTGTTTTACGGAGCGGAGTACGTGGGTAACACAGTAGCTTCCAAAGGCAGGGAAGAAAATATCGTATCAGGCACCATTGAGCCAGGGCCTTCCCGCTACCCGGATGGCTCCACCTGGACGAGTCTGGCAGCCTATGCCAATGCGACCTACCGCTGGAAGCCAAAACTGACGGTGATGTCCGGCGTCAGGTACAGCCATTTCTGGATCGATGCCGAATTTGACCGAACTTATTACCCCTTTCCTTTTGAAGAGGCCCGTCTAAATAACGGGGCCCTGACAGGAAGCCTGGGGGTCAGCTGGTTCCCCCGCGAGAACACACAGGTCACGGCGAATGCCTCCACGGGATTCCGGTCTCCGAATATCGACGATATCGGAAAAGTCTTTGATTCTGAACCTGGGTCCGTAGTGGTGCCCAACCCGGACCTGGAGCCTGAATATGCCTATAACATGGAGGCGGGAATCCGACAAAACATAAAGGATAAATTGGTGCTGACCGGATCCCTGTACTACACCTACCTTTCAAACGCCATGGTGAGGCGGGATTTTGCCCTGGACGGGGAACGCACCATCGAATACAACGGAGAGCCCAGTAATGTCCAGGCCATCCAAAATGCCGCCGATGCTTTTGTTTACGGCCTGGAGATCGGTTTTGATGCCACTCTTACCGAATTCTGGTCCCTCAAAGGAAATCTTACCCTGTCTGAAGGGGAAACAGAGGAAGCCGATGGCAGTACCTCGGCCGCCCGCCACGTGGCACCGACTTTCGGGGACCTTCAGTTGGGGTGGGCCAAATATCCCTGGAGGCTGGCCCTGGTCTTTAACTACAACGGGGAAATCCCATATAAGGATCTTGCACTTTCGGAACGCAACAAAGCGTATCTCTATGCGACGGACGCCGCCGGCAACCCGTTTTCTCCTTCCTGGTACACCCTGAATTTCCGATCCGCCTACACCCTTTGGGACCGGTATCAACTGACATTTGCCGTTGAAAACCTCACCAACCAGCGCTACCGGCCGTATTCCTCCGGGATCGCTGCCGCCGGCTTCAATGTGATCGCAGGGCTCAACGTAAAATTCTGAAAGGAATTAACCAGCCTGTCTGTCCTGTTTTCCATCTCTGGGATTTCCCGGGGGGCGGGAGGTTTTTACTGGTCAAAATGCAGGAAGTTTACGGTTAAATTCACTAATTTTGCGCATTTTAGAAAAATAAGCTACTGAATATCCTGGCGCCAGATGAAGTTTAAGGAACATAAAAAACTGGACCTCCCGAAGGTTGCTGAAGAAATCCTGAAATTCTGGAAATCCGGAAAGATTTTCGAAAAAAGCATCCGTACCCGGGAAGGAGGCAGGCCATTCGTATTCTACGAAGGTCCGCCATCTGCCAATGGAATGCCCGGAATTCACCATGTGATGGCCAGGACCATCAAGGATATCTTCCCCCGTTACAAGACCATGAAGGGCTACCAGGTAAAGCGAAAAGCCGGGTGGGACACCCATGGCCTCCCCATTGAACTGGGTGTTGAAAAGGAGTTGGGGATTACCAAGGAAGACATCGGCAGTAAAATTTCCATCGAGGCGTATAACGAGGCCTGCAAGAAGGCCGTGATGCGGTATACGGATGTCTGGAATGACATGACCGAGAAAATCGGCTACTGGGTGGATATGAGTGATCCCTATATCACCTACAAGCCGAAGTATATGGAGACGGTTTGGTGGTTGCTTAAGGAAATTTACGATAAGGGGCTCATCTATAAGGGATATACTATCCAACCCTATTCCCCCAAGGCAGGTACGGGGCTGAGCTCTCATGAGCTGAACCAGCCGGGGACCTATCAGGACGTTACCGATACTACGGTTACCGCCCAGTTTGAAGCCGTGGCCGAAACCCTTCCGGGGTTCCTGAAGGAGGAAACGGGGAAAATATATTTCCTGGCCTGGACAACTACCCCCTGGACCCTTCCTTCCAACACGGCACTCACGGTGGGGCCGAAAATCGATTACGTCCTGGTGCAAACCTATAACCAGTATACCCACCAACCCATAAAGGTGATCCTTGCCAAGGCCCTTGTTCCTCTGCAGTTCGGCGGAAAGTTTGTGGAGGTCTCCGCAGGAGAAGCGTGGCCGGAATACAGCCCCGGGGATAAAAAGGTTCCCTATCGGATCCTCATTGAGTTCGAAGGGGACCAGTTGCTGGGTATCCGGTATCATCAGTTACTCGATTATGCCCTTCCATATGAGCATCCGGAAAACGCATTCCGGGTGATTGCCGGAGATTTTGTCACTACGGAAGACGGGACGGGGATCGTACATACGGCGCCTACATTTGGGGCGGACGACATGCAGGTGGCAAGGGAAGCGGAACCACCCGTGCCTCCTATGCTGGTGTTGGACGAGTCCGGGAACCCGGTTCCCCTGGTCGACCTGCAGGGCAGGTTCCGTCCGGAAATGGGTGAGCTTGCCGGAAAATATGTAAAGAACGAGTATTACGCTGAAGGGGAGGCACCGGAACGCTCTGTGGATGTTGAGATTGCCATCAGGCTGAAGGAGGAAAACAAAGCCTTTAAGGTTGAAAAATACGTACACAGCTATCCGAATTGCTGGAGGACCGACAAACCGGTGCTCTATTACCCGTTGGATTCCTGGTTCATAAAGGTGACCGAGGTGCGCGACCGCATGTATGAGCTCAATCAGGAGATCAACTGGAAGCCAAAAGCCACTGGGGAAGGCCGTTTCGGGAACTGGCTTTCCACGGCCAACGACTGGAACCTTTCCCGCTCCCGTTACTGGGGGATCCCGCTGCCGATCTGGAGAACCGAGGACGGTCAGGAAGAAATGATCATCGGCTCGGTGGCCCAGCTGAAGGCAGAAATTAAAAAGGCGATGGATGCCGGTTTTCAGGAAACAGACCCCTTCCCGGATTTCATTCCGGAAGACATGTCGGAAGAAAATTACGGGCGTATCGACCTTCACAAAAACATTGTGGATAAGATCACCCTGGTTTCAGCTTCGGGAAAGCCGATGAAAAGGGAGAATGACCTGATCGACGTGTGGTTTGACAGTGGCTCCATGCCATATGCCCAATGGCACTATCCTTTTGAAAACAAGGAATTAATCGATTCAGGGGCCTGTTTCCCGGCTGATTTTATCGCCGAGGGCGTAGACCAGACACGCGGGTGGTTTTATACCCTGCATGCTATTGCCACCATGGTATTTGATTCCATCGCCTACAGGAACGTGGTCTCCAACGGACTGGTCCTGGATAAGGATGGGAAAAAAATGTCCAAACGGCTGGGCAATGCGGTGGACCCCTTCGAGACGGTCCAAACCCACGGGCCGGATGCCACCCGCTGGTATATGATTTCCAATGCCAATCCCTGGGATAACCTGAAATTCGACATGGACGGGGTCGTGGAGGTGAAGCGGAAGTTCTTCGGGACCCTTTACAACACCTATTCCTTTTTTGCCCTGTACGCCAATATCGACGCTTTTACCTATAAGGAAGCGGAAATCCCCATAGGACAGCGGCCGGAAATCGACAGGTGGATTCTTTCAGAGCTGAATACGCTCATCCTGGAAGCGGACAGAGCTTACGGGGAGTACGAACCCACCCGGGCGGCACGGATGATCTCGGATTTCGTTCAGGAAAACCTAAGTAACTGGTATGTAAGGCTGTGCCGGAGGCGTTTTTGGAAGGGTGATTACGGAGAGGATAAGATATCTGCCTACCAGACCCTGTTTACATGTCTGAAGACGGTTTCGGAACTGGCGGCGCCCATTGCCCCTTTCTTCATGGAACAACTCTACAGGGACCTGATGGGCGGGGTTGTTCTCGAAGGGCATGAAAGTGTACACCTGGCCTATTTTCCAGAGGCAGAAGCGGAATTGATCGACAAGGAACTGGAAGCAAAAATGCTGAAGGCCCAGACCATCACCTCCCTGGTGCTGTCTATTCGGCAGAAGGAAAAAATCAAGGTCCGGCAACCTTTGCAAAAGGTGATGATTCCCGTGCTGGACGCCCGTCAAAAGAGTGAGATTGAGGCGGTGGCCGATCTGATAAAATCAGAGGTAAATGTCAAGGAAATCGAATTGCTGGACGACGCTTCGGGAATCCTTGTAAAACGGATCAAACCAAACTTCAAGACGCTTGGGCCCAGGTATGGAAAAGACATGAAGGCCATTGCGAAAGCGGTCGCTGCACTGGGACAGGAGGATATCCAGAAAATTGAACGGGAAGGCGAAATAGTCCTTGAACTGGAAAATAAAAGCATTAAATTACAGTTAGAAGATGTAGAAATAAGTTCCCAGGATATTGAAGGCTGGCTGGTGGCTTCATCAGGCTCCCTTACAGTAGCGCTGGATGTGACCATTACCGATGATCTGAGGAAAGAAGGTATTGCCCGGGAACTGGTGAACAGGATTCAAAACCTGAGGAAAGAGTCAGGTTTTGAAGTAACGGATAAGATTGACATTAAATTTTTGAAAAACAAAACGGTTGAAAAGGCCGTTTTAAGCAATTTACAGTACATTAAGTCAGAAACACTCACGGCAGACCTGGAATTCGAGGAAAAACTGGAAAAAGGTACAGCCATCGCATTCGACGAGGTGAATACGAAATTGTTTATCCAAAAACACTAAGATCATGGGAGAAGATGTAAAAGTAAGATATTCCGATAAGGAGCTTGGGGAATTCAGGACCATTATCGAGAAGAAAATTGAAAAAGCAAAAAAGGACCTCGAGCTTTTGAGGAGTTCTTATATGAATGACGGCAATAACGGGACGGATGATACTTCTCCCACCTTCAAGGCTTTCGAAGAAGGGTCTGAGACCATGAGTAAGGAAGCCAATACCCAACTTGCCATACGGCAGGAAAAATTCATCAGGGACCTTAAAAATGCCCTCCTGAGGATTGAGAACAAAACCTATGGAATTTGAACAAGGAACGCCTTAAGCTTGTCCCTCATGCAACGCTCAGTATTGAAGCAAAAAACATGCAAAAATAAAGAAAGGCGCCCCTCGGGGCGCTTTCTATTGAAATGGGCATTGCTCCTTCTTTTGTTGCTGCCCCTGGGGACCCGGCAGTCCCATTCCCAGAAACGGGTCACCAAAACCCTTGTCACCCGGCAAATCTCCTCCATCGCTATTGACTGTAACCTCTGTTACCGGGTTGTCCTGCAAACTTCGGATGCGAATGAGGTCTCAGTGGAGGCCCAAATGGACGGGGAATATGAAAAGGGGCTGCTGGTCAATTTCCGGGAGGTGGGGAACACACTTTTTATAGAGACCCGTTTCAGCCCGGAATTCCGTTTTCCGAATGACAAGCTCGGCGCTCACAAGGTAGTATCGGTCAGTATCCGGGTGACGATACCGCATGACAAGGAAACCCTGCTGACAGCCAGTAGCTGCGAGGTTTCGACTTCAGGGCGGTACAGGGATCTTAAAATTGTATTTAACGACGGTTTTTGCGATCTGCACCATACGGCCGAAAACACCGAGGTACGTACCCGTACGGCTCCCATCGTTGCCCATTTGAAGTCCGGTGTGGTGGAGGCGGAATCCAGGTATGGAGCGGTGCGGCTGGAATCCTTACCTGAAGGAGATCACCATCTCAAGTTGTACAGTACCAGGGGAGATATTTCTGTGATAGACTCTCCCTGAACGGGCCTGTCAGATATCCCGGTTTCAATTGGCATTTAATCCCTATTTTTGCCGCAGTGATACAAATTGGATGCACCTGAAAAAATCCCTTTTGCTGATCTCCCTGATACTCCTGGCAGATCAACTCAGCAAGATTTATGTAAAGACGCATTTCCAACTGGGAGAGTCCGTTGAGGTTTTTTCCTGGTTCAGGATTTTGTTCATCGAGAATGAAGGGGCGGCCTGGGGCACTAAACTGAGCGACTTGCTACCCGTTTCCGAAAAGAGCGCCAAATTGATCCTGACCGTATTCAGGCTGTTCGCCATCGGGGGAATCGGCTACTGGCTTTGGGATATTTTGCGAAAGAAGGCCAACACTACCCTTGTACTGGCTGTAAGCCTGATATTTGCAGGGGCTGTGGGTAATATTATCGACTCTGTTTTTTATGGCCAGCTCTTTAACCAAAGCTATGGTCAGGTCGCTACCCTGTGGTCCGGTGAGCCTTATGCCGGGCTTTTCTATGGCAAAGTGGTGGATATGCTTTACTTCCCGCTTATCGATACGCAGTGGCCTGAATGGATGCCCTGGGTAGGGGGACAGGCTTTCAGGTTCTTTGAACCCGTTTTCAATATTGCGGACACAGCTATCAGTACAGGGGTCGGTATTCTGCTCGTTTTCAACAAAAAGGCCTTTGCAAAACCCACCCCTCAGAAGGAGTAAACCTCTTTTGGGGTTACACAATAATCCATCGGGATATCCATGGCATGGCGGTCGCTGATCTTTTCCACAGGCTCAAAAAAGGAAAGCCCCACCTTTATGACATCCTCCTTGAACCCAGCCAGGAAGCGGTCGTAAAAGCCTCCCCCGTAGCCCACCCGGTATCCTTCGTGGTCGAAAGCAAGCAACGGCAGGAAAACTACCTCCAGCTGTTCGGGAGCTACCTGAAGCCCCGAAACGGGCTCGGGAATGCCCCATCTGCTGGTTCTGAATGTGGTCGCATCGCTCAGAAGATAATGGACCAGCTGCCCCCTGCCACTGACTTTCGGCACGGCGACATCCTTATCTTTTCCCTGTAGCACGGTCAGCAGGAAGGAGGTGTCGACCTCATATTTCTCGGGGATGCTTAAAAAGAGATGGTAAAACTGATAGTCCCAGACAGGAAGTTTCAGACAACGATTGGCAATGTCCAGGCTTAGTTGTTCCCGGGCTTCTGAAGACAGGTTTTTGCGGAGGTTGGCGGAGGTTAACCGAAGCTGTTTTTTTAGCATGGGCTTCAATTACACGCGCTCAGAAGAAGTACTAATCTTACGAATGCCTATTCTTTGGCCGACACGGCCAGATAAACTTTAAAGAATAGCATCAAAATAAGATACATTCCCAGGGTGATCAAATAATTGTCCATAATCGTGCCTGATATTGATGATTTAAATATATGTAAAAAAATGATTACCAAAACTATAAAGCGCATAAAAACATCGATGAAATACACTTTTTTGTGACTTTGTTAACCCTTTGTTTAGACTTGATGAACAATTTTAACAAAAGAACACCTCGCCTAAGTAATCTTAAATCAATTAAATACACCAAGTTTCAGAGCGTATTTCTGGGCTAAAGATCTTAAACAAAAATGCAAAAGCCCTGCAGTCAGGTTATTTTCAGCCAGATTTATCGATGCCCGGATCCCGGGCAGAAAGTAAAACCCTGTGTAAACGTATCTTTGTAGAGCCGATTCTGAGAAATGAGCACCCTGCCCATAAAAGTACAGCTAAAGACCCTTCCGGACAGCCCCGGCGTCTATCAGTTCTTCGACGCCGAGGGCCGGATTTTGTATGTGGGCAAAGCAAAAAGTCTTAAAAAAAGGGTGGCCTCCTATTTCACGAAAAGCCACCAGAACGGAAAGACCCGGGTTATGGTGCGCAAGATCCGGAAGATCAAACACATTGTGGTTCCCACAGAGTCCGATGCCCTCTTGCTGGAGAACAATTTGATCAAAGAGCACCAGCCGCGCTATAATGTCCTGCTCCGGGATGACAAGTCCTATCCCTGGCTCTGTATTAAGAATGAACGTTTCCCCAGGATATTTCCAACCCGCAAACGGATTGAGGATGGCTCCGAGTACTTCGGCCCCTACACACAGATGAAAACGGTAAGGGCCCTTCTGGATCTGATCAAAAGTGTGTATCCGCTCAGGACCTGCAACTATGATTTGTCCCGGGAGAAAATAGAGGCAGACAAGTATAAACTGTGCCTGGAATACCACCTGGGAAACTGCCTGGGCCCCTGTGAAGGATTGCAGGATGAGGAATCCTATCAGCGGCAGGTGGATGACATCCGCGAGATCATCAAGGGGAATTTCAGAAGTTCCCTTCAGTATTTCAGGAAACGGATGAAGCAACTGGCGGCTGAGATGCAGTTTGAGGAAGCCCAGCGGATGAAGGAAAAAATCGAAGTACTGGAAAACTACCAGTCAAAGTCCACAGTGGTGCACCCAAGGATCTCCGATGTGGACGTGTTTTCCATCGTCTCGGACGCCACACACGCGTATGTGAATTACATGCAGGTCAGTCACGGACTGGTGGTCCGATCCCATACCATGGAAATCAAGAAAAAGCTGGAGGAGTCGGACGAAGACCTCCTCGCGCTGGCCATAGTAGAATTGCGGGACCGCTTTGACTCTGCCAGCAAAGAGGTTTTTCTGCCCTTTCCCATTCCCTTGTCAGGGGATATTAAAGTCACGGTTCCCAAGCAGGGGGACAAAAGGAAAATCGTGGCACTTTCAGAGCGAAATGCCCGGTTTTACAGGCAGGAGCGTTTCAAGCAAATCAAAATCACGGATCCGGATCGACATGTCAGGAGGTTGATGGACCAGATGAAACGGGACCTTCGCCTTCCGGAGGAACCCAGGCATATCGAATGTTTTGACAACTCCAATATTCAGGGGAGCAATCCCGTGGCAGCCTGTGTGGTATTCCGTGACGGGAAACCCGTAAAAAAAGAGTACCGGCATTTCAATATTAAAACAGTGACCGGCCCGGATGACTTCGCCTCCATGACGGAAGTCGTATACCGCAGGTACCGGCGTTTGCTTGAAGAAGGGGAGGGCCTGCCCCAACTGATCGTGATCGATGGGGGGAAAGGGCAACTTTCCGCCGCATTGAAATCTCTCGAAAAGCTCGGACTCAGGGGTAAAATTTCCATTATTGGTATCGCCAAGCGCCTTGAAGAAATTTATTTCCCGGAAGACCCTATCCCCCTATACCTGGACAAAAAGTCCGAGACCCTGCGGGTGATCCAGCAGTTGCGCAATGAAGCACACCGGTTTGGGATCGCTTTCCACCGGAACAAACGCAGTAAGGCGGCCATTAGTTCGGTCCTTGAAGGGATTGAGGGTGTTGGGGAGAAAACGGCTCAGGAGCTTCTCAGGAAGTTCAAATCGGTCAAACGGATCCGGGAAAGTTCCCTGGAAGACCTGACTGCCGTTGTGGGGCCTTCAAAAGCCAGGAAAGTCTATGAAAGTTTACGGGAATAAAGTATCTTAACTTGTCTATGCGTTATCTGTTTCTTTTGCTGACCATCACCCCCCTTTTACTCCCGGCCCAGGTGGAACCCCACCCGCAAAAGGATTTCAAGGTCGGGGTGGTGCTCAGCGGTGGAGGCGCCAAGGGGATGGCCCATATCGGGGCCCTGAAGGTGATCGAGGAGGCAGGAGTGCGGATCGACTATATTGGGGGTACCAGCATGGGAGCCATAGTCGGGGGGCTTTACGCTTCGGGCTACACCACGGCCCAGCTGGACTCTATCTTTCGAAATACGGATTTCGACCAGATTATCCAGGACAACCTTCCGCGTTCTGCGATGTCTTTCTATGAAAAGGAAGCCTCGGAGCGGTATGCGCTTACCCTGCCCTTCAGTAAGTTCAAAGTCTCCATACCTGCCGCCTTTTCCGGCGGGCAGAATATCTACAACGAACTGGTAAGGGTTCTTTACCATGTAAAGGACGTGCAGGATTTTAACCAGTTGCCCATTCCTTTTTTCTGTATCGCCACGGACGTGGAAACCGGGGAAGAATTACTGTTGGATAATGGGTATCTGCCGGAGGCCATCATGGCGAGCGGCACGCTTCCCTCCCTCTTTGAGCCCATGGAGGTGGACGGGCGTATCCTTATCGATGGGGGCGTGCTCAACAACTATCCCGTGGATGAGGTAAGGGCCATGGGGGCAGACCTGGTCATAGGAGTTGACGTACAGCATGGGCTACGGGACCGGGAATCCCTGAAGTCCGCCACCGAAATCCTGTTGCAGATCAACAACTATCGGACCGTAGGGCAAATGAAGAACAAAGCCAAAAGGACGGATATCTATATCAAACCCGAAATGGATCAATACAGCGTGATTGATTTCGAAAAGAGGGATAGCATTATCCGTGAGGGAACCCGGGCCGCGAAGGAGCGCTGGGAGGCCCTCCTGCAGGTGGCTGCCAAACAGGAGCACAAAGAAGTGCGCTCCCCTGTTAAGGAAATGAAGGACTCCCTTCGGATCAACCGCCTGATCATTCAGGGCAACAGCTCTTACTCCCGAGGCTATGTTAAGGGAAAGCTCCGGTTTGACCTCGACGAAAAAATTTCTTTTGAAAAGCTTCGGCAGGGAATCTCTAACCTGTCTGCCACGGGGAATTTCAACACGATCCGATATGAGCTCGTATCCAACGGGATTGGGGAGGACCTGATCCTGAAACTCCAGGAAAACCCCGTAAAAACATATATCCGCGTAGGGGCCCACTATGACGATCTTTACAAAAGCGCGGCCCTGATAAATTTTACCCACAAACACATGCTGATGAATGATGACGTGGTTTCCCTGGACCTGATCCTGGGGGACCATATACGCTATAATGCCCAGTATTACATCGACAAGGGGACTTACTGGAGTTTTGGGGTGAATTCCATGTTCAACAGTTTTGACGAAGAAATCAATTACAGCCTGATTGAGCAGAATTTCCAGACCCGGGCAGATCCCAATATCAACAACATCACCCTGGATGTGACGGATCTTACGAATCAAATCTACGCTCAGACTGTGCTGCGGGAAGAATTCAAATTCGAGCTGGGCATCGAACACAAGCTGCTCAAGTACAGTACGCGGACGGTGAATGAGCTGATCGAGGATCCTGAATTTGATGTTTCCGGGGACCGCACCACCTTCGAAAACAGCCACTATCTCAGCACTTATGGCAAGCTTACCCTGGACACATACGACGACAGGTACTTCCCCAGCCGCGGGCTTTATTTCGACGGGGACTTCCATCTCTATTTATACTCCTCCGACTTCAATGATAATTTCAAGGAGTTTTCCATAGGCAAGGCACGCATGGGTGCCGCCTTTCCCCTGTTTGGAGATGTGAGCCTGAACCTTGAGACGGAAGGGGGGTTCAAGCTGGGAACTTCCGGGAATGCCTCTCTGGATTTCGTCCTCGGCGGTTTCGGGAGCACGATGATCAACAATTATATACATTTCCTCGGATACGATTTTCTCAGCCTTCCCGGGAACAGTTATGTCAAAGCCTATGGAAGGCTGGACTGGGAAGTCGCCCAAAAGCACCACCTGATGTTCGCCGCTAACTTTGCCAATGTGGAAGACGACCTGTTCCGCACGGGGGAATGGTTCACCACCCCGGACTTTTCGGGTTACGGTCTGGGCTATGGGTGGGAATCTTTTTTCGGTCCGGTGCAGGTACTTTATTCCTGGTCCCCTGAAGGGGATAATAATGCCTTGTTCTTCAGCATTGGATATTGGTTTTAAGTATTCAGCCACCCAAAAAAGCTGCTTCGGGAGGTCAGGCATTTTTCCGATATTTGCATAAAGACCCGGGTATGGCTTCTTTAAAAGCGGATATCACGCCCCATTTGCGCGCCATGTGGTAAGGCTTTCCTGCCTTGAACTCCCTATGCGGGCCGGCCCCGCAAAACGTATTACTCGAATCCGAACTAAAAAGCATCGAATCATGTCAACAGTAGACAGTACTTCTCTAAAATTACCAGTAGAAAATCCCGAGGCCCAGGATTTCCTCCCGTTGCTCGGGACGGACCATGTGGAACTTTACGTGGGCAATGCAAAACAGGCGGCGCATTACTACATGTCGGCCTGGGGATTCCAACCGCTGGCTTATGCCGGCCTGGAGACCGGAAAAAAAGACCGGGTCTCCTATGTATTGCAGCAAGATAAAATCCGCCTGGTGCTCACCTCTCCACTGAAACCCGGAGGGGAAATTAACCGTCACATCAACGAACACGGGGATGGGGTAAAATCCATTGCCCTCTGGGTGGATGACGCTACCAAAAGTTATGAGGAAACCGTAAAAAGGGGTGCCAAGAGCTATTTTGAACCCAAAACCGTAAAGGATGATCACGGAGAGGTGGTACTCTCGGGAATCCATACCTACGGGGAGACGGTACATGTTTTTGTGGAGCGGTCCAATTACAGCGGACCTTTTATGCCGGGCTACCGGTCTTGGGACCCATACTACAAGGCGGAATCCCTGGGGCTGAAATACATAGACCACATGGTGGGAAATGTCGGATGGAATGAGATGAACAAATGGGTGGAATTTTATGCCAGGGTGATGGGCTTTGCCCAGTTGATTTCCTTTGATGATAAAGATATTTCCACCGAATACACCGCCCTGATGAGCAAGGTGATGAGCAATGGGAATGGACGCATTAAGTTTCCGATCAACGAACCTGCAGAAGGTCGGAAAAAATCACAGATTGAAGAGTATATCGAATTCTACAATGGCGCCGGCGTACAACACCTGGCACTGGCTACAGATAACATTATTGAGACTGTAAGCGGACTGCGCGACCGCGGGGTTGAATTCCTGACAGTCCCCGCCACCTATTACGAAGATGTACTGGACAGGGTAGGGGAGATCGATGAAGACCTGGCACCCCTTAAGGAACTCGGCATCCTTATAGACAGGGATGATGAGGGTTACCTGTTGCAAATATTCACCAAGCCCATTCTGGACCGGCCCACCCTGTTTATTGAGATCATCC
This sequence comes from Robiginitalea sp., assembly GCA_037382325.1. Taxonomy (GTDB): domain Bacteria; phylum Bacteroidota; class Bacteroidia; order Flavobacteriales; family Flavobacteriaceae; genus Robiginitalea. The sequence goes on from JARRQA010000028.1 coordinate 24,471, forward strand.
AGCGCAAAGGAGCCAAATCTTTTGGCAAGGGGAACTTCAAGGCCCTGTTCGAAGCCATCGAAAGAGAACAGGAGTCACGGGGCACCTTGTAGGCGGGATTTCTTAAGGAATTCTCAAAATAGGGACCCGAACAGATAAAAGACTGTTAAGGCCAGCGTTAAAGTCCGTTAAAATGGAGAACAGACCCGAAGTCTTATTCTATTTTTGTTTTCAACAAGGGGTGGTTCCCTTGTAACTTTAAGTATTGGTTTTTCATAATTTAAAGTTTGGTTGGTTATTTAGGAAAAGCCCCG
>JARRQA010000029.1:0-13909 GCA_037382325.1 Robiginitalea sp.
ATTTCCCTGAACCCAAATTTCCGGTATAGCGCAGTTGCCGGGCCATTGTCAAGTCCGGTTTCCACCGTAAAGAAAGGACATTTATAAGTCTTTAGCACAAATGTTACCAGGGCGCCCCCGACGCCCTGACGGAAAAACGGTGGAAACCGGACTTGACAATGGCCCGGCAACTGCGCTATACCGGAAATTTGGATTCAGGGAAATCCTTCAGTATGACACGGACCACGGGGTCCGCAAGGTTCGATTTGAAAAAAGGGTGGCCTTTGGTGGTAAAAAAGGACTGCCCAAATAAACCCTTAAAACAAATTCCGCGAAGAACATTTCACAGAATATTTTTTTGGTTTCCTGAAAATGCGCCACCCTTTAGAACGGATCGAACTCAAATTTCTGGTCCCTCACCGAGGCTTCGGCCATAAGTCCGCTTTTGGCAGGAGTAATACGGCCACCCCATCCCTATAGGGGATATCCAGGCTCACTCCGGACGCTACTGCCGTAGCTGAAAGCCCCGCATCTAATTCGTAATTCCCCTCTTTGAACTTCTCGACATCTGCGTCCTTTTCAAGAAAATGATCTCAATCAGCGCTTCCCCCCAGCCTGCAACCCCACGCTTACTGCCTTCAGGCTCGCCATCCCATTGAGGCGCGGTAACAGTGCCCAGGCGTATTACCTTATTTGCGACATTTCGCTACTGCCGTAGCTGAAAGCCCCGCATCGAATTCGTAATTCCCTTCTTTGAACTTCTCGACATCTGCGTCCTTTTCAAGAAAATAATCTCAATCAGCGCTTCTCCCCCAGCCTGCAACCCCACGCTTACTGTCTTCAGGCTTGCCATCCGGTTGAGGCGCGATAACAGTGCCCAGGCGTATTACCTAATTTGCGACATTACTTCGCTTATATGCCCCATGACCTCATCGAGTTCCTTAGTGGGGCTGAAATCCATGATCTTAAGGTCTTCTACAACCACCCCAGTATGACCTGCGGGCATGTAAAAGACATCCCCGGCCTCCAGCAATTCCTCCGTTCCGTCATCATAAATGGTTTTCATGCTCCCTTCGACAATGTAACCCCAGTGGGGGCAGTGGCAACTGTCATTTTTAAGGCCCTTCAGCAGGGGCGTGAAATCAGTCCCTTTCGGTAATTCGTGGAAGGCCACGGTCATCCCGCCAAACCCGGGCATGGCCCGCATTACGGTTCCCGGTGCCTCCATGGTAACGGGGATGTCTTCTTTCCTGATCTTCATATTAACTGGTTTTAGGTATTTTTGAACGATAACTCTTTAAGGTACAAATTTTTATGCCTCGCCCCGTATTCTCAGGGTGATACTTTCTAACGAACTTCCGGATCATACCCACTTGTTAATTTCCGCCCAAATCCATAGGCACGAAGGTTTTACAATGTGCTAAACCTGAACTTTTTTATCCGCCGGATCCACCGCCAGATACCTATCAGGAGCTATCGCGGGCGAAGACGGGACTGCCTACTGTATAAAGCATTCAGCCCCACGTCACAAATAATAGTGGCCCGTGTCGGGGCCACCTTTCTTTCTTACACTTTGTCGTATAAGACCCTATTTCAGGTCGAAACGATCCAGATTCATCACCTTATCCCAGGCCTTGACAAAGTCCTTGACAAATTTATCCGCGGCGTCGTCACAGGCGTAAACTTCTGCCAGCGCCCGAAGCTCTGAATTGGATCCGAAGATCAGGTCGGCGCGGGTTCCGGTCCATTTGATTTCGCCAGTTTTTCGGTCCCGGCCTTCAAATACTTCTTCATCGGCATCAACCGCATTCCAAACCAGGTCCATATCCAGAAGGTTTCGGAAGAAGTCGTTGGTCAGCGTTCCGGGTTTGTCCGTAAACACCCCGTGTTTTGAACCGTCGTAATTTGCATCAATGGCACGCATACCCACTAACAGAAAGGTCATTTCCGGAGCCGTCAGGGTCAACAACTGGGCTTTGTCAACGAGCAGTTCCTCTGTTTTGACCGAAAATTTTTGTTTCAGGTAATTCCTGAACCCATCTGCCATGGGCTCCAGGTGTTCGAAAGCCTCCGGGTCTGTCATCTCTGCCGTGGCATCTGTACGACCGGGAGCAAAGGGTACCGTAATGTCATGGCCGGCATCTTTGGCTGCTTTTTCAACGGCGGCACATCCTCCAAGAACTATGAGGTCTGCCAGGGAAACTTTTTTATCACCTCCCTGGGCACCGTTGAAGTCCTTTTGAACCTTCGAAAGGGTATCCAACACCTTGCCGAGCTGAACGGGGTTGTTGGCCTCCCACTGTACCTGTGGCTCGAGGCGAACACGGGCCCCGTTGGCACCACCGCGGTTATCCGAACCCCTGAATGTAGATGCAGAAGCCCAGGCAGCTCCTACTAATTCAGGAATGCTGAGGCCTGAGGACAGAATGGATTTCTTCAATTCCGCAATATCCTTCTCATCGATCAATTCATGGTCTACTGCCGGAACGGGATCCTGCCAAATGAGATCTTCGGTTGGAACCTCCGGGCCGAGATAACGGGATTTTGGTCCCATATCCCTGTGGGTCAGCTTAAACCAGGCTTTCTGATAGGCCTCTTTAAATTCTTCCGGATTTTCAAGGAAGTGCCTTGAAATTTTCTCGTAAGCAGGGTCCATCCGCAGGGACAGGTCGGTCACCAGCATGAAGGGATCGTTCTTCTTATTGGGGTCGTGTGCATCCGGCACCGTCCCGGCACCCGCTCCGTCCTTGGGCTTGTACTGCCAGGCTCCTCCCGGGCTCTTGGTCAGTTCCCACTCATAGCCGAAGAGGTTTTCCAGATATTTATGACTCCATTTAATCGGGGTATCGGTCCAGGCGCCTTCCAAACCACTGGTAATCGTATCGGATCCTTTACCCGTACCGAAATTACTTTTCCATCCAAGACCCTGCATTTCTATGGGTGCGCCGGCTGGTTCTGCTTCCAGGTACTCCGCATCGCTGGCAGCCCCGTGCGTCTTTCCGAAGGTATGTCCTCCTGCGATCAGGGCTACGGTCTCGTAGTCATTCATTGCCATTCTTCCGAAGGTCTCGCGGATGTAATGAGCAGCTTCGACCGGATCCGGATTGGCGTTGTGTCCTTCCGGGTTTACATAGATCAACCCCATATGGGCCGCACCCATTTGTTTTTCCAGTTCCCCGTCTTTGGTATATCGTTCTTTATTGGCCAGCCATTCGCTTTCAGATCCCCAGTAGATATCTTCTTCCGGCTGCCAGATGTCCTCACGTCCCCCGCCAAAGCCATACATGGGAAGGCCCATGGATTCGTGAGCCACATTCCCTGTCAGTATCAGGAGGTCTGCCCAGGAAATCTTTTTACCGTATTTCTTCTTAACAGGCCAAAGGAGCAACCGCGCTTTATCCAGATTGGCATTGTCCGGCCAGCTGTTAAGTGGTGCAAACCGCTGGTTACCCGTACCGCCTCCCCCACGGCCGTCCGCGATGCGGTACGTCCCGGCTGCGTGCCAGGCCATACGGATAAAGAAAGGCCCGTAATGACCGTAATCTGCAGGCCACCAATCCTTGGAATCGGTCATCAGGTCCCGAAGGTCTTTTTTGACCGCTTCCAGATCAAGGGATTTGAAGGCTTCCTTGTAATCAAAATCGGGATCCATCGGGTCGGCCAGCTCAGAATGCTGGCGCAGGATGTTCAAGTTCAAGGAGTTGGGCCACCAGTCCCGGTTGGTGGTACCTCCTCCGGCTGCCTGCTTCAATTCGCCGTTGAGAAAGGGACATTTGCTTTCGTCTCCGGTATTGTCTGCATTGGCATTGTAGGCATGAGATGAATGTGCTTTATCTTCCATGGTTAAAACTTATGTTTTGAAGGTTTTCACAAATTAACAATAATCTAATCTTATAAAAATAGATTTGCCATAAGTAATTCCTATGATACTTAGGTAAAATTTATGATCAAATCCGCATCCGTACAGCACCTCTGAATTTACGGAAATTCAGCCGTTTAAAAAAGCGTTTTTCGACCCATTTCATAGGGCTTGCATCCATTGAAAAAGTTCCTGCTCACGGATTGCCTGTCTGTCAAAATCAGCAAATCTGCGGTGGGCAGGTGCCATGCCGCCATATGCCTAAAAAATCCTTACTTTAATCCTTTCTAATCATCTATCAGGTTTTCCATGCTGGAAGTATTGCATGATTACATGACGCCCAGAGTAACCCTGTTGCTTCTTTTGATATACCTGGGAGTATTGGGATACACCGTCTACCGGATCATCATGGACACGCATTCCGCGGCTAAGACGCTGGCGTATCTCTTGCTTATCATCATCCTTCCCCTTTTGGGAATCGTCATTTATTATTCCTTTGGGGTGGATACCCGCCACGGGAAATCAAACAAAGAACTGGCGTCAGAATACCGGAAAGTTTCAAAGGACTTTCAGGAGTTCCTCGGCGATCCCTCGGAAAGCCTTTTGATGGAACATCGGGAGATCCTCGGACATTTTACCGAACTCTTCCGCTTCCTGAGGGCTATCGGACAGGAAAAACTGACTGCAAATTCCTTCCATCTGCTCAGGAATGGAGAGGAAAAATTCCCGGAGGCCCTGAAAACCCTCGGGCAGGCCACCAATTATATCCACATGGAATACTACGCCTGGGAAAATGACGTGCGCGGTAACCAGATCAAGGAGGTGCTGCTCAAAAAGGCAAAGGAAGGGGTAACGGTCCGGGTGATGTACGATGATTTTGCCAGCAGGGGGATCAGAAAGAATATTGTCCGCGAACTGGCCGAGGGAGGGGTGCACATTTACCCCATTATAAAGATAAAGATCAACAAACTCGCCAACCGGCTCAACCACCGGGACCACAGAAAGATCATTATCGTGGATGGCCACACAGGGTTCGTGGGCGGCATAAACCTTTCGGACAAGTATGATAATTCTTTAGGTAACGGACTTTACTGGCGGGATACGCATGTAAAAATAACCGGCCCGGGGGTCATGAACCTGCAGCGGCACTTCCTGGTCAACTGGAATTTTTGCCAGGAGGAAAAACTGGGACTGGATGATTTTCGGGACGTAAAGACACCTCCTTCGGACCCTTCGGCAATTCGGGGCCTTTGCCAGATCCTGGCCGGCGGACCCTTTTTCAGCCAGCCGAACATCATGCTGGGCTATACCCGCCTGTTTACCCTGGCCCGCAAAAAGCTCTATATCTCCAATCCCTATTTCATCCCCAGCGACACCATCCTGGATGCCCTTAAACAGGCTGCCCTGAGCGGGGTAGATGTACGGCTGCTCCTTCCCAAGGAGTCCGATTCAGCACTGGTGGGGGCTGCTGCCAGCTTTTATTTCAAAAGTTTGTTGCAGGCCGGGGTCAAAATCTACCTCTACACCAAAGGCTTCATACACGCCAAGACCGTTGTGGCAGATGGCCGGGTCAGTGTGGTCGGCACAGCCAATATGGATATCCGGAGTTTCGACCTAAATTTCGAGATCATGTCCCTTATTTACAGCAAGAAATTCGGCCGGGAAATGGAGGACATGTTCCTGAAGGACCTCGAGGTTTCAGAACATATCACACTGGAAACATGGAATGAGCAGAGTTCCCTGAAATTCCTGACCTTTGCCACGGCCAGGCTGGTATCCTCACTCCTGTGAGCCACTGCGTCCTTCATTTAGCGCCAGGGTCCTTTTATTTGGGGCAGGAAAAAAGCAATCGGGCTGCGTCGAATGCCCGAAACAAATGTGATTTGCTATGGTACGCCTTACATTGAAAACAGTCCTTCCATTCCTTATAATCCTGTTTTTTTCATTCTCCTGCCGGCGGAAACCTGAACAAAAGCTCCCGGTGGAACTCAGCGAGCTCACTATCGCAGATATCCACACCGCTTATAAGAATGGGGCCTATACTTCCGAAGACTTGGTGCAGGCGTATCTGAAGCGTATTGAAAAGTACGACGACCAGGTGAACGCCATCACCAAGATCAACCCGGAGGCTCTTTCGATCGCCAGAGCGCTGGATGAAGAATTCGAAGCGACGGGAAAGTTACGCCCCCTGCATGGCATCCCGCTGATTGTAAAGGACAATATCAACACAGCCGGCCTGCCCACCACAGCCGGGTCCCTGGCCCTGCAGGATTATATCCCCGGGGAGGATGCCTTCATTATTTCAAAACTGGTAGAGGCAGGTGCCATCGTGATGGCTAAATCCAATATGGCCGAGTGGGCCTTCAGCCCGATGCACACCGAAAGTTCTACAGCCGGAACCACCCGAAACCCTTACAACCTCGGGTACGTCCCTGCCGGATCCAGTGGTGGAACCGGAGCTGCCGTTGCGGCAAATTTCGGTACTGCCGGCCTGGGTACCGATACCGGGAATTCCATTCGGGGGCCATCTTCGCACGGAGCGCTGGTAGGGCTACGGACCACCCTGGGGCTGGTCAGCCGGAGTGCCATTGTCCCCCTCTACCTGCGCAATGATGTGGTAGGCCCCATGTGTAGAACAGTAGCCGATGCAGTGCGTATTCTTGAGGTGATCCGTGGATATGATCCCCGGGATCCCATAACGCAACACTCGGTGGGAAAAACCCCTGAGAATTACCGGCAATTCCTGCGCAGGGACGGACTCAAAGGCGCCCGGATCGGGGTTTTGCGAGTCCTTTCAGAGGCAGATCCGGACCCCGAAGTGCACGCCCTCTTTGAAACCGCGCTCGAAGATCTGGAAGCCCTCGGGGCCACGTTAGTGGATCCTGTGGTCATTCCGGATTTCGCTGCCCTGAGCGAAAACCAATGGTGCGCCACCTTCCGGGAAGACCTGGAAACCTTCCTGGCAACCTATGTGAAAAACGACAGTCTCAGCACCCTGGAAGAGATCATCAGCGTGGGGACCAACTCGGATTTTGCCCGGGACCGCCTCAGGCGAAACGCGGATAACGAGGGACGCTGGGAGCATCCGGAAATCCCCTGTGGAGATGCTTATACCGATCCCTTGCGGACTGCCTTCAGGGAAGCGATAGAAAAGGTCATGGATTCCCTGGCCCTGGATGCCCTTGTCTATCCGAGCTGGAACAACAAACCTGCCAGAATAGACCGGTTTGCAGAGGAGTATAGGGGCGATAACAACCAGGTGATCAGCCCGCACACGGGTCAGCCGGCCTTCACGGTCCCCATGGGCTTTACTTCCGGGAATTTACCCGCAGGACTCCAGTTTCTCGGGCGGATGTTTGACGAACCCACCCTTATCAGATTAACCTATGCCTACGAACAGGGCACCGGGCATCGCCTACCCCCTGAATTCAATTAATCCAATATGAACGTTAAGCTGTGAAATGTGAATGGTGCTAGGGTCATGGGGATTCGCCCAAACCAGTACAACCCAATTGTATTGAAACCTTAAAAATCATTATGGAACAGATCTCATCAGATGTCGTTATTATCGGGGCCGGGCTAACGGGCCTTGCCCTGCATCACTTCCTTAGGGAAACGCCTCTGAAAGTACACCTGCTGGAAGCGAGACCCCGTCTGGGTGGCAGGATTCATACCCAACGCCCCCCGGATGGCCCGCCGGTGGAAATGGGGGCTACCTGGCTCGGTGCCAAGCATACCCGGCTGTTTTCACTCCTCAGGTCCCTCGACCTGGAAGTATTCCCGCAGCAACTGGGCAAGCAGGCAATCTATGAATGGATTTCCACCAGTCCCCATCAACTGGTGGCCCTCCCTCCCAATGAAGAACCGAGCTATCGTATCCGGGGAGGTACCGGAACCCTCACAGATACCCTGGCTCAGGAAGTCCCGCCACAGGTTCTTTACCCAGGGGAACCGGTTGAAAGTATCACCACCACAGCCTCAGGGATGCGGGTCAAATCCTGCAAAAGGGTTTTTGAAAGTGGCACAGTGGTTTCCACCCTCCCTCCTAACCTGCTCCTCAAACAGGTTCGGATGGAGCCCGGGCTTCCGGGGGACTATGTAAAGATCATGGAAAAGACCCATACCTGGATGGGAGAGTCCATTAAATTTGCGCTTAGGTTCCGGGAAGCCTTCTGGCGGGATCAAAGCAGCAGCGGTACTGTTTTCAGCAACGTGGGTCCTGTTACAGAACTCTATGAACATTCTTCTTACGAGGATCATTCCCATGCCCTGAAAGGATTTCTAAACGGCACCTATGCTTCCATGACAAAAGGAGAAAGGGAAGGACTGGTTTTAAACCAACTCCGCAAATATTATGGGGACAGGGTTGAAAACCATCTCGGATATCACGAGGCTGTCTGGGCCCTTGAGCCTTTTACCTATACCCCTTATGCAACGCACGTTATGCCCCACCAAAACAACGGGAACGAAATCTACCGGACCCCCTGTTTTGACGGGAATTTTTTTATTGCCGGTACCGAGACCGCGGAGGCCTTTCCAGGCTATATGGAGGGGGCGGTGCGGAGTGCGGAATGGGTAAGGGATCAACTCCTTAAAAGAATCTGATCGGGTCCAGGGTTACGGCATGTGGACATTAAAGTCTGACATTTCCGACTGCCCAATATTTTACCCCTTTCACTCCCTCTCCCATAAAAAAGCGCCTTTATAAAAATTCTGAATTATCCCGATCATACCCAACAAAGTGAGATCGCCAAAACCACAAAAATTAGCTAACTTGAGTCGTAGAATTTGACGGGTGTTCAACAAATCAGGTAAGGACAATACCCCTGCCTTCCAGATACCAATCCTTACAGGCATATGTTGTGCGCGAAATTAAATTTGGTTAGAAGGAGATTCTCCCCCGGAACAACCATCAGTTCCAAAATTTCCATATCTGTAAATAAACATCTTTGGGTAGTAACCTTGCTCTTGTCTTTTGGGTCAACAGGCCTGGCCCAGGTAGATTCATTATCAACCCGCGCCCAATTGGGGGGAGATGGATACAGGGAAGGCCAGTATCCGGGTCTGGGACGGGCTGCCTCCGAAATCTTTTATTCGGAGGCCCCAATTGCCTTTTCGGGTTATGCAGAATTTGCAAATGTCTTTAACGGGGGAAAACTCAGAGACCTGAGTTCGGGGGACCTTGAGTTGTATTTTAACCAACTTTACCGGATTACCCCATTTATTGGGATTCGGCTGAGAGATAACTTGTTTCTCACCACTGAACTTGGTTTGGAACATTTGGAGGGAAACTCAGAAAGCGAAACACATTTTTATCCGGAGGTTTATATGGATTATATTTTCAAGCGCTGGATGAGTTTCCGGGTTGGATTGCAGCCCCTTAATATTGGTTATATCAACAACAATGAAGAACCCTTGCTTTTCCAAAGCGTCAATCGACCTGAAACGGAGCGCCTGATCCTCCCCTCCGAATGGATCGAGGCGGGGGTTACGATTTATGGGGATTTATTTGATACGTTCAACTATGCCCTGGGATTCACCAATGGAGTCCTGGCAAGGAATTTCACCTCAGCAAGCTGGATCAGAGGGGGTGCTGACGGGCAGTTGGAATCCTTCAACAAGATAGCCGTTAATGCACAGATCAATTATTTGCCCCGTGAAAACCTGACGTTAAGCCTCAGCAGCTATTACAATGATTCCGGCCGCAAAGAGAAGGTAACCGTGGATGAGGAAGAACGCACGGTGTCTGCCCCGGTCTTCATGCTTTCGGGATACGCCCGCTGGGATTACAGGGGTTTCAGCCTGATCGGAATGGGGGCCTACGGCACCCTCGGGGAGACGGATAATCTATTCCTGCTAACAGAAGCCGAACAGGGGGTTGGCCAGGTTCTGGGGAAGGAGGCCTATGGTTTCTATATCGAACCCAGCGTGGACCTTTTGAGCTTTATTGCACCGGGATTTAAAAAGGTGGAGAAATCCGGGAGTATCTTTACCGTTTCGAAACCTGAACTCCCCATTTTCCTGAGATATGAGCGGCTGGACACCCATTCCGAGGTTCTTTCCGGATTCGATGCGGAATCCTTTGTCCGAAACAACCTGAATATTTGGATGGTTGGGGTCAATTACAAACCTAACCACAATTTTGTAGTGAAGTTTGACGTGCGGTTCCGGGATAACCTGGATCCACTCGAGGGTGTGCCCGAATCGGAAACCTTATATGAACTGGGAGTAGGGATCGAGTTTTGAAGGGCTACATTTGGCGAATATCTATCAGAGGGATCCGGCCCCGCAAAAACCAATACTTTAAAAACCGGACGTTTCCCGTGCAACATCGTTCTTCATGTGAAACCCCTAGAAAAACCACCGCAGGTATATGGGATCATTGTATTTTCAGGGGCTAAACTATTTGACTAAAAAACAACTAAGTTTTCTGCCACGGATTTCTTTTGATGGGCCACGTGCACCTTGAATTATTCCTGTAACATAAAAGGGGTAATGCACAAACCTGTATTTACGCATCCCAACTCATTATATGGTACCCATGTCAATTAGCTTTCTGGAAACCTTTCTGCTTATTTCAGCAAGGCGGGGAATCCTGATCAACGGTGGCATGTGTGCCTTTTCCTGCCACCCCTTGCCGAAATCTTCATAGAATTCTATGTGGGCTATGCACCCCGAATTATCTGTTGCCTCCACGTTTAGTGAAAAAGGAACCTTGTCCACAGCTGCCGGGGAAAACCGGAAATGAACAGCAATTCGAAAAAATCAGGCAGGCCTTTGAAACAGATCGGCTATCCCTGAAGCCGAACGCTCCCTCAGGCAAGCAAGCAGGCACCTACCTTGAAATGCCTTCCCGACAGGTTTCAAAAGGCAGTCATATGTCGCATCTTGCATGAGGGTCTTAGAATTATCGGGTCGATAGAAACCTGCTCCGGATTTTGTTATCTTGTCGGAACGCTAAAAACCACACCTCATGCGACTCAAAGCCCTTTTACTTTCTTTTTTTATCGCCCTTGTCCAGTCGGGATTGGGCCAGGAGGCTGATGCGAACTCTTACGAGGGGTTGATCCGTCTTTTCAGGGAATGGCGGGCCTTCGAAACCCCTCCCATGAAAGACGGTGCCCCGGATTACACCGAGGCCGGCCGGTCGGCGCGGTGGCCGGAATTCAAAAAGCTGCAGGCCCGGCTCCAGGTTATTGACACAACCGGATGGCCCGTCTCCCGGAAGGTCGACTGGATGATTGTCTGGGCCGAGATGAACGGGTACGACTTTAACCAGCGCGTGTTGCAGCCCTGGGTACGGGACCCGGCCTTTTATAAATCGGTTTGGATGGCACGAAGCGATGTCCCTGCCCATGAGGGGCCCACCCACCATCGGACTACCGAGCTATGGACTTATGATTTTCCTCTTTCCCCGGCCGAGCGCTCCCGATTACTTACCGACCTGCGGGTCATCCCCTCCCTGAACGCCCAGGCGCAGGAAAACCTGACGGGAAATGCGCGGGAACTCTGGATCGCAGGGATCCGGGACATTCGCAGCCAAAGTATCCACCTGAACCAGCTGCTGGAACTACCCGGAGTTGGCCAGGATGCCAAATTGGTGGCGGCCATTCAAACGGCTATCGGATCCACAGACGCCCTTGCCGCATGGCTGGATGCCCAGGCCCCATCCAAAACAGGTCCCTCCGGCATTGGAAAGGCAAATTATACCTGGTATCTGCAGAACGTCCACCTGGTGCCCCTTACCTGGGAAGATGAGGTCATGCTCCTGAAACGCGAACTGGCCCGTGCCTGGGCCTCCCTGAAATTGGAAGAACACCGGAACCGGGACCTGCCTCTCCTAAAAGCCGCTGATTCACCTGAAGCCTACCGGGAGCTCGCTGTAGCTTCTGCAAAAGGCCTTTTGAATTTCCTGGAGGAACAGGAAGTGGTCACTGTAAAGGACTATTTTGAGCCTGCACTGAATGCCCACCTGGGGGAATTCGTCCCGGAGGAAACGAGGAACTTTTTCTGGATCACCGCCCATTACGACCCCCGCCCCCTGTATTCCCACTTTTATCACTGGTTTGAACTGGCCCGGATGGATACAACGCCCCACCCCACTCCCATACGGAAAGGACCGCTTCTGTACAACATCTTCGATTCACGGAATGAGGGCACGGCCACCGCTGTGGAAGAAATGTTCATGCAGGCCGGCCTTTATGACGACACTCCCCGGGGACGGGAAATCGTCTATATTATGATTGCCCAAAGAGCCGCGCGGGGGCTGGGATCCCTCTATGCCCATGCCAATGAGATGACCATGGAGGAGGCTGGAGGCATCCATTCGGAGTACACCCCCAGGGGATGGATGAAAACGGAAAAGGAGCTGCTGCAGTTCGAACAACACCTCTATATGCGGCAGCCCGGATACGGAACGAGTTATATTACCGGAAAGTACCTCCTGGAGCAGACCTTTATGGCATATGCCCGGAAGAAGGAACAGGAGGGGGAACCTTTTGAGTTGAAGGACTTCCTCGACCACCTCAACAGCATGGGAAACATCCCCATAACGCTGGGGCAATGGGAAATGACCGGAATAAATACGCGGTCAAAACCCGGTGAAAAGTAACACGGATTCCTTAAATTTCCCTAATGGCCTAAATACTGCCTCCTATGAGAACCCTGTACACGCATCTTTTTTTATTCCTAGTCCTCACTGCCCCGGCCCAGGAATCCTCCCAGGACTATACCGATGCCTTCCGGATGGTTGAAGTATGGCTGGACGCACAGAAAGATTATGAAAATCTGCCGGGGATCTCGGCCCTGGTAGTAGAAGATCAGAAAGTCCTTTGGAAAGGCGCTTTCGGCCTTGCCAATCCAGATGAAAACCGGAAAATGAGCCCGGCCACCTTGTGCAGTATTTGCTCTATTTCCAAGCTCTTCACCGCTGTGGCGGTGATGAAACTCTACGATGAGGGCAAGCTCCGCCTGGATGACAAGATTGGGGACCTGTTGCCCCATTACAACCTCAAACAGCAATTCCCCGACAGTGGCCCTGTAACTATCCGCTCCCTGCTGACCCATTCTTCGGGCCTTCCCCGGGAGGCAGCCTACCCCTACTGGACCGGTCCTGATTTTCCGTTCCCGACCCGTGAACAGGTCGATGCGCAACTAGAAAATCAACAAACCCTCTACCCGGCATCCACTTATTTTCAATACAGCAATCTCGGGTTGACCCTCCTTGGGGAAGTTGTAGAAGAGGTAAGCGGCATGCCTTATGAAAGGTATGTGAAGGAACAGATACTCGAGCCGCTGGGGTTGTCGGATACGCGCCCTGAAATGCCCGAGGAGCGCTATGGTAAGGAACTCGCGGTTGGTTACACAGCCCTCAACCGCGAGCGGACAAGGGAGAAAGTTTTCTTTTTTCAGGCCCGGGGGATTACACCGGCGGCAGGCTTTACTTCCAATGTGGAAGACCTGGGGCGTTTTGCCTCCTGGCAGTTCCGGCTGCGCGATACCACAGCCCCCGAAATTTTAAAGCCTGCAACCCTGAAGTTCATGCAAACCGTCCACTGGACGGATCCGGACTGGAGCTCTACCTGGGGCCTCGGCTTTGTGGTTTTCAAGGGCCCGGGTGGGACGACCTGGGTGGGCCACGGGGGCAGTTGCCCGGGCTACCGGTCTGCCTTTCAACTGGACCTGAAAAATAAAAGAGGGTATTCGGTCATGATCAATTCGAGCGGGACCAATCCTGGAAAATACATCCGGGGTATCCATGGTATTCTAAGCAAGGCCAGACCGAAAGATCCGGATTCAAAAGTCCCGGACCTTTCGGATTATACCGGGTACTACAATCCGATGCCCTGGTCCAGCGAGGAATACATCGGAGCCTGGGGAGATCGGCTGGCGATCCTCGACCTACCTGCAGACAATCCAGCTGAAGCACTGACCTTTTTCAAACACATCGAAGGAGATACCTTCCAAAGGGTTCGGGAGGATGGGGAATTCGGAGAATTACTGGTATTCGAACGGGATGAGATCGGAGCTGTCAGGCGATACGCAAGGCACGGGAATTACGTCGTAAAAAAA
>JARRQA010000030.1:0-16382 GCA_037382325.1 Robiginitalea sp.
GTTTTATAAAATCAAAAATCCCAGCCAAAATCAATTGACTGGGACTTAAATTTAAAAGGCTAAAAAAGCCTTCAGCGGTCTGGACGGGACTCGAACCCGCGACCCCCTGCGTGACAGGCAGGTATTCTAACCAGCTGAACTACCAGACCAAGTTTCCAACCCGGGGGATTCTAACGACAGTTAGTTTTACGGAAATTGTCAGTGCTTTTCTTCAAAAGCGTGGGCAAATATAAGGTACTATTTGATTTCGGCAAACAAAAAAATCAAATTTAGACTGGTTCTTCAGGCAAAGCGCTGCCTTTCCACCAAAAAGGTGTTGATCACCCGGGCAAAGGGCTCCGCAATGTCGACCGGAAAGTATTTGATACCGTATTTCCCGCACACCAGCCGAATGGATTTCAGATACTCCTGAAGGGCCTTTTGATAGGACTCCTGCACATTTTCAGGGTAGAGGTCAATTCGCTGCCCGGTCTCCACATCCGTAAAACGCCTCGGGGTGTTTCCAAAGTCGAAGTCCAGTTCGGTCTTACGGTCCGTCAGGTGAAAGAGAATGACCTCGTGTTTGTTGTATTTTAAATGACGAAGGGATTCGAACAGGCGTTCTTCTTCCACCTGGTCCTGAAACATGTCCGTAAATAATACTACCAGGCTTCGGCGCCGGAGCTTTTCGGCAATCAGGTGGAGGTAGGTGTGAAGTTCGGTGCCTTCCTGCCCGGATTTCTGGAGTGCGATGTCATTTAGAGCCTTCATCAGCATGAAGTAATGTCTTTCACTGCCCTTTTCAGGGGCATAGAACTGGTAGGAATCGGAAAACACGCTCAGCCCTACGGCATCCCGCTGTTTTTTGAGCAGTTGCATAAGGGCGCCGGCGGCAAGTACCGCAAAACCGATCTTGTTGAGGTGTTCCAGGTCCAGTCGCTGCAGTTCGGGATAATACATGGAAGCGGAATTATCCAGGATAAAATGGCAGCGCAGGTTGGTCTCTTCCTCGTATTTTTTGGTGTAGAGCTTGTCGGTCTTGGCGTAGAGCTTCCAGTCTATGTGCTTGGTACTCTCCCCGGTGTTGTAAATTTTGTGCTCCGCGAATTCTGCCGAATACCCGTGGAACGGGCTCTTATGGATCCCGCTGATATATCCCTCCACCACTTGTTTTACCAGAAGTGGTAGGTTTTCAAAAAGGGGAGCTTTGTAGAGTTCTGCCTGCAGGTCCATGCCTTAAAGATACGAAACTGCCTGTGCGGGACATAAAAAAACCCAGCCGGGATGAGCTGGGTTCATAAAGTTGTAATTGAAGCGTTACAGGGCGGCCTCAATAGCATCGGCGTAAACCTTTTTAGGGCTTACCCCTACCTGGCGGTTTACGATTTCACCATCCTTGAAAACCAGGACGGTCGGGATGTTTCGGATCCCGAATTTGGCGGCAAACTGCTGGTGCTTGTCCACGTCAACCTTACCCACAACCGCTTTCCCATCGTATTCCTGGCTGAGTTCCTCAATGATCGGGCCCACCATCCGGCAGGGACCACACCATGCGGCCCAAAAGTCTACAACCACGGGTTTATCGTTTTTCAATACCACTTCCTCGAAAGTAGTGTCTGTTATTTCTAAAGCCATTTGTCTTTGTGATTTTAATTCGTGCAAATTTAGTCAATTATTTTACCTCTTCATTACACCTTGGGCATACATTTTCCCTATACGCTCATTGACGGTCCCTATCTGAGTATCTGCTCTTTAGGAAGGCTTCTGGGCCGAAGGTTAATTTAGTTTGTAATGCACTTCCTGGTCCTGAAGCTGGTGCAGCAATTCGGAACTGATATGGACCTTTTGTTTGCGGCTGGTAAGGTTGACCTTGATCGCTTCCTGCATCTCATACACCACGAAATTCAGGGGATGCTTCCCTTTGAAAGACCTCAGGGTGTCTTTCAATTGCCGGATGCGGTTCTCATGCAGCTGCTCTATGTTGCTCTATGTCCAGTTGGATGGTTAGTTTCCGGGCGAAAGACTCCATGACATCCTGCAGGAGCATGCACTGGTTGAATTGCAGTCGCGGATCTCCTTTCTGGCCCGTATCCTTATTCACCCAGCCCTCCCTGACGAAGATTTTAAGGTAGAGGAAGGCATTGATGGTCAGGAAATGCCGGAATTTCAGGTACTCTTCTCCGAAAATCCGGAATTCAAAACTATCCGTGTAATCTTCCAGGGTAAAGGCAGCCCAACCTTTCCCGTTCCTGGAAATCCGGTGCTGTACATCCGTGATAATCCCGGCCACGGAGACCTCCCGGTTCAGGTAGGCTTCCTGATTCTGGAAGGCATTGATGTCGGCGTTGCAGAAAGCCTGGATTTCCGTTTTAAAATCATCCAGGGGGTGTCCCGAGATATAGATTCCGACCACTTCCTTCTCCCTCTTAAGGGTTTCCAGGGTTCCCCATTCCTCGCAGGGCGGGATTTGTGGCTCTTCGATTTGAACTTCACTGGCGGCCCCGAACAGGCTTACCTGGGCGGAGTTCTCACTTTCCTGGAATCTGGCGCCAAACCGGATGACCTTTTCCAGAAAGCTGACCCCGTCAGGCCCGGCGTGGAAATACTGGGCCCGGTGGGCTTCCTCCAGGGAATCGAAACCACCTGCCAGGGCCAGGTTTTCAAAGGCCTTTTTGTTAGCCGCGCGCAGGTCGATCCGCTTGGTCAGGTCAAAAATGGAGGCGTACGGACCGTCCTTTTTTCGGTTTTTGACGATGGTCTTTACGGCCGAGCGCCCCACTCCTTTGATAGCCCCCATCCCAAAGCGGATCTGGTTTTCCCTGTTCACAGCAAACTTGTAATAGGATTCATTCACATCGGGCCCGAGAACATCCAGCCCCATCCTGCGGCATTCCTCCATGAAGAAAGTCACCTGTTTTATGTCGTTCATGTTGTTGGAGAGCACGGCTGCCATATATTCCGCCGGGTAATGAGCTTTGAGGTAGGCGGTCTGGTAGGCGATATAGGCATAACAAGTGGAATGGCTCTTGTTGAAAGCATAAGAGGCAAAGGCTTCCCAATCCTTCCAGATCTTCTCAAGTACCTCCCGGGGATGTCCCCGCTCTTCCCCTCCGTCGAGGAATTTTGGTTTTAGTTTCTGAAGGAGGGCAAAGATCTTCTTCCCCATGGCCTTTCGGAGCATATCCGCTTCGCCTTTGGTAAAGCCCGCCAGTTTCTGGGAAAGGAGCATCACCTGCTCCTGGTATACGGTGATCCCGTAGGTGTCGCGGAGGAATTCCTCCATCTCAGGAAGGTCATAGGAGATGTCTTCCTTGCCGTGTTTCCGGGCGATGAAACTCGGGATGTATTCCATCGGGCCCGGGCGGTAGAGGGCATTCATGGCGATCAGGTCCGCAAAAACGGTGGGCTTGAGTTCCTTCAGGTATTTCTGCATCCCGGGGGATTCATACTGGAAGATACCCACGGTTTCTCCCCTCTGAAAGAGTTCATAGGTTTGCTGATCGTCCAGGGGAAAATCATCCGGAACCAGTTCCACTCCCTGTCGCGCCCGAACGATTTCCACCGTATCCTTGATCAGGGTCAGGGTTTTCAGCCCCAGGAAATCCATTTTCAGCAAGCCGGCACTTTCCACCACGGAGTTGTCAAACTGGGTGACATACAACTCGGAGTCCCTGGCTGTGGCTACAGGGACAAAGTTTGTAATATCGTCCGGGGTGATAATTACCCCGCAGGCATGGATCCCGGTGTTGCGTAAGGAGCCCTCAAGGACCCTGGCCATGTTCACGGTCCGGGCTTCCAGGTCATCCCCTTCGGAAATCCCCAGGAGTTGATTGATCTTTTCAAAGTCATCGGAGCGGAACTTCTTTTTCAGCTCCGCTTCGGGCTTGCCGAAAATCTTCCCGAATTTGGCCATGTTCGGGATCAGTTTGGCAATCCGGTCCGCATCGCCCAGCGGGAGGTCCAGTACCCTGGCCGTATCCCGTACAGAAGATTTGGCGGCCATGGTACCATAGGTGATGATCTGGGCCACCTGGTTGGCGCCGTATTTCCCGATCACATAGTCCATGACCTTGGAGCGTCCCTCATCGTCAAAGTCGATATCGATATCCGGCATGGAGACCCGGTCCGGATTCAGGAACCGCTCGAAAAGCAGGTCGTATTCCAGGGGGTCTATGTTGGTGATCCCCAGGCAGTAGGCCACTACGGAACCGGCGGCTGATCCCCTCCCAGGCCCCACGGAAACCCCCATATTCCGGGCCTCCCTTATAAAGTCCTCCACGATGAGGAAGTACCCGGGGTATCCCGAGTTTTCAATGGTCGCCAGCTCAAAATCCAGGCGTTCCCGGATCTCATCTGTGATTTCATCGTATCGCGCCTCAGCCCCCTTGAAGGAGAGGTGCCTCAGGTAGGCATTCTCCCCGCGTTTCCCGCCATCTTGTTCGTCTTCCGCCACCTTAAAGGCATCGGGAATCTCGAATTTTGGAAGCAGGACATCCCTGGCCAGTTCGAAGGGGGTGACCTTGTCGATGATCTCCTGAATGGAAAGAATGCTCTCCGGAAGATCCCGGAAAAGCGCTTTCATTTCCGCCCCGGACTTGAAATAGTATTCCTGGTTGGGCAGGCCGAAACGGTACCCGCGTCCACGGCCGATGGGGGTTGCCTGTTTCTCTCCTTCCTTGACGCATAAAAGGATGTCGTGAGCCTCGGCATCCTCCTTGTCGCAGTAATAGGTATTATTGGTGGCTACCAGGGATATCTCGTGCTTGCGGGCCAGGGCGATCAGGCTCTGGTTGGCCCTGTCCTCATCTTCCTGTCCGTGGCGCATGAGCTCGATATACAGGTCGTCCCCGAATTGTTCCTTCCACCACAGAAGGGCTTCTTCCGCCTGTTTTTCACCCTGGTTGAGAATTTTGGAGGGGACTTCCCCGTACAGGTTTCCGGTAAGGACAATGATGTCTTCCCGGTACCGTGCGACGACCTCCCGATCAATCCGGGGGACGTAGTAAAACCCTTCCGTATAGGCTATGGAAGACATTTTTGCCAGGTTGTGATAGCCATTCTTGTTTTTGGCAAGCATCACAATCTGATACCCGTAATCCTTTACGGATTTGTTGTGGCGGTCTTCACAAACAAAGAATTCACAGCCGACAATGGGCGTGATTGCCGGTTTTCGCGCTTCTTCCGGAAGGGCTTCCTGGCTTTTGTTGAAGGCGTTGACCTCCTTTACGAAATGGAATGCACCCATCATATTGGCGTGATCTGTCAGGGCAACCGCTGGCATCCCGTGGGCTGCGGTTGCGGCAACGAGATCTTTCATTTTGATGGTGGACTGCAGCACCGAAAACTGGGTATGGTTATGCAGGTGGGCAAAAACAACCTCCTCCAGCGCTTTTTTATTTTCCTCGATCTCCGACCGGCTCAGACCGGCGTCCGGTTCCGATTTTTTCGCAGCCAGGGCCTCTGAGGCCTTTTTCAGGTTTTGGTGCTTTAAGCCCAGGAGGGTAACAGGTTCCGGATTGGCCTCTTTGAACTTCTCAAAATAACCCGGGGCAACTCCCAATTCATCCGGTTTGAAGGACTTCCGCCGGATTAACTCCAGAAAGCACCGGGTTGTTGCCTCCACGTCTGCACTGGCATTGTGGGCCTCTTCAAAAGGTTCCCCGAAAAGGTGTTGGTGAAGTTCGGTCAGGGTGGGCAACTTAAATTTACCGCCCCGGCCTCCCGGTAACCTGCAGAGCTCTGCGGTCTCTTCGGTACAGGTATCCAGCACCGGGAATTCTTCAAGGGGATTCTGGCCCAGAGCACGATAGAATTCAGCGCCCATCACATTGATGTCAAAACCTACATTCTGTCCCACCAGAAAGCGGGTTTTTCCCAGGGTTTCTTCAAAGGCCTCCAGCACCTCGCGGAGGGGTTTTCCCTCCTTGACGGCCAAATCTGTGGAAATACCGTGTATTTGTTCCGAGTCGTATGGGATGTTGAACCCCTCGGGACGTACCAGGGTATCGAACTGTTCGATAAGAGTACCCATCTCATCGTGCAGCTGCCAGGCAATCTGCACGCATCGTGGCCAGTTATCGGTGTCATTTACGGGGGCATCCCACCGCTTGGGCAATCCTGTGGTTTCCGTATCGAAGATCAGGTACATAGGAGTCGGTAACGTTTTCGGGAGGATAAAAATATGTAAATGAACCCGGCTATAAAAAGCGAGTTTTTAGGAGTTATCAACCAGCTGATGTCAGCGGCGATCTCCCTTCGCCACAGTGGCGATAAAAGACAAGGGACGGATGCAGGTCAGGCGGGTAAGGATATACGGGGACATAAAAAAACCCGGCTCATTGCCGGGTTTTCTGGCTAATTCAATACGAATCAGGATACGATTTCTTCGTACATTTTCGAGGTGTTCAACGAAGCCTGAATTGCCTGACGCTGCTTGGTCAGGAGCTGCTCCGTAGATGGAGGCAGAACGGTTTCTCTATCCTTGAGTATTTCATCGTAGGATTCCAGACTTGCTTTTTCCCCTCTCTCGACTTCTTCCAGGATTTGTTCAGTCTTATTCGAACTTAAGGCTGCTTTTAGGTTGATCCAGCCGCGGTGTATGTCACCGGAAACTGTTCCCCCTTCATCGGGCAGCTGTCCGTATTCCATAATTTCAGACTTCAACTCATGCGCAAAGGTCGCCCGTTGTCGCACTTTATCGCTGAGGAATTTTTTGACGGATGGCATATCTATTTTTTCGGCAGCCATCTTATATCCTTTTTCAGCATCGTATGTCTTTGCCAGTAAATCATTTAGTCGATTGGAAATTTTTTCAGAATACTTCATATATCTCACTTCATTTTTAATTCCACGCGTTATTGACTCTCAATAACATCACATATAATATAACACGTAAAACATTGAAAATCAAATATATAGATGCATTTTACATAATCTTAACATTTGACCCCCTGCCTTTTGTCCACCAGTGCCTCTGATTTTTGGAGTTCCACTTGGTAGGATTCTGGAAAAGAAGCGTATATTTGCACCCGCTTTGGGCACTCGCCAAAATGGCTGAACAGCGACCAGGGCTGTAAACAGAATTAATAACCGGGGTCGGGAACCTCAAAATTTAATGTGATATGCCAGTTAGAATAAGACTTCAAAGACACGGAAAAAAAGGAAAACCATTTTACTGGATCGTCGCGGCAGACGGACGGGCCAAAAGGGATGGACGTTTCCTGGAAAAACTTGGAACTTACAACCCGAATACAAACCCTGCTTCCATCGACCTCAGCGTTGAGGATGCCGTAAGGTGGCTGGAAAACGGGGCACAACCCTCCGAGACAGCCCGTCGCATTCTTTCTTATAAAGGGGTTCTGATGAAACACCACTTGAATGCGGGAGTTCGGAAAGGGGCCCTTACCGAGGAAGAGGCTGAGAAGAAATTCCAGGCCTGGATGGACGAAAAGGAGCAGAAGATTTCTCAGAAAGCTGAAGGATTGGAAAAGGCCAAAGCCGAAGCTCGGGCTAAAGCGCTGGAAGCTGAGAAAGAGGCCAATGAGAAACGTGCTCAGGCAGCGGCTGAAGAAGAAGCGGCTGAGGAGGCAACGGAAGCAGCTGCAGAAGGAGAAGCTCCGGCGGCTGAAGCTACTGAGGCACCTGTAGCCGAAGCAGAAGCAGAAGCACCTGCAGCCGAAGCAGAAGCAGAAGCTCCTGAAGCCGCGGCTGAAGAAGCACCTGCCGAGGAAGGCGAGGAGAAAGAAAAAGAATAAGCGTTCCGCCATGCGTCGGGAGGACTGTTATTACCTTGGTAAGATCGTCTCCAGGCATGGATACAAAGGGGATTTACTGATCAAGCTGGATACGGATGATCCCCGGGAATACGAAAATTTGGAATCAGTGTTTGTTTCTTTGGGAAGCAACCTGGTTCCATTTTTTATATCAAAAAGCCAGCTTCATAAATCCAACCTGCTCAGGGTTACTTTTGAAGATGTCGCCACAGAGGATGCGGTCAGTCGGCTGCTGGGTTCCGAACTCTATCTCCCCCTTGATCAACTCCCGGAGCTCACCGGAAACCGGTTTTACTACCATGAGGTGATTGGTTTCCGGTTGGAAGACGATGTTTACGGGGATGCCGGGGTCATCAGGGCTGTAAATGACCAGGCAGCCCAGGCCCTTTTCATCGCGGAAAAGGAAGGAAGGGAGGTGCTCATTCCCATTAGTGACGATTTCATCTCAAGGGTGGATCGCGAAAACCGCACGATCCACATCCGTACTCCGGAGGGGCTTTTAAAACTTTACCTGGGGGAGTAGCCTGCCGAAGCATACTTACTTTTTGATCTATGGAGGCATCTTTCAGATTCAAGGAATTCAGCATTCGGAATGACGCCACCGCCATGAAAGTGGGAACGGACGGCGTTTTGCTGGGGGCCTGGGCATCCGTGGAAGGGAATCTTCAGTCTGTACTTGATATCGGCGCGGGCACGGGGTTGATTGCCCTGATGCTTGCCCAGCGCTGTCAGGCAGAATGCATTGACGCCATCGAAATCGATGCTTTGGCTTTTGAACAGTGCGTTGAAAACTTTGAAGCGTCACCCTGGTCGGACCGGTTGTTCTGTTACCACTGCGGGTTCGAGGAATTTGTGGCGGAAATCGAACAACCCTATGACCTGATCCTCTCCAACCCTCCGTTTTATACGGAAAATGTGAGTAGCGGAAATCCGGCCCGCGATACTGCCCGACAGCAGGATTCCCTGCCCTTTGAAACCCTTCTTTCGGGGGTTGGCCGGCTTCTTTCCCCGGATGGGAGGTTCTGTCTGATCCTTCCTCACAGGGAGGAGGAATCCTTTGTGTCCCTGGCGCAGAAATTCCGGCTCTACCCGAATCGGATCACCCGGGTAAAGGGTACCGCCCAAAGCCCGGTTAAAAGGTCTCTGATGGAGCTTTCCTTTCGGAAGACCACCCCCGAGGAAGACGATCTGACCCTGGAGGTTCGCAGAAATGAATATACAGAAGCATACAGGGAGCTTACAAGGGATTTTTACCTGAACCTGTAAGGGCTTACAGCTTTCTCTGATAGGGCCGGGTAAGACAGGTTGGGCCTCCGCCCCCTTTAAGGCTGATGTCACTCCCTTCATAGGTGGCAATGGTACAACCCGCCTGTTTCAGGGCTGTTTCGGTTTGCGGATTTCCCCTGGCAAGGAGGCACTTCCGGGGTGCTGTGGCGAGGACATTGCTGCCCAGGGTATCGAATTCAGTATCGGGAACCTCTACCAAACCGAACCCCCGGTCCCGTAAGTTGTTTCGGAAGGAAACAGGCATCAGGGGGGAATAGACCACTGCCAAATTACGGTCTACCGGACTCAGGATAGACATCAGATGGAAGACATCGGTAGGGCCCCTGAAATGCGGCAGGTCCACCACAAGAACTTCAATATCTTTTGGTTGTAGCAGGGCCTTCAGCTGTTCAATACCGCTTGCGTTGGAACGATAGCTGTGGCCGACCGCCAGGGTTTTGGAATCCAGCCAGGCCACGTCCCCGCCTTCGAGGGTTCCCGGGGGCTCAATGCTTCCCAGTACGGGGATTCCCATGGTCTCGAAAATTTCACGGTGCGAGACCGGTTCTTCCCCTCGGGCATCCTTACCCATGCGGCACAGGATCATCCCATAATCGGTGGCTATGGAGGCATCCCTGCAATACATCGCATCCAGCGTCAGTCCTTCGCGTCCGGGCATTCGCCATACCTTGTCGGCATCTTCCAGGAGCAGGGACTCAAACCTTTTGTATTGTCGGATTGCGGGATCCAGCCTGGGTTCAGAAAGGTAGTTAAGTCCCTGCCACTGAGCGGCAATGCTGTCCTGATCCCCGAAGGCCTGCAGGACGGGCCGGATAAACACCGAGTGAAGGGGGAGATACTCAGAATGACTGGTCAGGTCCATAGGGCGCCAAAATTATTCAGGGTTTTTTTGTTTCCATTTTAACCACACATAGAAGGGTGTACCCAGCATCAGCAGGATAAACCCAATAAAAACAGCCTGCTCCCCGGCCCCGAAAACGGCCCATATGGAAAATGCAAAGGCCAGCCCCCCGAGAATAAATACCCGGATCTTTTGCCTGGTTTGCAACCGCTTCTCCAGGGAAATACCCACAAAAGCGGCCACAGAAAACAGGTAGGGGACCAATGTGCATATCGTGGAAAGCAGGGTTACAAATTTGAATTGGTCCACCAACCCGTCGGTGTAATTCATCAACATCAGGACCGAACATAAAAAGCTTCCAATCACAAGGCCCATGACAGGGACGCCCTGGCTGTTCTCCCTTTGAAAAACCTTTGGGAAAAGCCCGTCCAGCGAAATGGCTTTGGCCACCTGGCTCTGGATGAGGATCCATCCGTTCAGGGCCCCAAAAGCCGCCATGGCCACTCCGCCGGCAACGATATAACTACCCATTTCCCCCGTCATGATTTTCATGGCATCTGCAAAAGGGGCCGGGGATTTCGCCAGGGTGTCCAGGGGAATAAGGCCCATGATGGCTACAGTGCTCAGAATATACAGGACGGTGGTAAATACGGTTCCCAGCATGGTGGCTCTCGGAATGGTTTTTTCCGGTTGTCTGACTTCATCCGAGGGCACGGAGGCACTTTCAAGGCCCAAAAAGGCATAGAGGGTGAGGGTGCCCGTAATGGCAATGGCACTGACAGAACTGTTTTCGCTGGCATTGAAAGGGACGAAATTTCCCGGCTCAAAAAAGAAAAACCCACCCATGATGATCAGGAGGATGGGAATTATTTTCAACAAGGTGGTAAGTACCTGTAATTTCCCGGAAGCCCTTACGCCCCGGGAATTGATCCAGGTCAATAACCATACGGCACCAAGTCCCGCGGTTACGGCAATCCAGGGTTTTTCATTGAGAACCGGGAAGAAGATACTCATGGCACTGATAAAGGCAATGGCCAGGGCCGCCATGGCAACCCAAACGGCAATCCAATAGCCCCAGGCTACCAAAAACCCCACATAATCCCCGAACTCCGCATGTGCATAGGCATAAGGTCCCCCGCTTCGGCCAGTCACCATGCGGCTGAGTTTACTAAATATAAGGGCGAGCAGGAGGGCCCCCATGGAGGAAACAAGCCATCCGAGGATGCTGATGCCCCCGAATTCTGCAAGGGTGGAGGGCATCATAAAAATACCGCCCCCGATCATATTCCCGATTACCAGGGAGGTGGTCATCCAGATCCCCAGCTTTTGCTTGCCGCCTTTGACAGTCATAGGGGAAGGACATTTATCGAAAAGAAATCCATATTTTTAAAAGTACAAATTAAATACCGCTTGGCACGCAACTATAGTATCGATCCGGATATCCGGAAGGCCTCCACTCTCCCTTCCGAATTTTACAGGGATCCCGATGTGTTCGAGGCCCTGAAAGACAAGGTTTTTTACAAATCCTGGCAGTGGATAGGAGATGTCCGGATGTTGCCGGAAAACCCGTCAGCCTACCCCTTTGTCATGCTTTCAGATTTTCTGGAGGAGCCTATGGTCCTGACCAGGGATGCCTCCGGGAAGGTACATTGCCTCAGCAATGTCTGTACACATCGCGGGAACCTTGTAGCAGGCCAACCGGGCAAGGCCAGAAAGCTGATATGCCGCTACCACGGGAGGCGGTTTGCATTGGACGGGACCTTTGAGCATATGCCGGAGTTCGAGGAGGCCGAGGGATTCCCGGCCCCCTGCGATGACCTCCCGAGTTTTCCGCTCCGAAGCTGGGGCCCTTTCCTGTTCGCCGGCCTGAATCCTTCCTTTGATTTTCAGGAGGTGATTGATGGGATGAACGAGCGGGTCGGATTTTTACCCCTGCACACCTTTGAAGAAGACCCCGCCAGGCACAAGGACTACCAGATAAGAGCCCACTGGGCCCTGTATTGCGATAATTTCCTGGAAGGATTCCATATCCCGTTTGTCCATGAGGACCTCAACAAAGTCCTCGATTACGGAGATTACGAAACCGTGCTGTACAAGCATTTCAACTTGCAGATAGGCTATGCAGGGGAGGGGGAGGCTGTATTCGACCTTCCTGAGGGGCATGTGGATTACGGGAAAAAAGTGGCAGCCTACTACTTCTGGGTCTTCCCGAATACGATGTTTAATTTCTATCCCTGGGGTGTGTCGGTGAACCTGGTACAGCCTCTGGGCCCGGACCGTACAAGGGTTTCTTTCCGAACCTATGTGCACGATGCCTCCTGGCTGGACCAGGGGGCTGGAACCGGTCTGGACAAGGTGGAACTGGAAGATGAGGAAGTGGTGGAGGGCGTCCATAAAGGGATTCGGTCCCGTTTTTATAAGGCAGGGAGGTTTTCCCCCACACGGGAACAGGGGGTGCATCATTTTCATTCCCTCCTGGCGGAATTTATGAACCGCTAAAAGGGTTACCGTATGCAACTATTTGGGTAAGGGTTCTTACCTGCCGGTTGAAGGGGTATTTGAAGTTGCTTTACCCTCCAGAACCATGTTTTAAACTTCGGCCCCAAAGGCGGGTTTTGTATTGGTTTCTTAGGCTGCTTTGGCTACCTTTGACTGAAATATCGCAGGATGAAACCAGACCTTTTTGAAGCCCCGGATTACTATCAGCTGGATGAGTTGCTCACGGAAGAACACAAGTTGGTAAGGGATGCCGCCAGGAGTTGGGTGAAACGGGACATAAGCCCCATCATTGAAGAGTACGCCCAAAAGGCGGAATTTCCCAAACAGATCATTGCCGGACTTGCTGAAATAGGCGCCTTTGGCCCGTATATCCCGGCAGAGTACGGCGGGGCTGGGCTGGATCAGATCAGTTACGGGCTCATCATGCAGGAAATTGAAAGGGGAGACAGCGGGGTGCGTTCCACCGCTTCGGTACAATCTTCCCTGGTGATGTATCCCATCTATGCCTACGGTACAGAAGAACAGCGTCAAAAATACCTGCCCCGTCTGGCCGAGGGAGACCTGATGGGTTGTTTCGGACTCACCGAACCTGACCACGGCTCAAACCCTGGGGGAATGGTGACCAACTTCAAGGATCAGGGGGACCATTTCCTTTTGAATGGCGCAAAACTCTGGATTTCCAATTCCCCTTTCGCCGATCTTGCGATTGTCTGGGCTAAAAACGAGGAAGGCAGGATTCACGGCCTGATCGTGGAAAGGGGAATGGAAGGTTTTTCCACTCCGGAGACCCACAATAAATGGTCCCTGAGGGCCTCGGCCACGGGAGAGTTGATTTTCGATAACGTCAAAGTACCCAAAGAAAACCTGTTGCCCGGTAAAAATGGCCTGGGCGCCCCCCTTGGATGCCTGGATTCGGCCCGTTACGGGATTGCCTGGGGAGCTATTGGGGCAGCTATGGACTGTTACGACACAGCCCTGCGCTATGCCAAGGAACGCATTCAGTTTGACAAACCCATAGCAGCCACCCAGCTGCAGCAGAAGAAACTTGCTGAGATGATTACGGAAATCACCAAGGCACAGTTGCTCACCTTCCGCCTCGGCCAATTGAAAAATGAGGGCCGGGCCTCAACAGCACAGATTTCGATGGCCAAACGGAACAATGTGGACATGGCGATCCGGATTGCGAGGGAGGCCCGTCAGGTACTGGGCGGAATGGGGATCACCGGGGAATACCCGATTATGAGGCATATGATGAACCTCGAATCCGTAATCACCTATGAGGGAACCCATGACATCCACCTGCTTATAACAGGGGCGGACATCACCGGGTTCAATGCCTTTAAATGACCTTTAATTGAAATGTTTTCTGAGAACGGCTTCCATTTTGGGAAGCACTTTTCTCACCTTCTCTCCAAACCGAAGGAGGTTTTTTGCCCGTACCAGGTTTTGGCCGGGAAAGTGGGTCTTGTAGTATTGGTCCCCTGAGAAGTGATCCGTAAGGGCCCTGATCCCATGCAGGGCAGGCATCAAAACCACCCCATGGGCAAGCCAGCGTGCTTCCTCAGGTGCGGTTGTAAATCCACTCTCACGCCATCCCTTCACGAATGCCTCAAACATGCTGAGATCCACCCGGAATTCTTGTGCGGAGCGGGAAGATTCCGGTACAGGATTCAAAAGCGTTCGCGCGGCATCTCCAAAATCGTAGAGCAGGTGTCCCGGCATAAGGGTGTCCAGATCGATCAGGCATAGCGCTTTTCCGGAGGCCAGGTCAAGAAGGATATTGTTAAGCTTGGCATCGTTGTGGCAGATACGGGTCGGAAATTCGGAGAAGGGGAGGTGCCGGCAGAAATCAATTAGTTTTTGACTTAACATCCGTTCGTGTTCCGCCACCTTTATGCGTTCCCGGATACCCGAGGTACAGGCTGCTTCCAGCTGCTGCGCCCGCCACTCAAGGTCGTGAAAACGCGGAAGGGGAATGTGCAGTTTTTTTACCTCCGCCTTTGAAACCAGCTGGTGGAAACATCCGAGTATTCTTCCCGCTTCCCTGCCGATAGAGGGATTGTCCGTGTATTCCAGGGTGCCTGAATTCGGAATGTATCGGAACAATCGCCAAAGCTCCCCCTCCCCGGTTTCCAGCCAGGGGATTCCCTCCTGAGTGGGCTCCAGTTCCAGGGCCACATAGCCGGGGCCCTGCAGAAATGGCAGCATCATCTGGAGGTTCTCCATAACCTGCCTTGCACCCGGAAAAATATCGGTGTTGATCCTTTGCAGTACAAAGGAAGGCATACCCTTTAGCACCACCAGGTACGTGTCGTTTATAAAGCCCCCGGGGAGGTGTTCCAGCCTGGCCTCGCTTTTATCCAGCCCGAAACGGGCAAGGGCAAGCAGGGTTTTGGCAGGCGGCATTTCAGTAGAATTTTAAGCAGGGTCCCAAAGAGGGGAGGGGTACTTACCTTCTGTGGAGAGGTTTTGAAGGGCACGGACCGCCTGGTCCTTGTCTGCCGCATAGGTAACGCCAAACCTCCCCCTTGGCCGGGTCTTCCAGGGATGAAAGGAACTCCCTGAAGTCGGATTCGATCCTGGAAAAGAGGTCCGGCTGGCATACCCAGAAATTCATACTCACCAATTCATTCCCAGTGAAGGTAATCCCACTGTCCGCATCCCGGATTTGTCCGTTGGAATCAGCTATTTCGAGTCGTTCGTCAACGGAGCGCAAGGAGCTCCCTTCCTGCCGGCACACCCCCCGGGAGACGGATCCGTGAGGGGAAAGGGTGTCTTTCAGGGTATAGGCAACCAGCCCAAAGGAATCCGGGGTGTTCCGGATGAATTCGGCAGCCCGGGCATAGGCGGGTTGGCCGTAATAATCATCTGCATTGATAACGGCAAAGGGGTTGGTGATCACGTTGCGGGCGGTCCAGACTGCATGGGCCGTGCCCCATGGTTTTGGTCTTTCTCCGGCAAATTGCGTGCCTTCCGGCAGATCGGTTAATTCCTGGGCCAGCACATCCAGGCTCACATCGGAGGGCAGGCGTTTGCCGAGGTATTCCCTCAGGAATTCCACGTTGTCTTTCTGGGTGATCACCACGATGTGGTTAAAACCGTTGGCGATGGCGTCGTAAATACTGAATTCCATCAGGAACTCGCCTTTGGGGCCGAGATCGTCAAATTGTTTCAGT
This sequence comes from Robiginitalea sp., assembly GCA_037382325.1. Lineage (GTDB taxonomy): Bacteria > Bacteroidota > Bacteroidia > Flavobacteriales > Flavobacteriaceae > Robiginitalea. Next base: position 15,555 of record JARRQA010000030.1, read on the forward strand.
TTGCCATAGCGGCTTCCCTTTCCGGCCGCCATCAGGAGTAAGGTCATGGCTGTTTTATTTTGGGCCCTAAATTAAGGTTTTGAAGCCGAAAACCACGAATGAGTAAAGGATTTCCTAACTTCCGTAGGGAAAACTTAATGTGAATCTAACACTATGCAATCCAGAAGATCCTTCCTTCAGAAAACCGCCCTGGCCACCACGGCTTTGGGGCTTTTTCCAGCCGGCCAATACGCCTTTGCCACTCCTGAGCAGTCTGGCCCGTTGCGCGTTGGTCTTATCGGAGTGGGCCTTAGGGGCACCAACCACCTGAACAATCTTTTGTTACGGGATGATGTCCGGATCACTGCCTTATGTGATACAGACCCCTCCCGCCTGGAACTGTGCTTACAACGTATCGGGGAGGCCGGGAAACCCGCGGTGGCCACCTTTGGGGAACACCCCTATTCCTACCGGGATCTGCTTGATCTGGAAAACGTGGATGCAGTGGTGATTTCCACCCCCTGGCAGTGGCATACCCCCATGGCTGTGGATGCCATGAAGGCAGGGAAATACACGGGCCTTGAAGTTTCTGCGGCTATGACCCTGGAAGAGTGCTGGGACCTGGTCAACACCCATGAAAACACCGGAACCCACTTAATGCTGCTGGAAAACGTCAATTACCGAAGGGATATCCTTGCGGTGCTCCGGATGGTGCGTGAAGGTGTATTCGGGGAACTGGTCCATTTCAGGTGTGGCTATCAGCACGATCTCAGAGAGGTGAAGTTCAACAATGGAAAGCAGCCTTACGGCGGTGGGGTGGAATTCGGGGAGAAGGCACTTTCGGAGGCC
>JARRQA010000031.1:0-20718 GCA_037382325.1 Robiginitalea sp.
GTTGACCCCATCCAAAGAGCGGACATACAGGGTGTTCTCTGTAATCGAAAGGATCTCATAGGAGAAAGCCCCGTTGTAATACATAAGGAAACCACCCCCTGAAAAGTTCATTACTGTACCGGTAGTCTCCGAAGGCGGCAGGTCGTTTTCGGAAGGCGCCAAATTCACCACGGTTTCCCCACTGGTGTCGAAATCCAGACAGATGTCATCGCCAGTGCCGGGTCCTCCGCCTGCGGCAGAGTTTGCCCCATTGAAAAAAGTGGCCCCTTTGTTGTCCAGTTCAAAGATGATCTGACCGCTGCTATTGAGCGAAAAGGTCATTTCATCATCACAGAAACAACTGGAATTGGGACTATCGCAGAAGAGATTGGGTACTGCGTTGAATTCCGTGGCATACCAGTAGGCATCCGGCCGGATATCCCTGGTAAGCCCCACGCCCAAATGCCCTGGTTGGGCTACGTCCAGGTACCAGGTTTTGCTTGAACCTCCGGTAAGGAACTGCAGGGTTTCGGGGTCTGAGAAATCGCTCTGCACCTCAACTTCCAGTAAGGTAGAACTACTGAGCCCTCCTATTCCAGTGGCGACAACAGTCACCTGATAGGTATTGAGGCCTGTTTGCGTAAACCGCTTGGTCACCGGCTCACCCGTGGAAAGGGCCGTTGACCCGTCGCTGAAAAAATACTTGTAGTTAAGTGCATTTTCAGCCGTGGCGGTGAACACCACAATCCCTGAACCATCCTGGCTTATCTCACTGTTCACGACCAGGTTGGTCGGGGTCACGGGAGCCGTCAGGTCGGGTTCCTCTTCCTGGCATGCCGCCAGGCTGAGGAAGATCATCAAAAAGCCCCATAGTATGTTGGTCGATTTCATAATGTACTGCTCAAAAGGTTATTCCTAATTATGGAAGTAGACATTGTCGATGTAGAAGTCAAAGGTTCCCGTCGGCAATCCAGAGAAAATCAATTGCTGTATTGAATTGGTTGCCGTCATTCCACCGTTTATAAAATCCGACATGGGAATATCCAGGGAAACCCATCCCCCCTGTGCGATGCCTTCAAAAGCAATTTCAGCCTCTATGGGATTTCCGGTTCCCAGATCAACCAGCTTGACCCTGAAGGTCGTGGCATTCGGTGTCCAGACATCCACATGGAAAAAGCCCATACCACTGGCATCCACAGGAGTCCCGTAGAATTCAACCCCTACAAAATCTGCATCGATATATTCCTTGGTGTCATTTCCTTCTATCTGAATATCTGTCAGCGTGCTTGTACTCCAGTCAGATCTCCAGGAGGTAACATTTATATCCTGGGTATAGGCATTGCTATACAGGTTAATCACATCCGCCTGGGCCTCTGTTGGATCAGGAGCGGCGGTTTGGGGCGAGGTTGGGGGCACTTGGTAGAAATAGACATTGTCGATGTAAAAATCAAAAGTCCCTGTGGGTAGACCGGAGAAAATGAGTTGTTGAATGGAGTTTACCGAGGTCATCCCCGCATTGACAAAATCTTCCATGGGAATATCCAGGGAAACCCATTCCCCCTGTGCGATTGCCTCAAATGCCATTTCACCTTCTATGGGATTTCCGGTTCCCAGATCTACCAGCTTAACCCTGAAGGTAGTGGCATTGGGCGTCCAGACATCCACATGGAAGAAATCCATGTCGGTGGCATCAACAGCAGACCCATAGAATTCGACGCCAACAAAATCAGCATCAATGTATTCTTTGGTGTTGTTTCCTTCAATCTGGATATCTGTCAGGGTACTGGTGCTCCAGTCAGACCTCCAGGAACTAACCGCTACGTCCTGAGTATAGGAATCGCTAAACATATTGATCACATTGGCCTGTGCCTGGGTTGGATCCGGGGCTGCCTGAGTTGGGGTGGTACCGCCACCTCCATCACCGGTTGAAATCTCGATGTCGTCGAAGTAGAAATCCTCGTCCTGGCCGCCGGTCCCAAAGTCCGGGAAAAGAATAACCCGGTCATAGGAATTTGCGGCATTGAAATCTCCAAAGGATGTCATATCAAAACTCAACGTTTCCCAGGTGCTCGCAGCCGTGGTACTTGCCTGTACTTCCGCAAAGACCGAGGGGTTGCCGTCGCCATTTGGCGGAGACGTAGAATCCTCGATCTTCAGCAGGATGGGCGTACCCGCACGCGGCGACCAAACCTTCACATCGATGGTTGTCCCCAATGTGAAATCAATTGGACCGGCCAGATTAAGGCTTGCCCCCGCCCACACCTGTGAGCCAGCCGGTTTCGTGATAAAGGTCACGTTCCCACTGGTATTGATCCCTGAAGGATCCGGGTTGGCTATCACACCTGCAGGTATTTCAGTGAAGTCAGCAGAACCAAAACCATTCCAGGTATAATTCAGGTTAGATGATTCAAAATCAAGAGGTAATTCCGGAGCTGGTGCTTCGGGCGCATCCAGTACTATATCATCGATGTAATAAATGGATCCATCCCCGGCTGGCTGATTTGTGGCGTCAAAATCCGGGAAGATCACAAACTTGTCATATGCATTGGCGGGATCTACTACTCCCCTGAAATCATAGGTAAGTGTTACCCACTGCTCAGCCACGTCCACGGTCTGGTCAATGAAAAGGTTGAGTCCGGCGTCGCCCCCTTCCTTTTCGATCTGGAACCGAACATTGATACCCGCTTTGGGCGACCAGATATTAACTTTAAATACCTGGTCCACACTTAAATCCATATCCTCGGAGAAGACGTGGAAGATTCCTGAATACCAGGGAGCATTTTCCCCTTTTACGAATTCGTATACGGTTTCAGAGGTATTTATGCCATTCTTGTCGGGGTTTTCAATAGGAGATCCGGATACTGCATCTCCTTCAAAAACTCCTGTTAGGGTCACATTGGATTCAAAGTCAATCGGGAAGGTCTCCGCATTAGTCAAATCCTCGACATTAAAGGTTACCGAGGCTTCCGAGGTTGCAGCACCTGCACCTCTGGCCACTACCCGGATGGTATATTCCCCGGCTTCGGCATACTGGTAAACCGCGGATTCCCCGTCCATAATGGTAACGGGCTCCTCCCCGGCATCCTCTCCGAAATAGATATCGTAAACTGTGGCATTAGTTGCAGAAGGGGTCACTGTGATTTCCAGCCGGGCGCTTTGGGTAACTTCCACCTGAAGGTCTTCAGGGGCCGCAAAGGAAATGGTGACGATCCTGTTGAGCTCACTGGTGAGGCCCGTCATCCCGATGGCTACAATCCTCAGATTGAATTCGCCCTCCCCATAGATATGGGTGGCGGTTTCGCCGGGGTTCAATTCCAGGGGAGTTTCATTTTCGGCGTCCCCAAAATAGATTTCGAACAGGGTGGCACCCTCCGCCGTTGGGGTTACGGAAACTTCTCCGGAGTCGTCCTGGGCAATATCAAATTTAGCCTGGACATTGGTGGGCGCAGAGATATCCTGAAACACATAGGAAAGCTCTTCTTCCTGGTCACATCCGCCAAAAAGGAACACTCCTAAGAGGAAAACAAAAAGGTATTTGATCTTTTTCATGGGTAGCTGATTTATCTTTACTAATATCCTGGGTTTTGTTCCCAGCGGTTTCCGGCTAATTCAATCTCTATAGAAGGAATCGGGAACAATTCGTGTTTTGAGGTCTGGAATCCCGGGATGGCGTCTGCCGCCCGTTCAGTGCGTACCAGATCGAAGAACCGATGCCCCTCCCCTACCAGTTCCGCCCTGCGATCCCGGTATATGGCAGTTGTAAGTTGGGCACCTGCCGCCTGAATTTCCGGGAGGGAGGCCCTCCGGCGAACTTCATTAAGGTAAATCCGGGCACGCTCATCACTGATACCTCCCCGGTTTAGCGCCTCTGCAGCCATCAGTAAGACATCTGCATAGCGTATGGCCCGGTAGTTATTCGGTTTTGTAAGATTGGCATCCGGGGTGTTGAGCCCCCCCTGGCGGGGCAGGTACTTCCGGTTGAAATAGCCGGTGTGCTCAAAGCCCTCCACATAGGAAACACCATCATTTTCGGCCGCCCAGGCCTCGATATCTAGGATGGCCACATCCCTGCGGACATCTCCGGGTTCAAACCCTTCATAAACTTCCTGGGTTGGTACGTTGAAACTAAACCCGGACTCGAATTCAGGACCCGAATAGTTCCGGATCCCGTTAAACCCGACGGCCACATTTCCCTCGCTGCATTGCAGGCAGCCGAAACCGGCACCCTCCACATCCGTATACTGCACTTCAAAGACGGATTCGACATTGTTCTCATTGTCATTTTCAAACAGGGTGGTATAATCTTCCACAAGGTCGTAGGGGCCGTTGTTGATCAGGTCTTCCAGGACAGAAGCAGCCTCGGGAAATTTTTCCTGATAGAGGTATACTTTACCAAGCAGGGCCTGGGCCGCCCCTTTGGTGGCCCGCCCCGTTTCAGTTTGTACATAGGGCAGATTTTCCGCAGCATAGATAAGGTCGGCTTCTATAACCTTTTCATAGACCACTTTCGCAGGAGTGCGGTCTACCACGTCCTGGTCCCCGAAAAGCAACCGGGCATCCACCGGATCCCCGGTTTCAGGGTCCAGCAGCACGGGGACATCCCCGAACCACTTCACTAATTCAAAATAATAATAAGCCCTCAGGAACCTGGCTTCTGCCAGGACGGTTTCTTTGCCCGGAAAATCTGTCTTGTCTTTGAACTCCAGAATGTAATTGGCCCGGTTGACTCCGGCAAACATCCAGCTCCATATATCGCGGAGTTGCTGGTTTACAGGAGTATGGACCATGTCGTCAATCTCCTGAATGCCTGGAACGTCCGTTGCACTCTCCCCGCCTGCCAGGGTATTGTCGGAGGCGATTTCCCCCAGAAGGACATTGAGATAGGTGGATTGCAGCATGTCATAAGCTGCTATAAGCGCATCCTGATAGTCCTGCTCGGAGTTGAAAAAATTCTCCGAATCCTCGTCAAAGGAATCCACATCCACAAAATCATCGCTGCAGGAGTTGGTCCCCAGGAACAGCAGCAGGAAAAGGGCTGTGATTTTAAGGGTATAAGATCTCTTTCTCATGGCATTAAAATTTGAAATTTACTCCCAGTAAATACGTCCTCGCCACCGGGTAGAACCCAGGGTCAATCCCTGCTCCGATAGGGGCCCCGGAAGAGGCTGCCGGGTCATAGCCCCGGTATTCTGTCAGGGTAAACAGATTATTTGCAGAGAGATAAAAACGCAGCTGGTCGATCCCCAGGTTTTCATTGAAAGTGGCCGGGAAGGTATACCCGAATTGTACATTTTGCAGTCGGAGGAAGGAGCCATCCTCTACAAAATAGTCCGAGAACAGGGTATTGGAGGTCGCCCCCGTAGTCACCCTGGGATCCGTATTGGTGCTGCCTTCCCCCGTCCACCGGCTCAGGGTATACACGGAACGGTTCACCAGGGGCTGGTTACGCTCGTAATTCCGGACGATCTCATTTCCAAGAGAAGCAAAAGCATAGGCCGTGAAGTCCCATTGGTTCCAGTTAAGGGCAATGTTCAGCCCCATGGTGGCATCGGGAATCGGGTTTCCGATATCGGTACGGTCGTCGTTTTCAATAATACAATCCCCGTTGATGTCCACAAAGCGCAGGTCTCCGGGTCCGGCATTGGCCTGGGTGGCGTGGGCATCCACTTCTGCCTGGTTCTGGAAGACCCCATCGGTTTGCAATCCAAAGAAATACCCCAGGGGCTTGCCATCCTCCATTCGCGCGGGGGGGTCCTGTCCGACCCCAAAGGAGCCTCCCGGTATAAAGCCCACTCCATTGTTTACCGAGATTACCTCATTGTCCAGGAAGGTTACGTTGTAGTTGAAACTGGCCGTAAATGGCCTGGAACGGTCGGTCTGATACCCAATGGCAAACTCAAACCCTTTGTTCTCCACGATCCCTGCATTGACCACAGGGGGGGCAGAACCAGGGGCTGCCGCTCCAAGGATTCCCGAGACGGGGGGCGTCACCAGAAGGTCTTCGGTCCGTCTTTGGAAATAGTCGGCCGTGATATCGACCCGGTCGTTAAAGAGACGGAGGTCCAATCCTATATCGAGCGTTTTTTGCTCTTCCCACTGGATTTCCGGGTTGGATATAGCCCCGGCTGCCTTTCCGAAGACGAGGTCGCCGTCAAAGACGTAGGCCGCTTCCCCTGAGAGTACGGAGCGGAATGCATTGGTCGCAATCCGGTCGTTCCCGACAATTCCGTAACTCGCCCGGAGCTTCATGAAATCCAGCCAACTGGAATCCCCCATGAACTCCTCTTCGGTAAGGACCCACCCGAGAGACCCGGAAGGGAAATACCCAAACCGGTTTCTGGGTCCGAAATTGCTGGACCCGTCCCGACGGATGATCCCGGAAAGGAGGTACTTGTCTTTATAGTTGTACTGTGCCCTCAGGAAGTAGGAAAGCAATCGGGAATCAAACTTGCCGGTGGTATTGATGAAGTTGTCGATGACATCCGAAGCGTTGTCCAGGTCTGCATTCATATAGTCGTTTCCTGGAATATCAAATCCCGTGGCCCCCGAAAACTGGCCGCTGGTCCTGAAAAGGGACATCCCCAGGGTTGCCTGCACGTTGTGGTCTTCCCCGAAATCCCGGTTGTATTTCAGGAAGGTATCCCAGGTATAATCCCGGAAGAGATTTTTACCCTCCGTAACAAAATTCCGGTCCACATTAAATACTTTTCCGGATCCATAGAAGACCGTCGGGAAAAATGCCTTGGATTTCACTTCGGCATAATTGAACTGGAAGTTGGATTCCAGGGTAAAATCGTTCAGGAAGGAATAGGCAGCTCCTATTTTACCGCTAATACGGTCCACTTCTGTCTTATTATACGTATTTGTTATCTGCGCCAGGGGGTTGATCACCTCGTTGCCCAGGCCTTCGGACAGGGTGAATTCCCCGGTCCCGGGGTCCCGCACCTGGAAGGCAGGGGAGTTGTTCAGGGCGTTGAAAAGAACTGATCCCAGGGCATTTTCGGGAAGTGTTTTCCGACCGGTCCCTGTATAGAGTCCATTGGCCACTACCTTAAGGTTATCCAAAAGGTCTGTATTGAAATTAATCCGGGCGGTATACCTGTTGAAGTTTGACTTTCCCCCACCGATGATCCCATCCTGGGTCAGGTAGGACAACCCGAAGGACTAAGAGGATTTTTCTGTTCCCCCGTTGGCCGAGAAGTTGTGATTAAAAATTGGTGCAGTCTGAAACACTTCATCCTGCCAGTCCGTGCCAACCCCCAGGCCTGAAATATCCGGGAAGGGTATGGGCTGGCCTCCCGCTGCAAAAGCTTCATTTACGATCACTGCATATTCTGTTGCGTTTAAGACCGGAATCTCCCGGGAGGTTTCCTGAAAACCGCCCCAGGCATCATAACTAAATTTCAGGTCCGTATTCTTCCGTCCGGTCTTGGTGGTGATAAGGATAACCCCATTGGCCGCCCTTACCCCGTATATCCCTGCTGTGGCATCCTTCAGTACGTTGATACTCTCGATGTCACTCGGGTTGATCACGCTAAGGTCTTCAATCACGTTTCCATCCACCAAAATGAGTGGACGGTTGTCCCCATTGGTGGAAATCCCCCGAATCCGGATATTGGAGCCACTACCCGGAGAACCGGATTCCGTGGTTACCTGCACCCCGGCCACCTGCCCTTGCAGGGCCTGTTCCACCCGGGTGGGGTTTAATTCCTCAATGGTCTCCGATCCCACAACGGAAACGGCCCCGGTGAGCTCTTTTTTCCGTTGCGTCCCGTATCCGATGACCACCACCTCATCCAGGGCACTCACATCCTCCTGCAAAAGAATGTTGATATTACCGGAGGTCTGAACGGTGAATTCTTTGGGCAAGAACCCTATGTAGGAAAACACCAGTACATCCCCGGGATTCAAATCAGTCAACACAAAATTCCCATCAAAATCCGTGGAAGTACCCCTGGTAGAATTCTTAACGATAACATTCACCCCGGGCATAAACTCATTTGTCTCCGCATCCCGAACAACTCCACTAACAGTGATATCCTGGGACCATGCCTGGGAGGCAAATAACGCCAAACAACTAATTAGGAAACCCCTCATGTCGATCACAATTTTGTAGGGGTTAAGATAGGTGTTAAGCATATGTTAAGCACAAAGGGACACCCCTACAAAAAACATACATCTCAAAAAAATACAGCGCTACAATTATGAATTCCTTACTGAATTGCCGTCATTATTGCGATTACAACAACTGGTAAGATTTCCAGGAATACAGGCAAAGTATTGACTTCAGCGGTTTTGTTGTGGTGATGTTGTGGTGATTTGGGGGTTTGAGCAGGTCCTGATGTGGATTAAAGTTCCAGGATGTATGTCGTTAAGCTCTTTTCGTGTGGCAGATCCATCTTTTTGCGAAGCCTGTAGCGCTTTACTTCAACGCTGCGGACGGAGATATTGAGCAAAGGAGCTATTTCCTTGGAAGACAGGTTGAGTCTGAGATAGGCACAAAGCTTCAGGTCGTTCGGAGTTAAATCCGGGTGGAGTTCCTTAACCTTATGCAGGAAGTCCTTATCGGCATTATTGAAGGCTTCCTCAAAAAATTTCCAGTCATCCTCATTGCCGATGTTGCGGTCTATGGTTTTGATCACTAAAGAGATTTCTGAAGGATCTTTTACCCCTTTCAACTGGTCTTTCAGGGTATTTAAAAATTCATTCTTCTTGATCAGGCTCATGGTGGAAACCGCGAGTTCGCGATTTTTACCCTCGATCTCCTGCTGCAATTTGGCATTTTGGATCTCCATGATTTTCTTCTTCGCCTTTAGTTTGTTCCGCTTGGTCTTCTGCCGATTCTCTTCAAGGATTTTCCGCTGTTGTTTCTGGTAATACGATTTATAAAGACGGTTCACCCCGAGGGTGATCAGGAAAAAGGCCAGGACATATCCCCCAATGGCCCAGTAGCTCAAATACCAGGGTCGTAGTACCAGAAAGGAATACTCCGCAGGGTTTTCAGAAAGGGCCTCTCCCACCCTCGCGCGGACTTCAAAATCGTAATCCCCGTAAGGCAAATTGCTGAAGGTGACCTCCGGGGTCGTGGTCCACTGGCCCCACTCCTCCTGGTATCCCTTCAGGCGGTACTGGTATTCGACCTCCCTGAATTTGCCGAATTCCGGCACTGCGTATTCTATGGAGATATTCCCCTGCTCAAATCGAAGCTCCGGCACTTCATTCAATGGCAACTCCTCGGGTGGCTGATCGTGCATTTCCCTGTGGACCCCGGTAATCTGTATTTCCGGGGCTTTTTGCCGCAGTTTTTCCAGATCCAGAATCACAAAACCATTGGAACGGCCGATCAGGTACTTCTCTTCTCCTAAAGGCGTTAGGCACTCAAATCCCATCACTCCCATATTCGGGCGGAAATCCGCCGGGACGTCCACTTTTTTGAGCACCGGTTTTGTATCCAGCGGTCCCGGGTCCAGATAGTGAATGGCCCCGTTTCCAAATCCCCAGAGCCTCCCGGCAGAAGGGTCTGGCACCAGGATCCCCACAGGCTTGTCACTTCCGCCCATAAACGCCTTTGTGTCAACCGAATCCAGAACGAACTCTTCCCGGGAATCCGAATATTCATAGAGTCCGGTATCTGTGGCGTAGTAAAGTCCCTGTCCGTATTTGAACAGGCTGGCCCCTACCCCCCAGGGTGGGCGTTGTCGGTTTATAGAGACTTCCTGGAAATCCTCATCTATTTTAAGAGTATATACCCCCTTGTATTCATGGTTGACAATTAGTTTGCCATTGTGTGTAAACTCAAAAAACCTGCTGGAGATATCGAATCCGGTCAGGGAATTCCGGAATTCCCAGCCTCCGGGGCTTCTGGCCAGTACACTGAGCCCCTGGTAATTTCCCTGAAGCAAAAGCGAATCCCTGCCCGGAATCTTTTTCACATCCCAGGTTCCGGGCTGGTCTGAGATCAGTTCGGCCCTTCCCCCGCGCACCAAAAAGGTTCCCTGGTTATGCCCGCAAAATAAAGTGCCGTCGATATTCCGGATGCTCCAAACCTGCCCCTCCGTACCCCGGATAAATTCAAAATCCCCGGAGCTGTCCAGCAAACGCCTGAACAATCCCTGGTTGGTACCCAGATATAAGTGCCCCCGGTAAACCGATGCCGCGTAGACAACGCCCAGCCTGCCACCCGGGTCATTGAATTCCCTGAAGGCAGAACTCCGGTTAATCACACTGATCCCATTATCCAGACCCAACCAGAGGTTGCCACTGCTGTCTTCTGCCAGGGCAAGTACCGTGTTGTTGTTTAGGCCGTTTTCCTTGTTGATATGGCTCTCGGGCATACCCGTCGCATCGAGCAGGAAGACCCCCTGTGAAATGGTGCCCAACGCAATATGTCCATCCATCAACTGAAGACAGCTGTAGATATTGACCGGAGATTCGGAGTCGATGGAAAATGCATTTCGGGGGATCAACCGGTCCCCGGACAACTCAAAAAATCCCCCATTCTCGGAAACAAAGACGAGGTCTCCCTGAATCCGCACCATGCCAACGATCACGAAATCCGCCGAATCTGCTGATACAAGAGGGACGGGCTTTCCATTTTCCAGCCTGAACAAGGAACCTTCCCGCTGAAAGTAAATAGCATCCTGATAGGTAAACAATTGAGCTCTGGAAGCCTCGGAGGGGATTACTTCAAAACTGCCGTCAGAAATCCGATAGGCGTAGATCCGTTGCAGGGACTGAAACAATACCCAATCCCCCACTGTCCGGATTTTCCAGAATTGTTCGTCTTCCAGCAATTCCATCTGCAGGTCATCACTGAGGGAGGTGTAGGCCAGTCCCCCGAAGGGATCCCGCTGCCAAAATCCGAATTCCATATAACAGCCTGCATAGATCCGGTCTTCCCGGGCCATTACGGATCGAAGGACCGAACCATTGGGGGAAGGATAGCGATTCCATGTAACTCCGTTGAATTCAAGGAGGCCGCCGTTGTTCGCAAAGTACATCCATCCGTCAGCCGACTGGGTGATGCCCCAGTTTTGGTTTTCTGCCTGGTACTCCCTGGGCTGAAAGTTCTGGATGGGAGGCAGTACCTGGCCACCCAGCACTTGAAAAAGGAGGATTGTGAATAAAAAAGTGACGTTTTTCAAGGTTTCTACGCGGGGTTTAGAGCGCTTACCTTAACGCTTCCGTGGGTCAAAAAAAGGGGTCACACGATCTCAGCACTCAGGCCCGCCTGCAAAAGGCGTGTACAGCGTGGTTTCAGGTCGCTGTATTCCCCGGTTTTAACGGTGCATTTCCCGTTGTAGTGTACTATAAGGGAACACTGCTCGGCCTGCTCAGGCGTATGCTCGCAAACATCGATCAGGGTCTGTATGACATGGTCAAAGGTATTGACCTCATCATTGAACAGCACGATCTCATTGAGGTCCTTCTCCTTTTGATCCACCAGAAGGGATTCCTGCAAGCGTTCCTTTGTACTCATATTCAAGGGCTTTGATACGAATATAGTAATTTTTTTAACCAGTACTCATCCGGTTTTTTTGAGGAACCGGGCCGCAGTCCAGTCCTCTATCTCCCTTTTATCCAGGTATTTTAATCCATGATGGGAGGCCTCTTTTTGCAGATCGGGAAGGTCCCGGTTGTAGAACCCGCTCAGCAGGAGAATGCCTTTTTCGGTAAGCAGGTCGGCATAGGTTTTCAGATCCCCCAAAAGTACATTTTTGTTGATGTTCGCCAGGACCACATCGTACTTCCGTTGCTTCAAGGCGCCTGCCTCCCCCTGCAGGACCTCAATCCCTTCCTGTTTATTTCGCGCGGTATTCTCCCGGCAATTTTCAAATGCCCAGGGGTCTATATCGATGGCTGTTACGGGAGAAGCTCCTTTCATCCCCGCTAAAATGGCTAACACCCCGGTTCCGGAACCCACATCCAGGATGGCTTTTTCGTCCAGGTCCATGTCGAGCAGGTAGTCGAGCATCAGAAAGGTGGTCTGGTGATGGCCTGTTCCAAAACTCATTTTAGGGGATATCACGATATCATAAGGGATTGCTTCCGGAGCAGGGTGAAACGGGGCCCGAACCACGCAGCGTTCCCCGACGCGAATGGGGTCATAGGCCTTTTCCCATTGTGCATTCCAGTTTTGGGGTTCAATCCAGTCCGTTTCCCAGGAAACCTCCCAATCCGGATGGCTGAGGTAGGACAATCCCTCAAAGGCCGCTTCATCCCAGAACGCTTCCTGGACATAGGCCTTCAGGCCGCTTTCAGTCTCCTCAAAGCTTTCGAACCCCAGTTGGGAAAGGACTGCGATAAAAATCTCCCGGGCAGGTTCCAACGGGGTAATTTCCAAGGTACAGCGCAAATATCGCATGGGATTTCCCGGCTTATCCGAAGGCCTTGATGATGGAGATAAAATCCTCCGCGACCAGGGATGCCCCCCCGATCAAGCCGCCATCCACATCGGGCTTTGAAAAGATTTCAGCCGCATTGCCGGGCTTCACACTTCCGCCGTACAGAATGGATACGTCATCGGCCACGCCCTCTGAGTAGGCACCGGCCACCTGTTTGCGAACAAAGGCGTGCATTTCCTGGGCTCCACCACTTCAAAATGCTTTTTTTCATACCGGTCTGACAGTTCCTCCCCAAAACAAAAGATGACCTTCATCCCCTTTTCGACTGCCTTGGAAACTTTTTTGGACAGAAGCGCATCGTCCTCCTTAAAATAGGCCCGGCGTTCCGAGTGTCCGAGGATGACCGTTTTGACTCCCACGGATAAAAGCATATCGGCAGAAATCTCGCCCGTGTAGGCGCCGCTATCTGCGAAATGCATGTTCTGGGCGGCTACTTCCACGGGAACCCCCTGTAGCTGCGAAACTGCCTCGGGCAGGTTCACAAATGGAGGGGCGACCATCACGGCCACACTGGTTTGCGGCAGGTGGGCAACCAGGTCCTTCAAAAGCGTCCGGGTGCCTTTAAGGTCCTTGTTCATTTTCCAGTTTCCGGCTACGATTTTGGTTCTCATAATTCAGCTTGTTTTTGTTTTTGGCGTTCCTGAAATTCCCTGACTTCTTCCATCGTATACTCCCGGTACGGAACGCCTTCCAGAACGTCAAGGGCATACTCCTGTATGGTTTGCTCAGACCCGGCCTCCATTCGTCTGGTGTTTACCTTCGCGGGGTCTTCAATGGGCCAGATCATGTTTACCTCCTCAGGCGTCCCTGATCTGCGGCAAAAAGTCGTCGATGCGCTCCGAATGCTGGATCACGTACCATGCGGCCCGGTTTGTCGGTTCTCCCACCAGGCTCTTCCCGGGATATCCGTATTGGCCCACTACCGAATCAATATAGGCGATGTTTTGCTGGTCGAGCTGCCATTGCTTCCCCATGGTCTCCGGGGTAAGGTTTGCCCGGTACTTCTGATCCAGTACCTGGATGCTGTCCAGGCTTTTCTTCAAGGGGGTCAGGTATCGCTCTTCTTCCGGGATTTCCGGGATGTTGAGATCCGACAAGTCATTGTAGTGGAGTTTTTGAACAATGGTACCTTTGTCCAGCAGAAGTACACCGGGGTTGGAGCGAACGATGGTCTTCAGGGCGGTCATGTCTGTGAAATAGAATGGGAATTCCAGCCCATAGGCCTTTCTGAGAGGCGCCGTTTCTTCCTCCGCGGAGGCGGAAAGTCCCACGACGGAATACCCCCTTGCCAGGGCCGTATCGGTTACATCTTTAATTTCTTCAAAAGCATCCTTCCTGCTTTTTCCCAAATCATAAGCGATTACCAGCAAGAGATTGGGACGCTGCAGTATGGCTGAAGCCAGATCTACCCCATCGTATTCCATGGTCAGGTCATGGATCGGAGGCTCATACCCGGCCTGTACCTCACGGGTGCCTTCCAGATCGATAAAGGCTCCGTCCACCTGAGGGTATTCCCCTAGGGTCGTAATGATCTTCTCTTTCCCATCCACCCGGAACTTCCAGTCGTATTCGTATACCGGCCTGGGGGCATCCTCCGGGATGCGCATGCCTTCCGGCAGGTTCGCACCCAGGTGATAGGGACGGAAATCCACCACAGGGAGATGGTTCAGGACGTGGTTCCCAAACCAGACACAGGCCAGAAGAGCCAACAGCGTAATCCCCATACGCAAACGGGAAGTCCCCAGCGGATTGATATATTTTTCTCCTGCCAGGAGGATGAGGATGAGCACCAGCAGGAAGACATCCTTACCAAAGGACTGCCAGGGGGTCATTTTGATGGCATCCCCGAAACAGCCACAATCCGTAACCTTGTTGTAATAAGCCGAATAGAACGTCAGGAAGGTAAAAAAGACAATGGTGGCCAGCAGCGTCCAAAGCGTCAGGCGGATCCGGTATCCGAGCAGCAGGGTTACCCCCAGGATGACTTCCAGGATTACTACCACCAGGGCAAAGGCCAAAGCGTAGGGCTCCAGAAAGGGCAGGTCCAGCACTGCGGGGCCGAAATATTCCTCAAGTTTAAAGGAAAACCCGAGCGGGTCATTGAGTTTGATCAGCCCGCTGATAATGAAAAGAACCCCTACCAGGATCCTGCTTATCTGCACCAGGTATCTCATGAATTTGAATCGGTTTGTGCGATTTGTTCCTCCCCCAGGTGGATAAGGGCAAAAATGGCGTAGTTGATCATATCCTGGTAATTCGCCCCTACCCCTTCGCTTACCTCCGTACGGCCCTGGTTTTTTTCAATCTGCTTGACGCGCAGGAGCTTCTGCAGGATCAGGTCCGTCAGGGAACTCACGCGCATATCTCTCCACGCCTCACCGTAATCGTGGTTCTTGGCTTCCATCAGCGCCTTGGTCTCGGCTATGTGCCTGTCGTAGAGGTCCAGGGCTTCCTCCGGGCTCAGGTCGGGCATTTCCACCACCCCTTTTTCCAGTTGGATCAGTGCCATGACCGCATAGTTGATGATCCCGATAAATTCCGGGCGTTCCCCTTCTGCCACCTTCCTTGTCGCTTTTTGCTGTATACTCCGGATACGCTGGGCCTTAATAAAAATCTGGTCTGTAAGGGAAGGCAATCGCAGGATTCTCCAGGCGGCCCCGTAATCCTTCATTTTCCTTTGGAACAGCTCACGGCATTTGCCGATTACCTCATCGTATGCCCGGGAAGTTTCCTTCATAGATTTTACGTAATTTTCCGCCGGGGAGGAGCCCCGGTCAAAAGTACCATTTTATACTTGCTGTACAACTTTTCAAAGGTATCGATTTATGACGATTTGCTGTAAGGGGGAACTTATGGACCTTAGTCGTCCCAGGGTCATGGGCATCCTGAACTGTACCCCGGATTCCTTTTTTGACGGAGGCAAATACTGGGATCCCTATGTAGCCGTCCAACAGGCGGAAGCCATGTTGAAGGCCGGGGCGGATTTCATAGATGTAGGGGGCTACAGTTCCCGTCCGGGGGCGGCAGAGGTTTCTGAAACTGAGGAGCTCAGGCGTGTCCTTCCCGTGATCGAAGGGTTGGTGGCAGAATTTCCCGAATCCTGTATCTCCGTGGACACCTTCCGCTCCCGGGTAGCCCGGGAAGCCCTGGATACCGGGGCCGCCCTGGTGAACGATATCAGTGCCGGGCTCAGGGACCCCGAAATGCTTCCATTAGTGGCGGAACGGCAGGTACCCTATGTAATGATGCACATGAAGGGGACGCCCCAAACCATGGCAAAACAGACCGAATATGAGGACGTGGTACAGGAGATCCTGTATTATTTCTCAGAACGACTCGCCGCTGCCCGGAAACTGGGAATTACCGATTGTATCGCAGACCCTGGTTTCGGTTTTGCCAAAACCCGGGAACAAAATTTTAGTTTGCTGGGAAAACTGGAGGTTTTTCAGACCCTGAATGCACCATTATTGGTGGGGATCAGCCGAAAATCGATGATCCATAAAACACTGGGCATCACCCCTGAAGAGGCCCTAAACGGAACCACGGCCCTGCACATGCTGGCCCTGAAGGGGGGCGCACAGATCCTCCGGGCCCATGATGTAAAGGAAGCGATTGAATGTGTGCGCCTCTGGGAAGCCTTCAGGGAAGCCCAGTAAAGACTGGTTCTGTTAATTTTTCTAATTTTACAAAAAGCCGCAGGGATTGGACTTTCTTAATTTTCTGGATTTTAGGATCACGGACCTGATCGACATCCTTTTGGTCGCTATCCTGCTTTTTTACCTCTACCGCCTGGTACGGGGCACCGTTGCCATCAATATCTTTCTGGGAATCGTGATCATTTGGGCCTTCTGGAAAGGGACACAGCTCCTGGACATGCGCATGACCAGCAGTCTGGTGGGGGGGTTTATGCAAGTAGGGCTGATTGCCCTGATCATTGTATTCCAGCAGGAGGTCCGGAAATTTTTGCTGGTTCTGGGTTCCACCAACTTTGCAAACAAGCGACGCTTCGTAAAGCATTTTAAATTCCTTAAACAGGAAGGGATCGCCACAGACCTGGATGTGGATGCCCTGCTGGGAGCCTGTGAAAACATGGGAAAGAGTGGTACCGGGGCCATCCTGGTGATCGAACGGGATACCTCCCTGGATTTCATTCGCTCCTCTGGCGATTCTATGCAGATCGAGGTCAACCAACCCATCATCGAAAGTATTTTCTTTAAAAACAGTCCGCTCCACGACGGGGCAGCCATCATAAAGGGGAATTACATCG
The DNA here is from genome assembly GCA_037382325.1 of Robiginitalea sp. Classification (GTDB taxonomy): domain Bacteria; phylum Bacteroidota; class Bacteroidia; order Flavobacteriales; family Flavobacteriaceae; genus Robiginitalea. The sequence goes on from JARRQA010000031.1 coordinate 16,651, forward strand.
TCGCCACCCGGGTCATTCTTCCCGTCTCCCGGGAACGCAGCATCCCCCAGCGCTTTGGGCTCCGCCACCGGGCGGCGGTAGGGATTACGGAACGCACCGATGCCCTGGCTCTGGTGGTAAGTGAGGAAACCGGCCTGATTTCGTATATCAAGAACGGGGAATTTATCCTGTTCAAGGACATGGAAGAGCTCGACCGGATGATCCGAAAAGACATGAGCACGTGAAATGCAGGAATTGCAATGCCAACCTGAGGACGGACTTCCAGTACTGCCCCGGATGCGGGGCGAAACTGGAACCCGAGAGAATTACTTTTAAAAGGTTGCTCGGGGATCTCGCCGATCGTGTCTTCAATCTGGACAATTCCTTCACACGCACCTTCATTACGCTTTTCAAAAAACCTGAAAAAGTTGTTAACGGTTATATTTCAGGGGTGCGGAAAAAATTCATGAATCCGCTCAGTTATATGGGGATCGCCCTCACCTTATCCGGGGTTATCGTATTTGTTATCAGCAAATTTTATGCAGATGTCATCGACTTCACGGGTTCCCAGGGGGAGTTAGATTCGGAGTTCACCAAAGAAATTTCCGAAATCATTTACGATTACAATGCCTTTTTCTTTCTCCTATACCTTCCGGTTCTGGCATTGCCCTCCTATCTGCTCTTCAATAAAATGCGTTACAATTATGCCGAGCATATTGTGGTCTTTTTTTATCTCATGGCCCAATACAGCCTGATAGCTTTCCCGATCAGCGTGGTCACCCTGCTGGTCAGCCCGGAAGAGTATGTTTCGGTAAACCAGCCAATGGTAGTCCTCGCCCTGGTCTACTCTCTGTACGTACTGCAGCGTATGAATCGTTTCCCTGCGCTGGTTTTCGCAGGAAGAACACTCCTGTACTTCGTACTTTTATTCATTTTCTTTTTCGTCCTGATTATGGGACTGGTGGCATTCTTTTTTATCACCGGGATTTTCGAAGTCGAGGATTTTGAACCGGCGGCTCAGGCCACTTCCTCAGCCATAAACTGGGCCTCGTATAATTTGCTGTAGTAGCCTTTCTTTCTGAGCAGGTCCTGGTGGGTACCCATTTCCACCACATGCCCTTTTTCGAGGACCAGGATCTTGTCCACCTTCTTGACCGTGGCAAGTCGGTGTGCGATGATGATGGAAGTCCGCCCTTCGGTGACTTTTTCGGAGGCACGCTGGATCAGCTGTTCGGAGTAGGTATCCACTGAGGAGGTTGCCTCGTCCAAAACCAGGATACTGGGATTGCGCATATAGGCCCGGAGGAAGGCTATCAGCTGTCGCTGGCCGCTTGAGAGCATGCTACCCCGCTCCTTGACATTGTAGTCATACCCGCCGGGCAGGCTGCTGATGAATTCGTGAACCCCGATCTGCCGAGCTGCCTGCTCGATATCTTCCTGCCGGATGCCCGGGTCCCTCAGGGAGATGTTATTGGCAATGGTATCCGCAAAAAGGAACACATCCTGCAGGACGACTGCAATGTTATCACGCAGGGAGGCGAGCTTATACGCGGTGATATCCTGCCGGTCCAGGAGGATGTGGCCGGCGTTGATATCATAAAAACGGTTGAGCAGGTTGATGATTGTCGACTTTCCTGCTCCGGTGGCTCCCACGATGGCAATTTTTTCACCCGGGGCCACCTTAAACGAAATTCCATGGAGGACCTCCTCGTCCGGTTCATAGGAAAAACGGACCTGTGAGAATTCGATGGCCCCCTGCATGTGCCCTACCTCAACGGTACCTGTGTCCTCTATCCGGCTTTCCGTGTCTAAAATCTTAAAGACTCTTCCGGCAGCGACCATTCCCATCTGCAGCGTATTGAACTTATCGGCTATTTGCCGCAAGGGGCGGAAGAGCATTTCTATCAGCAAAATAAAGGCAAACAAAGTACCCGCGATTTCATTCCCCACATTTGTTATGTTCTGCAATCCACCGTACCATACGACCAGGCCAATGGCAAGGGAAGTCACGATTTCGGCCACCGGAAAGAAAAAGGAATTGTACCAGACCGTTTTCAGCCAGGCATTCTGGTGTTTTTCATTGATCTGCCGGAACTTCTCGGCTTCGATCTGCTCCCGGGTAAAGAGCTGTACGATTTTCATCCCCGTCAGCCGTTCCTGCACGAAAGAATTCAGGTTGGAAACCTGGGCGCGCACCTCTGTAAAAGCGACCTTCATGGCCCGCTGGAACAACCTTGTGGCATACAAGATTACAGGGAGAATGGCAAAAACTAGCAGGGCGAGCTTCCAGTTCAGCCAGATCATGATGGCAGAGGCTACCAGCATTTTCAACAGGTCTGCGACTATCATAAAGAAGCCCTGTGAAAAAATTTCCCCGATCCGCTGCAGATCTGCTACAGAACGGGTCACCAGCACCCCTATGGAAGACTTGCTGAAGTACTTCATCCTGAAGCCGATCATCTGCTTAAAAAGGCGAATTCGCATGTCCTTGATAACGGATTCCCCCAGCCAGTTGGCGTAATAGGTGAACAACAGCTGGCAAACCACCTGCCCCACCAACACACCCAGCATGATCAGGGCGAGGTTTAATAGGAGCTCCTCGTCCTGTTGGGGAATAGCCTCATCGATGATTTCTTTTAGCAGAAGGGGGGTGAGCACGGCAAAAACCGTCAACAAAATGGCTGCCAGTGCGGTACCGAAGAACGTCGGCCTGTAGGGGCGCGTAAATGCCAGTACCCGCTTAAACAGGTACAGGTCAAATGCCTTTCCGCTATCCTTCTCCATGGGTGAGGTAAATACTTTCTGGATACGTTATCCCGGTCAAATATAGGCCTTTTGCGGGTACGGATGCCCCGGCCCGGGACCGATCCCGGCTTTTTATAATACTCTTAACATCCTCCCCTGTTATTTTACCCTTACCTACTTCCAGCAGGGTTCCAACCACAGCCCGGACCATGTTCCGGAGGAAGCGGTCCGCGGTAATGGTGAAGGTCCACACAGGCCCTTCTTTTTCCCATTTGGCATGCCGGATATGGCAGATAAAAGTCTTTACATCCGTATTGACCCTTGAGAAAGCCTGAAAATCCGAATACTCCAGCAATAGTTCTGCTGCCTTGTTCATCGCCCCGAAATCAAGCGGATGGATTGTGAAGAATGCTGTATCCTGTTCAAAAGGGTCTTTTTGTTGCACAAGGCGGTACTGGTAGGTTCGGCTGAGGGCATCGAAGCGGGCATGGGCATCGGGTTTAACTGCCCGGATTTGCTGCACGGCGATATCCTCCGGCAGGAAGGCGTTCAGACGGTGAAGGAGGTCTTTGCGCAGGGGGGGATCCCAGTCAAAATGGGCTACCATGATCCGGGCGTGGACCCCGGCGTCGGTCCTCCCGGCCGCAACTACCTCGATATGCCTCCCCAAAAGGGTTCCAAGCCGATCCTCGAGAACTTCCTGTACGGAAAGATCCTTTGGCTGTCGTTGCCAGCCGTGGTAATGCTGACCGAAAAAGGAAAATTGCAAAAAGTACCGCATGGGAAGCTTTCGGTTTGAAGGCGCTAAGATACAAAGTAGGGAAATGTGCTGGGGAAGCTTCGGGCTGATTGGGGAATGCAGGGTTATTGGGTCGTTTGATAGCGGGTGGGTGGGGGCCCTTATTAAGTCTGCAGTAGGCAGTAGCAGTCAGCAGTCCTGAATGACAGCCGAAGTTCACAGTGGTAGCTCAAAAACGAAGCTACCTGCTTTAAATCGATAAACCAGGCCTGCCCAATATATTCAGGAATTAATACGGAGAATTTTGAACCTTGAACAAAGTAAAAAGTTTCTCCTCTGCCAACTGCCAACTGCTACTGCTAACTTTTCTAACCATAAAACCTTGAACTTTGAACTTTGAACCTTGAACCTTGAACCTTGAACCTTGAACCTTGAACCTTGAACCTTGAACCTTGAACGATTATAAAATCTATCCCACTGCCAACTGCAAATGCCTCCTGCCCACTCCCCTCACCCCCGCTTCCCAAGCTCCACTATCTCCAAATCCTTTATCTCACTTCCGTCAATGGCAAACCGCAGCATCGTCCGGACCTTATGGAAACCAA
>JARRQA010000032.1:0-12326 GCA_037382325.1 Robiginitalea sp.
GTACGATCATGAAGCCGGCACCTATGAAGAGATCGATTTGACCGCGCGTGCCGGCGAGCTGCTGTACGGCAAGAACGTGTTGGCGGTCGAGCCCTGCAAAGGTAGGAAACCCAACCGAAAGCTGCCAGTCCCGGGCACAAACAAAGTCACCCCCCTTTTAACAGGGGATTCAGCTGGTTTTCGGAATGGGTTGCAGGTTAGTTTTCAGGGATGAAATCGAGTGCTGCCCCATTGATGCAATGGCGCATTCCGGTGGTTTCCCTGGGTCCGTCTTCGAAAACATGCCCGAGGTGGCCCCCGCAACGGGCACAGTGCTCTTCGGTTCTTTTGACACCGATCTCATAATCCACGCTGTAGGCGACATTCCCATCTATTTCACGATCGAAGCTGGGCCAGCCGGTGCCCGAATCGAACTTGTGTTCGCTTTTGAACAGGGGATTGCCGCAACCGGCACATACATAGGTGCCTTTTGCCTTGTTGTCCAGCAGGTCACTGGAGCCGGGATTTTCGGTGGCTGCCTTTCGCAGGACGTAGTACTCCATGTCCGTCAGTTCTTTTCGCCACTGGGCATCTGATTTCTGGATGGCATATTCGTCGGTTCCTGCAGTATCTGAAGCAGTCGGTGAACTTGTTTTCTGGGAATTCCCCCGGCAACTAAAAAGGAGGGCACAAATAAGTACCATTAGTATCTGTTTCATATCAATTTTTTTAGCAATGGCTCAAAGACCATCATTCTCCCAAAAATAGCGGTTTATAAAACAAACCCCCGCCTGAGGCAGGGGCTTTGATAAAATTTTAACGCTTGCTATTCACGCACATACCTCGGGATTTCCGACTCCTTTACGCCCAGGTGGTCCAGGACAGCCTGCATGTTACTGGTGTCCAGTTTGGCCGTACTGGTTCCGTCTGCAGGCAGGATGGCTATACGGAAGATCTGGTTGTCGGTGTCTCCAGGCTGCAACAGTGCCGGGTCAAAATCAGTTTCCAGGAAGATACTTACATCGAGGAAGGTGTAATCGTAATTGTATTGAAGGATGCCGGGTTCCAGAAGCCGGGTCTGAGGCAACAACCGCCATACATCGATAGGGGCCCCTCCGTTGGGATCATCCACTTGTTCCCATAGGATATAAACGAGCACGACATCCGTTTCAAAAACCTCCACGGAAGGAGCATCTATGGCAAACTCCGAAAAAAGAGAGTAAGGCGGGGAAGAATTTGGGGTGAAGTCCCCTTCTATATCGTATACCTGGCCAAGAATGTTGACGCCATCCTGCCCGTCCACTCCATCGAACCCGGGAGGGCCTGGAGGTCCTGTGGGGCCTTCACAGGATACCGCTATCAGGGAAACGATCAGTCCGAATACTAGTGCTAGTTTTTTCATAATGCGTTGTTTTAAAATTTAGCAATGCCCCCTGGGGGACTGGTTTGTTGATTTCAAAAAGCGTTCCAAAGTTTTATGTTTATTTGTAAAACACTGTATTCCAGTTTCTTATGTAGAAAAGGTTGAAACCCCGCTTGATTGCAGGAACCCTGTGAATTGAAAAATACTATATTTATTCCGGAGTACTTTGATGCTCCAGCAATTCAATCCGCCAAACCAATCTTATGAAAAAGCGAACCCTGAGTTTTTGGGAAATCTGGAACATGAGTTTCGGATTCCTCGGTATACAGTTCGGCTTTGCCCTTCAAAATGCAAATACCTCCAGGATTTTTGAAACCCTTGGAGCCGATGTTGAAAGCATTCCCATCCTCTGGATCGCGGCTCCGGTAACCGGTCTGGTGGTGCAACCCATTATCGGCTATTTCTCGGATCGGACATGGACCCGCCTCGGGAGGCGCCGGCCGTATTTTCTGGTCGGGGCAGTCCTGGCATCCATAGCCCTGTGCATCATGCCGAATAGCCCTTCGCTTTGGGTGGCTGCGGGCATGTTGTGGATCATGGATGCCTCCATTAATATCTCCATGGAACCTTTCCGGGCCTTTGTAGGCGACAACCTCCCTTCCGATCAGCGGACACTGGGGTTTGCCATGCAGAGTTTTTTTATCGGGGTAGGGGCCGTTGTCGGTTCCGTTATGCCCTATGTATTCACAAACTGGCTGGGGATTTCAAACACGGCCCCGGAAGGTGTCATCCCGGATTCCGTCAAATGGTCTTTCGATGTGGGGGCCGCCGTGTTTCTGCTCGCCGTCCTCTGGACGGTCTTCCGCTCCAGCGAGTATAGCCCCGAGGAACTGGAAACCTTTGAGGAAAACAAGGCCACTGCCCCTCCGCCACTGACCCCGGAGGTAAACCTGGAGCGGATTTCGAAGCTGCGTAAATACGGTGTCGGTATGGTTCTGATTGGAATTCTGACCACCTTACTGCCGTATTATTACGACCTGCAAAAAGAGCTCTATATCCTGACGGTGGGCCTTGGTGTTGTGGGCATCTTATTTTTGCTGGCCTCCTGGGTACGCAAGAAAAAAGGACGCAACGGTTTTGTGATCATCATGACGGATCTGCTGTACATGCCCGGAACCATGAAACAACTGGCCTGGGTTCAATTTTTTTCCTGGTTTGCCCTCTTCTCCATGTGGATTTATACCACGCAGGCAGTCACCGGTCACGTCTTCGGAACCAGAGACACAACCTCCCAGCTATACAATGATGGGGCGGACTGGGTCACCGTGCTTTTTGCGGTATACAACGGTGTAGCTGCACTTGTCGCCTTTTTGCTCCCGTTACTGGCCAAAATGACCAGCAGGAAGGTCACCCACCTTATAGCCCTGACCCTAGGGGGCCTCGGGTTGATCTCAGTCTATTTTATATCAGATCCCAACTGGCTGCTCCTCTCCATGGTCGGCGTGGGGGTTGCCTGGGCAAGTATCCTGTCGGTTCCCTATGCCATGCTCGCAGGGGCCCTGCCCCCAAAAAAGATGGGATACTATATGGGGGTTTTCAATTTTTTGATCGTTATTCCACAAATGGTGGCTGCCACCATTCTGGGCTTTATGGTCAACCAGTTTTTCGGAAACCAGCCTATCTTTGCCCTGGTGGCAGGGGGGATCGCTATGATCCTTTCCGGACTGCTGACGCTCAGGGTACATGACCAGGCAGTGATCACTATTGAAGAGGGTGAATAACCATCTCCGGTTTGTATTTTAATCCGGTGGAGTGCCTTTTGCGGTCCCGATTTCCGTGGGAAACGGGCCTGTTTTGCCATGGGAATACGGCTTTAATTCATATCTTTAAAGAGTTTTAGAATTTTCAAGTTCACGTACCACATATGTTTCGACAAGAACGCGTAGTAATCGATGATGTAAGGCCTCAGCTGGATTGTGGCAAATTCTTTATCAAGCGGGTAGTGGGGGAGACCGTACGGGTATCGGCAGATATCCTTCCGGATGGGCACGATGTTATGCAGGCAGAAGTACTTTTCAAGCACCAGTCGGAACGGAAATGGAGGGAAGCACGGATGCAGTCTGTGGGAAATGATCGGTGGGAGGCGGCGTTTTCAGTTGAAAAACAGGGCTTTTACCAGTACAAGGTCCGCGGATGGGTGGATTACGCCCTAAACTGGCAGCACGGAATCGAGGCGAAGATCGAAGACGGCCCGCATGTAAAAAGCGAGTTGCTGGATGGGGTTCAATACCTCAAGTTTCTTAAATCCAAAGTGTCTGGCCCGGACAAGGAGTACCTTACAGGTCTGATCAAAGCCTTTGAAACCGAGGCTGCATACGAAGATGCCGTAGCCGGGGCCACTTCCGGGCGACTACACCGGCTTTTTTTAGAGTTTCCGCAGCGCCTTTTTGCCAACACTTCCCAAGAGCTTCAAGTCTATGTAGACCGTGCCAAGGCGAATTTTTCCACCTGGTATGAATTTTTTCCCAGGTCCGCTTCTACAGAGCCCGGCAAACATGGCACCTTTAAAGACTGTGAACGTTTGCTTCCCAGAGTTGCCAGGATGGGATTCGATACCGTTTATTTCCCCCCGGTACACCCCATTGGCGAAGTAAACCGCAAAGGGAAGAACAATACAACCGAGGCAGCGGAAGGGGATTCAGGAGTACCCTGGGCCATCGGATCCCGGCACGGCGGACACCGCGACCTGCATCCGGAACTGGGTACGGAAGCCGATTTCCGCGATCTTATTGAAAAGGCCAGGGAACTGGGACTGGAGGTCGCTATGGACCTGGCTTTCCAGGCCGCCCCGGACCACCCCTATATTACGGAGCACGCACAGTGGTTCCGGCGCAGGCCGGACGGCACCATGCAATACGCGGAAAATCCCCCGAAGAAATATCAGGATATCGTCAATTTCTGGTTTGAAACAGAAGACTACAAGGCCCTCTGGAAAGAACTTCTGGAGGTCACCCTGAAATGGGTTGGGTTCGGCATTCGCATTTTTCGCGTGGACAATCCGCACACAAAACCCTTTTATTTCTGGCACTGGTTGATTTCCGAGGTCAAAAAGAAGCATCCCGACGTGCTCTTTCTGGCAGAGGCTTTTTCCCGCCCCCGCATTATGCAACAATTGGCCAAACAGGGTTTCAGCCAGTCCTACACCTATTTTACCTGGCGCGTCCATAAACACGAACTGATCGAATACATGGTGGAATTGACCCAGACGGAGATGCGGGAGTATTACCGGCCGAATTTCTGGCCAAACACCCCGGACATCAACCCATACCACCTGCAGGGCACCGGGGAACCCATGCATATGATCCGTTATGTCCTTGCCGCTACGCTGAGCGGAAATATCGGGATCTACGGGCCTGTGTATGAATACATGGTCACCGACCCGTATCCCGGAAAGGAAGAATACCTCAATTCCGAGAAATACGAGGTAAAACACTGGGACTGGGAGATTGAAAACAAATTGATGCATATCATCGGACGGGTCAACGAAATCCGAAAGGAGCATCCGGCCCTGCAACAAACCAACAACATTCGTTTTTGCGGGCTTGAAAATGACCAGTTGCTCGCCTTCTATAAATGGGATGACCCGGGTCAGGACCGCCTGTTGATCATCATCAGCCTGGACGCCCACCAAAACCAGCAGGGGTATGTACAACTCCCCCTGGACCAGCTGGGGGTGGGTGCGGGAACACGACTGGAAATGTACGATTTGATGACCCATACCAGTTACCACTGGGAGGCGGAATGGAATTACGTGGCTCTCCACCCTGACCTGCCTTTTCATATATTTCAAATAAGATAGACCGCATAACCGTATGGAGAAAAAGAAAGCCGTTGCCGAAAAAAACACCTATACCTTTGATATCCCCTGGGAACAATTGATGGATGACGGGAGTTTTATGGAAGTCTTCCTCTCCGACGTGCTTGAAAATTATATTCAACAACAGCGCTGGTACGGGGGAAAGTCCAGTAGCCTTAAGTACATCGAACTTCAGGAATACTTCCGCATACAGCAACGGGAAGAAGTGTATTACGGACTCCTGCTGGAAGTAAATTTCGATGAAGCCTTTTACCAGCACTATTTTTTACCCATTGCCTTTGTCTCGGATGAGAGTTTTGCGGAAAAGGACCGTATCCTCCCGGTGACCATAAAGGGGGTGGATGGCTTCATTATAGATGCGGTAAACCTGGAGGCCTTCAGATGTCTGGTGTATGAACGTATCATTACAGCGGAGCCCAACGACACCACCCGGGTGCGGTATCACAAAAGTGTCGATTTTGAACCCGGCCCCTATGAGTCCTCTAAATTTATGGGGCTGGAGCAAAGCAATACCTCCGTTATCATCAATGGTAAATCCGTCATTAAATTCTTCCGGCGTATCTATGCGGACAAGAATCCGGATTATGAAATGAGCCGGTTTCTTTCTGAGCGCAAGGGATACCCGAACACCCCTGCCTACCAGGGGAGCCTAAGTATTATAGACGCCGACGGGGCGAATGTCACCATCGCCCTGATGCAGGAACTGGTCCCCAACCAGGGGGATGCCTGGGATTTCATGCTTAGAGAACTGCATAAGATTTTCTCCAACCTGGAATACAAGGGTATTTCAGTGGATACCCTCCCAAGGGTGCCTTTGTTTCAGCGTTTGAAGATTCGAGAGGTGCCCCCGGAAATCATCGATTGGGCCGGGTTAAATATTTTTCTGAAACTCCAAAAGCTCGCCCAGCGTACGGCGGAAATGCATATTGCCCTGGGGTCCGAATTCGAGGATACGGCATTCACCCCCGAACACTTCAACGGGGATTATGAGGTCTGGCTTAAGAACCGGATGCTCTATATGTTTCAGAATCGCCTGAACACAGACTAGAACAACCTGGAACGCCTCAGGGTCCATGGGGACTATCACCTGGGCCAGGTGCTGGTTCAGGGAGATGATTTTTACCTCCTGGATTTTGAAGGGGAACCCGAGAGCACTATCCGGGACCGGAAGGTCAAGCAACCCCCTGTAAAGGACATCGCCGGAATATTCCGCTCCTTCCATTATGCGGTCTATGCCACCATTTTTGACCACGAGTCGGAGTATCCCTATTCCAGGGAAGCCCTTTTTGCGGCAGGAGAAGTCCTTTACCGGTATTTCATCGGGGTATTTATGGAGACTTACGTCAACCTGATACAGGAACACAACATCGATATCGGGTACAGCGCTGAACGGATCTTCCTACTGAAGTACTGTATGCTGGAGAAGGCGGTTTACGAACTCGGGTACGAAATGAATTCCCGCCCGGACTGGGCCGTGATCCCTCTGGAAGGCATCCGAAGTATAATCAACGACAAAAACTAAAAAATCAATGGGAAAAGTAATCCCTCATAGTCTGTTTACAGATTTCGATATCGATCTATTCAAGGCCGGAAAGCACTACCGCCTCTACGATAAACTGGGATCTCATATTACCGAGGTCAACGGTGAGAAAGGGGTGTATTTTGCAGTTTGGGCGCCTTCTGCCAAATCCGTCTCCGTGGTAGGGGATTTCAACTACTGGCTCGAGGGGGAACACCCCCTGAACGTCCGCTGGGATGAAAGCGGTATCTGGGAGGGGTTTATCCCCGGCCTGGAACAGGGTACCCTTTACAAGTATAAAATACATTCTCATATAGGGGATGTCAAAACCGAAAAGGCGGATCCTTATGCCCGGTTTTGCGAGCATCCGCCCAAAACGGCCTCAATAGTCTGGGAAGCGCCTCATGAATGGAAGGATGCGGAATGGATGAAGAACAGGGAAAACCGGAACAGCCTGGATAAGCCTTGTTCCGTATATGAGGTACACCTCGGATCCTGGAAGCGTAAAAACGGAGATGAATACCTCTCGTATTCGGATTTGGCTGAAGACCTGGTGACCTACGTCAGGGAGATGAATTTTACCCATGTGGAATTCATGCCGGTTATGGAGTATCCCTTTGACCCCTCCTGGGGATATCAGCTGACGGGCTATTTTGCACCAACCTCCCGCTTTGGGTCTCCCGAGGAATTCAAACTGCTGATTGATACCCTGCACCGGAATGATATAGGTGTCATCCTGGACTGGGTCCCTTCCCATTTCCCGGAAGATGCCCACGGGCTTGGGTTTTTTGATGGTTCCCACCTGTACGAACACCCGGACCGGCGCAAGGGTTACCACCCGGACTGGAAAAGCCTGATTTTCAACTACGGCCGCAATGAAGTCCGCGCCTTCCTGATCAGCAATGCGCTGTTCTGGCTGGATCAGTACCACGTGGACGGACTCAGGGTGGATGCGGTTGCCTCCATGCTCTACCTGGATTATTCAAGGGAAGAGGGGGAGTGGGAACCCAATATATACGGAGGTAATGAAAACCTGGAGGCTATTTCCTTTATCAAGGAACTGAACGCCGAGGTTTATGAAAATTATCCAGGGGTACAAACCATCGCAGAGGAATCGACTTCCTTCTCCATGGTTTCGAGACCCGTGAGTATGGGAGGCCTGGGCTTCGGTATGAAATGGATGATGGGTTGGATGCACGATACCCTGGAGTACTTTAAGAAGGAGCCCATCTACCGGAAACACCATCAAAACGACCTCACCTTCAGCATGACCTATGCCTTTACGGAGAATTTCATGCTTCCCTTTTCCCACGACGAGGTGGTTTACGGAAAGCAGTCCCTCCTGTATCGTATGCCGGGGGATGAATGGCAACGGTTTGGCAATCTTCGCCTGCTCTTCGGGTATATGTTTACGCACCCGGGGACGAATCTGATCTTTATGGGCGGAGAATTCGGACAATCTTCCGAATGGAATTTTCAGCAAAGCCTGGACTGGCATCTGTTGCAATACGACTTTCACAAGGGCGTACAGGAGCTCATTCGGGATTTGAATGCCCTTTACAGGTCTTCTCCTGCGCTCTATGAAAAACAGTTCAGCCCGGAAGGGTTTCAGTGGATCGACTACGGGGATGCTGAAAATTCTGTCCTGACCTTTATCCGAAAGGGAAAGAACAAACGGGATGATCTGATTGTGGCCTGTAATTTTACCCCCGTACCCAGGGAGAACTACCGAATCGGGGTACCCAAATCGAGGAAGGTCAAGGAGATTTTCAACAGCGATGCCGAAAAATACGGGGGCAGTGGCATGGAAAATGGGGCAGCCAGTGTATCGCGGAATCCCTGGCATGGTTTTGAGCATTCCATTGAAGTGAATCTCCCGCCACTTGGGGTGGTCATTTTCAGATAAGACACATCCGCAAACGTTAAAGTTGATATTTGATGGGGGGAAGATTTCGATTATTCCCCCATTTGTTTATCTTTTGTCGGGTTCTAAAACTGGCATTCAATGATCACCAATACTGAACTGGAATACAAAGGCAACCTCTACCCCAAGCAGGTGGTGGAGTACCGAAAGGATTCCGATAAGTTTTACTTCACAAGTGTAAACGGGGTCATCCTGGAGATCACTGTGCTCAGGAACAGTGCCCTGCGCTTCCGGTACGCCACAGACCATGTGTTTGAACCTGATTTTTCATACGCCATCAGTCCGAACCACAGCCGGGGGTATGACGAGATCATGGAGGACGAGACGGATGCGGCTTTTTTGATTGAAACCTCCAACCTGCGTGTTTTCGTGGACAAGGCAAGCCTCCGGATCCGCATTGAGGATACGGACGGGAATGTGGTCAGTGAAGATGAGCTTGGGTTTCACTGGGAAGAAAACTACGAGTTTGGCGGGAACACCGTCAAAATGAGCAAGATAGCCCAGGCCGGGGAATCCTTTTACGGACTTGGGGACAAAGCCACTCACACCAACTTAAAAGGAAGGCGTTCCCAGAACTGGGTGACGGACCAGTACGCCTACGGAAAGGACCAGGACCCCCTCTACAAGGCGGTCCCTTTTTATGTGGGCCTCCACAACGATATGGCCTATGGGATTTTCTTTGACAATTCCTTCTGTACCCATTTTGACTTCTCGCATGAAAGGCGGAATGTCACCAGTTTCTGGGCAGACGGAGGGGAAATGAACTATTATTTTTTCTACGGCCCTGAAATGGAGCGGGTTGTCAGGGCCTATACAGACCTTACCGGAACCCCGGAACTGCCCCCCCTTTGGGCCCTTGGGTTCCACCAGTCCAAATGGAGCTATTATCCGGAAAGCCGGGTGAAGCAACTCGCCGGGATGTTCCGGAAACTGCGGATCCCCTGTGATGCGATCTATCTGGACATCGACTACATGGATGGCTTTCGCTGTTTTACCTGGGATAAGAATCACTTCCCGGACCCTAAGCGGATGATTGCGGAACTGGAGGAGGACGGGTTCAAGACAGTTGTGATGATCGATCCGGGGATCAAGGTAGACCGGGATTATTGGGTATACCGGGAGGCCCTGGAAAAGGATTATTTCTGCAAGCGGGCGGATGGCCCCATCATGCAGGGAAAGGTATGGCCCGGCCCCTGTAGTTTCCCCGATTTCACCAATCCGGAAGTGCGAAGCTGGTGGGCTGAACTCTACAAGGGGCTCATGCAGGATACCGGCGTGCATGCCGTCTGGAATGATATGAATGAACCGGCCGTGATGGAAGTACCCAGCAAGACCGCTCCCCTGGATACCCGTCATGACTATGACGGGCATCCCTGCAGCCACCGGAAGGCACATAATATATACGGGATGCAGATGGTCCGCGCCACCTACGAGGGCGTGAAGAAATACGTCTTCCCCAAAAGGCCGTTTGTCATCACCAGGGCGGCTTACTCTGGTACGCAACGATTTTCCAGTACCTGGACAGGGGACAATGTGGCTACCTGGGAGCACCTCTGGATCGCAAATGTGCAGGTACAGCGGCTTTGTATGAGCGGGATGTCCTTTGCCGGCTCCGATATAGGGGGCTTTGCGGAACAACCGAACGGGGAACTTTTCGCCCGGTGGGTTCAACTGGGCATTTTCCATCCCTTTTGCCGGGTGCATTCCAGCGGGGACCACGGGGACCAGGAGCCCTGGTCCTTCGATGAGGAGGTAACCGGGATTGTCCGGAAGTTTATCGAACTGCGTTACCAGCTGCTGCCATACCTCTATACCATGTTCTGGAAATACGTCAAGGAGGGGGTACCCATGCTGAAATCCCTAGTGTATTACGACCAGGCAGACCACCAAACGCATTTCCGCACGGATGAATTCATCTTCGGGGAACAGATCCTTGTCTGTCCCATACAGGAGCCCAATGCCAAGGGACGCCGCATGTATATTCCCAGGGGGAAATGGCACAACTACTGGACCGGTGAAGTTGTAGAGGGAGGTATGGAAAAGTGGGTGGTAGCCGATATTGACAAAATCCCCATCTTCATAAAGTCCGGGGCCATAATTCCGAAGTACCCCATCCAACAATACGTGGGAGAAAAGGAGATCGAAAAGCTGGTCCTGAATGTTTATTATCTGGAAGGGACGGAGCAATCCACCGTATATGAAGACGCCCAGGATGGCTATGACTACAAGAAGGGGGAATACAGCCTCCGGAATTTCAAGCTGACCGGTCGGGGCAGGGAGCTGATCATTCAGCAATTCAAGGACGGCACCTACACCACGCCCTATGAAACGCTGCAGGTCAATTTTATCGGGCTGCCCTTACGGATTTCCAGGGTACAGGTAGATAATCAGCGCGTGCCCCTTAAGGAGGTGCGTTTGAATGGGGACAACACCATTGAGGTGCACAAGAACTTCAGTTCCCTTGTGATCAGCGGGTAGTAGGAATTTTGTATTTTTCCCTTCTAAACCCGTGATGTAAAGTGAAAAAATTTCTTCTCTTTCTTTTGGTTTTTATGGCAATAGTGTCTTGTAAAACCAATCCTTTTACTGGAAAAAATACGCTGAACTTTTACGGCAATAGTCAGGTCTTTCCCATGGCCTTTGCCGAGTACGACAAGTTTTTAAAGTCGAATGAGGTGGTGGAAGGGACTTCAGAAACCGCTATGGTCACCCAGGTAGGACAGCGGATTTCCAGGGCTGCCGAACGTTGGTTGACAGCCAATGGATATCCCGGCTATCTGAAGGACTATCGCTGGGAATACAACCTGGTGAAGGACGAGACGGTTAATGCCTGGTGTATGCCGGGCGGTAAGATCGTTTTCTATACCGGAATCATGCCCATTTGCCAGGATGAAACCGGGGTTGCTGTGGTCATGGGACACGAAGTTGCTCACGCCCTGGCGGACCATGGGGCCCAGCGAATGAGTGCGCAAACCCTTCAGGAGATCGGAATGGTTGCCGGCAATGTCGCTATACAGGACGCGGAGGACCGGATGTTGTTCAATGCGGCATATGGCGTGGGGAGTCAGGTTGGCGGAATGCTTCCCTTCAGCAGGAGCCACGAGGCGGAAGCGGACCGGATCGGACTTCAGATCATGGCCATTGCCGGCTACGATCCTGCAGAAGCCCCGGAACTCTGGAAGCGGATGAAAGCGAACAGCCAAGGTTCTCCGCCCGAATTCCTCAGCACCCACCCATCCAATGACAGGCGGATTGAAAACCTGACCAAGTGGGTACCCGACGCCAAAGCGGAAGCCAGGAAATTTGGAGTGACCACGTTTCAGTAAAACAGAGGTCCCTGAGAAATATTGTATCTTCCGGCCTATCCAAGCCAAGAAGCGACCCCAATGTCCAAGACTGCGCTGCCCAAGGGAAGTAAAAAACTGCTGAATGCCTGGGCTTTTTACGATTGGGCCAATTCGGTTTACAGCCTGGTGATTGCGTCGGCAATCTTTCCAATTTTCTACGGCGGTCTCTTCCGAATGGCCGGGGTGGAAAAAGTGGCGGTATTCGGAGGCGAAATTGCCCGGGCGCCCCTGATCAGTTATGTGACCTCGGCCGCCTTTGTCTTTATCGCCCTGGTTACCCCACTGCTTTCCGGTATTGCAGACTATCTGGGGAACAA
>JARRQA010000033.1:0-14539 GCA_037382325.1 Robiginitalea sp.
ACCCCCCGTATATCCGGAACCTCCTATGACTCCCGTTCTAATCATTTCTTTGATGTACCTGGTGGGCAATACGGCCCGAGTTAGAAAGGATTTTAATAAAGCCCCGGGCATCTGCAGCCGACCACCCCATATTCATTTCCCCGTAGCTGCCAAAGGAGGCATTCATAAGGTCGAATTCGGATTCGATTCCCTCCAGCTCAAAACGATAGGGATGCAGGCGCACAAAAACTTTGCCGCTTACGTATCGCTGGGTGTCCTCCAGGAAACTTTCGACGTTCCGCATTACCTCATCCAGGAACTGACCCTCATGAAGGAGCATGCCGTAGAAACTCCCCAATTGTTCTTTCTGGTACTGCTGCCATTTGCTGAGGGTATGTTTTTCCAGGAGGTGATGAGCTTTCAGCAAAATCAGGGGACCGGCAGCTTCAAAGCCGACCCGGCCTTTGATCCCAATAATGGTATCCCCCACATGAATATCCCGGCCGATGGCATATTCCGAAGCCAGGGCATCCAGTTTCTGGATATTGGCCACGGGGGAGTCTTTCTCTCCGTCCACCGCACAGATCTCTCCCTGATCGAATTCCAGAACCACCGTCCTGGGGTTCTCCTGCTTCAATTGGCTTGGATAAGCCTGTTCGGGAAGGGGTTTACGGGACTCCAGGGTTTCATCCCCACCGACGGAAGTTCCCCAGAGCCCTTTGTTGATAGAGTATTTTGCCTTTTCCCATGAATAGGGGATCCCTGCTTTCTGGAGGTAGGAGATTTCTTCTTCCCGTGAAAGTTTTCCGTCCCGGATAGGGGTTAGGATCTCTATTTCCGGAACCATGATCTGGAAGATCATATCAAAGCGGACCTGGTCGTTGCCGGCACCGGTACTGCCGTGGGCAATATGGCTCGCCCCCACTGACTTTGCGTACCTGGCGATTTCCAGGGCCTGTACGATTCGTTCTGCACTAACCGACAACGGATAGGTGTTGTTTCGCAACACGTTGCCAAAAATCAGGTATTTGACCACAGAGTCGTAAAAAGTCCCTACCGAATCGATGGCTTCATAACTGTGGGCACCCAGTTCCAGGGCCCGCTCCCGAATGGATTTTAACTCCTCAGGCTGGAAACCTCCGGTATTTACGGTTATGGCGTGTACTTCGTAGCCCTCCTCTTTGGAGAGGTAATGGGCACAATAGGAGGTGTCCAGCCCTCCACTATAGGCCAGTACGAGTTTTTTCATGATTTTTTCTTTTTAAAGGGGAGTTTCTGCTTGATTCTCCACAGGCGTTCGAAAGATTTTTTGTCCAGCTTCTCAGCGCTTTTCCGCGAAGCCTCGGCCGGGTCGAAGAGCATGCCGGTACAAAGGCACATCTTGCGTTCTGTGCGGGTCAGGATATCGAAGTTCTTGCAGGTCTGACAACCTTTCCAGAATTCCGGATCATCCGTGAGTTCTGAGAAAGTGACGGGGCGGTACCCCAGTTCGGAGTTGATTTTCATTACGGCCAGTCCAGTGGTAATCCCGAATATTTTAGCATCCGGAAACTTTTTCCGTGACAGGTCGAAGGCGGCTTTTTTGATCTTTTTGGCCAGTCCCTGGTGGCGGTAATCGGGATGGACAATCAAGCCTGAATTCGCGACATATTTCTGATGCCCCCACACCTCGATATAACAGAAGCCGGCAAATTTTTCCCCGTCCAGGGCGATTACGGCATTCCCGTTCTTTAACCTCCTGATGACATAGTCCGGGGTCCTTTTGGCAATGCCCGTACCGCGAACTTTTGCGGAGTCCGCGATGGTATCGCAAATGACCTGAGCGTATTTTATGTGGGAAGCATCAGCAACTACTATTTTCATTGCCAGTTGTTTAAAAGAGAATCGAAAGTTAAAGGTCGGATAATAACGGAAATGGACTCACCTAATTCCAAAATAGAAGAACACCCTTACGGGCGGCGGCGCACAAGGCGTGTGGGCTCCGGGAGAGACCCATGGGATAAGAATGTATGAAGCCTTTGTGCATGCATTGTCAACCAAATGTATGAAAATATTTTAACTGGGAGCATTTCCCCGACTATTTTTAGCAGGCAGCAGTAGATTTTTGTTGTTTCTCAGGATTTCATAGATCAGAAATCCGAATACCGGCAGGTACTCGATAAGAAGTATCAGGGGACGTTCCTCAACTTCCGGAGTTCCATAGGCCGAGTAGCTTAGGATTACCGTGGCAGACCAGAGGATGACAAACCGGTAATTGGTAAAGATCCCGAGGAGGAGGGGAAAAATAATATACCACGGATGTATGGTAGTGGCTGTGAAAAAATACAGGCAGGAGATCAGCAGGGCCCCCGTGAACCAGTATTTTGGTTGTTTCATCGCCGGATGGAAGCTCACCGTAAGGGATGCCAGAGCTATAAAGGCCGGAATGACGGCGCCGTATTGCTCGATGAACTCCCAGGGCTTTGCTCCCTGCCAGACAGCTACCCATTCAATTGCATTGTAAAGCCCTGCGTTGAATTCAAAATTTGAAAACCAAAGTTTCAGGGTCGCAGCATAATGTTCGGTGAAATCGGAAAAATAGAGCGGGTATATCCCCAGCGCCAGGAAAAGGGCAGTCCCCAGGTAGAACAGCGCACTGCGCCTCCATTTGAGCAGCGGGAGGATCAGGGGTAAAAATAGCAATGGAAACAACTTTATCCCAATGGAGAGGGCATAAGGGAGGGTCCCCAAAAGCCATTTTCCGGAAATAATCAGAAACATGGCAAGCACAAAGAAAAACAGCATGACCCCTTCGAAATGGAGGTTTCCTGTGAGCTCGATGATCACCAGGGGGTTCAGGAAGTACCAGTAGATCATATTGGGCGCCCTGTTGATCTTTCGAAGAATCCGCCTGCCGAAATACAGAATTCCCAGATCGGCCAGGATGATCATTCCCCGCATAGCGATGACCGGCCCGAGCAATGTCTTTCCCCCGAGATAAGAAGCTGCAGCAAAAAGATACTGATTCACAGGGGGGTAATTGCTAAAATTGGCGGCACTGAGTGCCCCCATTCCCCGGTGAAGCGTTATGGCCCCTTCTATCGGAGGCCCGCCCCGGGCCATCCAGTCATCCGGGGTAAGGGCGAAAGGGTTGAGGCCTTCGAGCACGAGCCTTCCATCCCATATAAACCGGTAGAAATCCTGGGAAAGGTTGGGAAGGGCCAATAGGAAAACAACTCGCAGCAAAAGTCCGCTTACCACCATAAACCGCAGGTTCCATTTCTCGAATTGTATCAGTTTATAGCAAAGGAAGAAAAGGGCCCCGTACAGGGTGATAAGCTTCACGGAATCGGTCCGCTCAAGGTCGTAGGCAAACGCCGAGTAAAAGAGCCCGCTGAGCAACAGCAGAAGCACCGAAACACGGTGCAGGTTCCAGAAGGTTAGCAGGGCTCGGCTCATGGCGCTCGGTTTAGCTCCTGCAATTAAGGGAAAATTTATGTTTTAATAAAAGGGAAAGCCTCAGCCCTGTAAAACGGGAGCTGCCTCAACTATTTACAATCACAACCTCAAAAATGAAACGCTTCTCCCGGATTATGCCTTTGCCGTCACCGATTTGAGAAAGACGAACCCAAAACCGACAAACAACATCAGGTGAAAGGGAAATAGTCCGAAATCATTCAGGGGGATGGCGCTGTACATGCCGAAAAGGAAATACAGCATGAGCGCAAATTCAAGAATGGTATTCGGCGAGAGCTTCGTGACCAGGTACTTATTGCCTTTCCAAGTGTCTTTGAGGTTCTGAATATTGAACTTCGGTGTCCGGACGAATTCGGACCGTTTTCCCATATGCCCTTCCAAAACGGCCACGGTATTGTGGAGGGAGAATCCCAGGGCCACGGAAAAAAACGTAAAAAAGAGTTTTATGTAGTCCACAAAGTTATCCAGTCCGCTTCCCTGTATGCTCTTGTAGGTAAACCAGTAACAGATGAAGAGGATAATGGTACTGACGATAAAGAAACTGGTTACTTCAAAAATCCAGCCCAGGTGGCCAAAGGTGTTTTTGATGTACAGCATGGGGATGCTCAGGATGGCTACCAGAAAAACACAGAGGAACATCGAGCTGTTCAGAAGGTGCATCACCCCGTGGAATTTGGTCTTCAGGGGGATGTTCTTGGCCCTTATCACGCTCAGGACAGTTTTACGGAAATTCTCTGCCCCGCCTTTATTCCAGCGAAACTGCTGGGAACGTGCCGCACTGATGACCACGGGGAGTTCTGCAGGGGTCTCCACATCCTCCAGGTATTTGAATTTCCAGTTTTTCAGTTGTGCCCGGTAACTAAGGTCCAGGTCTTCTGTAAGGGTGTCCCCTTCCCAGTTCCCGGCATCCAGGATGCACTGTTTCCTCCAGATCCCGGCAGTTCCGTTAAAGTTGATAAAATGCCCTTTGGCATTTCGGCCTACCTGTTCCAGGGTGAAGTGTGCGTCCAGGGCAAAGGCCTGTATCCTGGTCAGGGTCGAATAGTCGCGGTTAATGTGCCCCCAACGTGTTTGGACAACCCCAATTGAAGCATCCTTGAAATAGGGGACTGTTTTTTTCAGCCAGTCCACATCCGGGAGGAAATCCGCATCGAAAATGGCGATGAATTCTCCTTTGGCGATCTTCAATCCCTCTTTAAGGGCCCCCGCCTTGAATCCTTCCCGGTTTTCCCTGCGGATGTGCTCAATGTCCAGACCAGTTTTCCGGAGTTCCGCTATTTTGGAAGCCGTTTCCCCTACAGAGTCATCTGTGGAATCGTCCAGCACCTGGATTTCCAGCTTGCTCTTCGGGTATTCGAGCCTGGCGATATTCTCCAGGAGCCTTTCAACCACATACTTTTCATTATAAATGGGGAGTTGAACAGTTACATAGGGAATTTCCCTGGGGTCCATCATATTGAACCTGGGAGCCTCCTTTTGTTTCCTGCGCTGCCCGAGGTAGTTCAGGAGCAGATTCAGCTGTGACAGGCTGTAAAAGAAAATAAGAACCAACGCCAGGCTGTAGATCCCTATGATGATGTATACAATAGTTAAACCCATATCTATCTGTAACTATATTTAAAAATCCAGCCCAGGATTTTAACGCCGGCAAATATACTACCTTTTATGGTGCCGGAGACCTTTGAGACCCCGATTCTTTTTTTGTAACGAACTGGCACTTCGGTATATGCCAGTTTCTGTCTCAGGGCTTTCAGTTGCATCTCCACCGTCCAGCCATACGTTTTGTCCTCCATGTCCATACCCATGAGCGCCTCATAGGTAATGGCCCTGAATGGCCCCAGGTCCGTGAACTTGGCCCCGAAAAGCACCCGCATCAGCGTCGTGGCGAGCCAGTTTCCAAAGACCTGTTGGGGCGTCATGGAGCCTTCTTCCCGGAGTTCCTTCCTCCGTGCTCCAATCACCAGGTCCATTCCGCGGTCCAGGATAGGAGCCACCACTTTTGGCAACTCTTCCGGATAATCGGAATAATCACCATCCATAAATACGATGATATCAGGGGTTTTGGATTTTTCCGCCAGGTAATTAATGCCTTTCAGGCAGGCATGCCCGTAGCCCTTTTGGGGTTCATGCAGCACGGTTGCCCCGGATTCACGGGCCACAGCAGCGGTACGGTCGGAGGAATTATTGTCGACCACCACGATTTCCGCAACGTCCGCCGGCACTTCCGAAAGGACTTGTCCGATGGACTTTTCTTCATTGAAGGCCGGGATGATCAGGGCAATTTTGGTCATAGCGATGTCAGCGGTGCAAAAGAACGAAATTCAGGCTAAACGTTCAGAATCCCCATTGACAAGTTTCATCAGGTCCACGTCGTTTCCAAGCAGGATTTCCCGGGGATTGATACGGCCCGGGAGCGGACCGTTTTCCAGCTTCAGGACCCCTCTTGGGCAAACCGCCGAACAAATGCCACAGCCCACGCAGCTGGCGCGTACCACATTGGTGCCCTTCTGTGCATAGGCCCGGACGTCTATCCCCATCTCGCAATAAACGGAACAATTCCCGCAGGAAATGCACTGCCCCCCGTTGGTTGTGATCCGGAACCTGGAGAAGAGCCGTTGCTGAAGCCCCAGGATGGCGGCCATGGGGCAGCCAAAACGGCACCAGACCCTGTTGCCGAAAATCGGATAGAATCCCGTGCCAATCACTCCGGAAAAGATACTTCCGATCAGGAAGCTGTAGCTTTTACGCAGGGTTTCGGAGGAAAACAGGAAAACATGCCTGGAATCACTGAAATAGTGAAAGGCGATCAACCCAAGGATGATAGTGAAATAGCCGATGGCCCCATATCGGGCGTCCTGTTTGAGTTCCTTTCTCCGGAAGATCATAACCCAGGCAAAAATGAGCGTCAGAAGCATTCCCACCCCGATCAGGAACTGGGATTTGCTCAGCCAGTATTTGCTGTTGTCCGGCCCGAGGTAGGAGTATATGACGGCGGTGGTCATCAGCACCACAAAAACAAGTACGCTATGGACCACCCAGCGCTCCACCCGCCAGGCAAAGGTGCTTTTGTCACTGAGGTGTCGGAAGGGGTCACCGGCAGTTTCAGCCAGCCCCCCGCAACCACATACCCATGAACAGTACCAGCGTTTTCCGTAAAAATAGGTGAGCAGGGGGGTAATAATCAGGATAGAAGCAATTCCGAAGAGCAACATGGCCAGCCCGAGGTCGCCGGCATCGATGAAGGCGTTTACCCGGTAGCGTTCAAAATTGTAGTAGTTCAGAGGCCATATATTCTTCAGGTCGTAATAGGGCAGATCCCCGTGGAGCCGTGCCATAATCTCCGGTATGATAAAGGCAAAAGCCGTCTGGAAGAACATCACGCTGACGGTCCTGAGGGTTTGGTACCGGTTGTGGCGGTATTTCCAGAGGAACTTGACCCCAAAGGCACCGATGGCCAGGGTGTACAGGGTCCCGTAAACGAACCACTGGCTGGCCGGGTTGCCGCTCAGGAGATAACTCAGGGGATCGAAAAGGGCAATCAATCCACGGTTGGGTCCGTCCCGTACCAGTCCCAGGTACTCCGGATAGAAATAGAGCACGATGTAAAAACCGGTAATCGCGATCCCGAGACCCCAGGCCCAGATTCCCCTTCCCGAAATGGATTTAAACCAAACTCCGTTGTTTTTGATCCCCGCCGGGTCTTTTCGGTAGGTGGCATAACTGAACCATAGGACGGCCAGGAAGATCCCGCTGAGCGCCAGGGTCAGCCAGACCGCTTTATCTGGAAAATTAATCCCCAGGGTGGCCAGAAGGAGTATAAAAAGGCTGGATAACCCCAGAAATACCGAAATTTTTTGATTCAGATTCAGGGATTTTGGAGGTCCCGCTGCAAGCGACATGGAATGGTCTGTATTCATGGGGCAGGCTTCATTTGGGTTTGGAATTCCTGCCGGATCAGGGGTTCATGCCGCGCGTAGAATTCTGGGTCAAAATTCGCCTCCCCCAGGCGGCAGATCACCTCTTCTACAGGGAGTTCTTGGCTGAGCCACCGGTCCAGCACGGCATGTCTCATCCGGATCCCCAAGGTGTTGATCCCAAGGAATTTTCCACTATCCCGCTCGTAGGCCAGCGTCAGGCAAATCTTTTCGGAGGGGTGCCTCCAGTGGAATTGCATTTCCACCTGAGATTTATGGGGTGCGCCCGACACCCAACCGTAGGTCTGGTATTCGATATCGAAGAATTTCGCCGAATTGAACCAGTGCCCGGGGTTGTATGGCATCGGGTTTCCGCAAATGGTTTGTGCCACGGTTTCCCCCATCATGCGCCCCGTGTACCAGACGGCCTCTACGGCCCGTCTCCCTCCCGGCGGGGTTTTATGCTGAACGCAGTCGCCAATGGCATAGATGTCAGGGAAATTGGTTTTCAGGAACCGGTCTACCAGCACCCCTTTGTCCGTTTCGATCCCCGAGCCCTCTAAAAACCCGATGTTCGGACGGACCCCAGCAGTGAGCCCTACCAGCTGGCAGTCTATGATTTCCCCAGGGTCAGTCACCACTGCCCGGACCCGGCCCTGATCGTCGGACAGGATCTCTTTTAGGTTTGTGTCCAGGCGCAGGTCTATGTGGTGTTCCCGTATGGGTTCGTTTATCATTTCAGATTCCCCGGGTGGCAGGACTTCGTTCCAGACGCTGGATTCCCGTACCAGGAAAGTCACGGGGATCTCCCGGCTGCGCAGCATTTCCGCCAACTCAATACCGATAAGGCCTCCACCGACAATTACTGCCTTGTGGCAGCGAAACCTGTCCGGTGCATTTTGTTCCAGGGTCTGCAGGTCCTGAAGGGAATAAAGGCCCTGCACTCCTTTGAGGTCCTGTCCGGGCCACCCGAATTTATTCGGTTGTGAGCCTGTGGCTATGATGAGGCGATCATACGTCATGGATTCTCCGGAATCCAGCAACAATGTTTTTGTACTGGGGTGTACAGCGTTTACATAGGCCCGCTTCAACCCAATCCGGATTTTTTTCCAGAAGTGGTCTTCGTAGGGTTTGGTTTGCTCATAGGTCATATGCCCCATATAGATATACATCAGGGCGGTGCGGGAGAAAAAGTAATCGCTTTCAGCTGAAATCACCGTTATCCGGTAGTCCGCCTGTTTGCGGATATGCCGGGCTGCGGTAATTCCGGAAATCCCATTTCCGATAATGACGACATGCATGGTCCTGAGCTGGGTTGTTATTGGGTCCGTGGGGATGAAGTTACAAACTTAACGGTTCCCTAAAATTTAAAACCCCTGTAAATACATATCTTTAGTGGGATATCTGCTCAAAAATGAAGAAGCTGCCCATTCTCATCTTGCTCCTCCTCGCTTCCTGCAGGGGTCCGGCCCCGGAAAAGATCAAGGGGGTCAGTTTTGTGGGGTCCCGGGAACCGGCCCATCAGCAGCACGTGGATGCACTCACCGACATACACGCGGATTATGCGGCTGTGATGCCTTATGGATTCATACGGGAGCCTGACAGGCCTGAAATCGTATTTGATACGGACCGGCAGTGGTATGGGGAAACCCGTGATGGGGCTCGTCAGTATATTCAGCTGCTGCATAAAAATGGGATCCAGGTCATGCTCAAACCACAGCTATGGATTTGGAGGGGCCTGTTTACGGGGGAACTCGCTATGGCATCTGAATCGGACTGGGAGGAGCTGGAAGCGGAGTATGCGGATTTTGTGTTAACCTATGCAGACCTTGCGGAGGAGACGGGGGCTGCCTTATTCTGTATCGGGACGGAACTGGGGGCCTTTGTCAAAGCACGTCCGGGGTTTTGGAAAAAGCTGATTGCCTCGGTTCGGGAGCGGTACAGCGGTCGCATAACATATGCCGCTAATTGGGACGAATACCTCCGGATCCCTTTTTGGGAAGAGCTGGATCTTATCGGAATAGACGCCTATTTCCCACTTTCGGATGCCCGTGACCCGGGATTGGAGGATTTAAGAAAGGGCTGGAAGCGTTGGAAAAAAGATATAGAGGAGTTGCAGGAAGCTGTTGGGATACCGGTTTTGTTTACTGAATACGGATACCGGAGCATAGATTACACCGCCAAAAAACCCTGGCTTGTGGACCGGAGTGAGCAGGGGGTGAACCTGGAGGCGCAGGCAAATGCCAAGCGGGCCATCTTTGAGGAGTTTTGGAACGAGGAATGGTTTGCGGGGGGCTTCGTCTGGAAATGGTTCATACACCATTCCCGTGCCGGAGGGTTGACCGATAACCGCTTTACACCTCAGAACAAGCCCGCCCAGGATGTAATCCGTGATTACTACCGGAGGTATTAGGCTTCAGGACTGTAATTTTTCTATGTATTTCTGATAATAGGCGTACAGGGTTTGCGGGGGGCTGCCCAAAATCCTTTTGAGGTGGATTACCGAATAATGATACTGAAGCCGGAAGACCCCGACTTTTTCGTATCGCCTTGAGGAAGTCGTGACATCATAGGGGAGCACCCGAAAGGAAAAGTCCCTGTATAACTTTCCGATGAACTGGTTGTCCTCATAGATATGAAAGGCCTCATCGAAGCCGCCGGATTCTTCGAACCATTGGCGGGGAACAAAAAGGGACTGGTCTCCTCCACGGCAGAGGGGATGGTTGATCCGGGTGCACCAGGCAAAGGCATTCAGGAACCAGTGAGGCGGGTCAAACTTAAGCCGAAAACAACCGGCACACAGGCCGCCTTCCATCGCCTGCAGTATCCACCGGTCATACCCCGCAGGGGGCAGCGAATCCGCGTGCAGGAAATAGAGGATCTCCCCTTTGGCCGCTCCCGCCCCTGTATTCATTTGCCGGGCCCTGCCTCTTTGGGCCCGAAGAATGCGGGCTCCCTTTTTTTCAGCCACTTCCGGGCTTCCGTCATCGCTTCCCCCGTCCACCACAATGACTTCCCGCACAGCTCCGGCTTCTGCCTTTGTGAAGAGGGCTGGAAGCAGGGTGTCAAGGCGCTCTGCCTCATTCAATACGGGGATGATGATGCTGATTTGCATTAGTGTCTTTTTTTGTTCAAAGCCCAGTTATAAGGCAGGTAAGATACCTGAGCTTTAGCAGGCAGGGGGACCGGGAGATACCGGTTGAGAAAATCTATCAGGGAAGTTTTGCGGGTTGTGAAATCCTTCCGGTACCATTTAAAAATCCGGGAGAGCCGGGGCTTTTCACCGGAGAAATCATTCCGTGAAGGGTCGTTTATAAATCCCCTGGCCACCTCTTCCAGTTGGGATTCAAGGGTTTCTTCCGCATAGGCCTGCGCCAGGAGTTTCGGACATGAAAGAGAGGCGCAGTTGATGGCAAAGTGGATTCGGGGATCTCCCATTTTCCGAAGGATTTCGTGCTCGATTTCGCCCAGGGAATAGCGCTGATCCCCGATCTGAATCCGTTTTTTCCCCCAGGGCCTGGGAATATCCCGTATACTTTCGAGCGGATAATGTTCCAGTATAAGCAGTACGGTAGCCGCATTATAGAGGTTGATATAATACGCCAGCACGGTTTCCCGTCCCCATAGTGCGGTCGGGCTATGATCTCCCAGGATTTCCAGGTAGCTGATAAGGGCCTCACGGTCTTCGTCAAAACCCCGATAGTCTACCCACCCATCAGGACTGACATACTTTTTCAGCAACTGGTCCCATACTTTGTGCGAGGGAGGATCCTGTAACGCATCTGATTCTGGCAGGACATTCTCCTTTCCCGGATCAGCAGAGTGCAGTAGTAGTGAAAGGAAAAGAAATATACAGGTCATGTTGAAAGGCTCGTTTTTCAGACAGACAGGGGCTAAGGGAGCACTTACCTCAGGCTGCCTTCCTCACGGGATATCCTTCAGCAGCAGCCACCCCCATGGTAGTGCCAGGTGCTTTCGCTGACATAAATCTCGGCATTTTCAGCCTGCAGGGCCGCTGCGGTTTTGTCGCAAACGGCCAGGGGCTGGTTTTGCAGCAGGATGTGCCCTTTGCCATCGTCGTAGGATTCTTCCCTTCCGTAATAGATGGCGGTCTTTCCCGTAAAGATACACGGGCCGTCTTCCGGCATGGGATCTTTTATGGCCGCAACCTCAATGGATTCTATCGGGATAAGCTGACCGACGGGATAATGGTTTGGGCTGAGTACCCGGTAGGGCCGCCTTGCCCGTACTTCGATAGTCCCAAAGCCGGCATCCGTGAGTATTTTCAAATATTCTTTGACCGGGATGCTCCCGCTGAGGCACAGGGCGCGAAGGCGATCGTCGTTGCGCAGGGTGTCGCTCAGGGGTACATCGCAGACAGGATCGCTCATCACCAGCCTCCCGTGGGGTTTGAGCACACGGTACATTTCTGATACCGCTTTCCGGAGGTCTTCCTCCTTAAAGATGTTGAAAAGGCAGTTTTGGGCTGCCACATCCACGCTGGCATCGCCAATGGGTAACCGTAAGGCATCTCCCTTGACGAGTTTGACAAAGTCCCCGGAGAACCAGTCGTTTTCTTTTTCCGCGAGCTTAAAATTCGCACGGCTGGCTTCGAGCATTTCATCCACGCCATCCACTCCGATCGAGCATTTCATCCACTATATCCACTCCGATCACCCCTTCGGGTTGCCTCGAAAAATAGGCGAATTGAAGCAGCTCCATACCCCCTCCCACGCCCACATAAAGCACTTTGGGGTTTCCCACCAGGTCCTGGGCGGATACGGTGCTGCCGCACCCGTAATTCATCTCCTGCATGATCCCGGGAATGGAGAGTCCGGGAAACTGCCAAACCGGGTTGGTGGTGCAGCAAAGGCCTGCTTCAGGTTTCAGGGCGGCTTCTCTGTACAGGTCGGAGGTAGTATCCAGGTAACTCATAGCGGTGCTGATATCAAAAGGTTAAAAATAGGACTTTCAGAATGATTAGTTGTGGGGAGGCTCACATTCTTACAGCAGCTTGGTCACATGCGGCGGACAAGTTCCCGGCATAGCGCATTCAGTTTTGGTTCGGCTTCAGAAGCAACCTGGATAATCTCGGCCACATTGATGGGGGCAAGGTTCTCAGGGTCGCATTCGTCCGTCAGTACGGAAATGGCCGCAACGGGAAGTTTCAGCTGGTTGGCGACGATGACCTCGGGTACTGTGCTCATCCCCACGGAATCCGCTCCCAGGGTTTTAAGCATCCGGTATTCGGCCCGGGTTTCCAGTTGGGGTCCTACCACAGAGGCATATACCCCTTCGTGCAGCACAATTCCTTTTTCCCGGGCGATCTCCAGCAATTGCGACCGTAGCCCGGGGTCATAGGGCTCGCTCATGTCCACAAAGCGATCTCCGAAATCGGTTACTCCCTTAAAGGCCAGGGGGGATCCCCCCTGCAGGTTGATATGGTCCTCGATCAGCATCAGCTCCCCTTTCCTGTAGTCGAGGTTAATGGCCCCGGCTGCGTTCGAGATAAGCAATTTGTGGATACCCAATTCGTGCATCACACGGATGGGGTAAGTGATGTCCGTGAATTCGTAGCCTTCGTAGAGGTGGAACCGCCCCTGCATGACCACCACCTTTTTTCCTTCAAGGTTTCCGAACAGGAGTTTTCCGCTGTGGAACTCCACAGTGGCTAGTGGAAAGAAGGGAATGTTGTGATAATGCGCGATTTTCACTTCTTCAATTTCCTCGGCCAGCTTACCGAGGCCGGACCCGAGGACAATGCCGATTTCTGGATTCTTAAACCCCTTTTCAGAGAGGTACTCGGCAGATGCAATGATCTGTTTTTTGGTCATGATTCTTTCTGGTTTAAAAAGGGTTTAAAAATGGGATTGCCCTCAATATCCTCATACCGGTCCACATCGTTGCGCTCCGGCAGCATATACGTGCTGAAGTCTTTCAGGTCCACCAGGCTGTCCTTCAGCACGGTTTCCGTTCCCCAATGTTTTCCCCTGAAAAGCCCCGGGATCGGACGTTTCATCCCGATGAGGTAATATCCACCATCTGCGGCGGGCCCGAGAACCACCTCGTGCCGATCCAGTTCCCGGAAAGAAGCGGTAAGGTCTTCGGTGGTGAGGTTGTAGAGGTCGCTGCCGATAAGGACCACCTGGGAATATCCCATGGCAAATGCTTCAAGGAAAGCCTGATGCATCCGCGCCCCAAGGTCTTCTCCTTTTTGCAGGTGGTGCTGAAACGTATCGGGGTCCCAGAAGGAGCCGTCTCCGGGATGGTCACTGAAATATACGTGTTTGTCGATCCCCCGGAGTTTCCGGGATATTGCAGCAGTATGCCGGAGAAGGAATCGGTAGATATTAAGGGCAGCCCGGTCACCAATGGCAGCGGCAAGCCGGGTTTTACATTTTCCGGGCTCCGGGTTTCGCGTAAAGATCAGAAGGGCTCGCAGGGTCTTACGGGACAAATCAGACGATGTTTTAATCCTGCAGGAAGGGAATGCATACCCGTTCTAATGCAGGTGTCCCGCAAAGATAGAAGAACGATAAAATTAAAACTATTCTGTATCCCGAACTTGGACCGGCCGGACCGGGTCCTGAAAGTGGAGTGGCTTTAGTATTCTACCCAGCGGTAGGCATAGGCCATGATGGCCATGAGGTAGATCCAAAACAAGATGGCACCCCGGTATCTGTGCAGGGTTTGCCAGTAGTGATTAAATAATTCGAAGGTAGGGTGGTCTTTCATAATTATTAATGTTCTCGTAAAAGAATCAATTCAAATGTCAGGTTTGATGGGATAAGATGCCAATGAAATGGATTTGGGAACAGGATTTATCGATGAAATGCACCCTTGAAGTCCGGATATCGAGGGAATTTGCGGTTTATCGAGGCAATGCTGGTTACAGGGTAGACGCCTCCCGTTTGAAAACATCGATGTACGGGGATTCTGCAAAAGAAAAAACCGGTGCCCCCGCACCGGTTTTTGCAACCAAACTAACTCAAACTAAAGGTAAGTGATGAATGAGATTCAAAGGTGTAAAGAATACGGCGGAACGCTTTCCTGAAAGGTTGGTTTCAATCCCGGTTTGGAAAAACTTGGTTGATAGGTTTTTGCAGGATATCCCGTTAGATTTGTATATGGGGTGGGGAGGGGGCTCCCCCTAACAGAATATCGCACTTTAACATCCCTTGCCCGGCATA
>JARRQA010000034.1:0-11988 GCA_037382325.1 Robiginitalea sp.
GGCTTCGGCAACAGAAGACATTCTCGATTTCATAGGCCTGGGTCCCCGGGGTACGGGACGTGTCCAGAGGGAACTGAGGTCCATCCGACCGGAAACCTATGAATTATATCTCAAGGGAAAATACTACCTGAGCAAATCGACCGTGGAAGACTGGCAAAGAGGTTTGGTATACCTGCAGGAAGCCATTGACCGGAACCCTGCAGACCCGGACACCTATGCCAGTATGGCGGAGGGATACATCACCTGGGGACACAGCCTTATGCCTCCGGAAGATGTATTCCCCAAAGCGCTTGCTGCTTCCAAACGCGCCATACAACTGGATTCCCTCAATGCCCATGGGTGGGCTACCCTGGCGCATTACCACACCTACTTCGGGTGGGACTGGGACCTTGCAGAATACGCTTTTAAGAAAGCAGATTCCCTGAACCCCAACATGGCATACAACCATTACCACCGGTCCTGGTACCTGGCCTTGTTCGGAAGGATGAACGAAGCCATTGAAGAACACAAGCGGGCTCAGCAAATCGATCCGTTTACCCCCCTTCACACCGTATGGATGGCAGAGCTTTACCGCTGGGTGGGAGAATACGATCTGGCTTTGGCGGAACTGGACAAGGTTTTTGAAATGCGTACCGGCCGCCACGCCCTGGCGCTGGTTCTAAAAGGGATGGTGCTGGCAGACCGGGGAGACGTGGAGGCCGGGCTGGAAAGCATGAAAAAGGCCTGTGACATCAATAAAGGCTGGTATATTTATTACGGGCCGTATCTTTTCAGGCATGGACGGGAGGAAGAAGGCAATAAGATCCTGGCCGAGTTGGAGAGCTTTCCGGAGAGTCCTTTCTTTAACCTGAGCCTTTCCTTTTTGTACCACGCCAAAGGAGATTTTGACAAAACCTTTGAATATCTGGAAAAAGGAAAGCGACATGCCTGGTATCCCTGGGGGGTACGGATTTATCTGGCGGATGACAACCTCCAGAAGGATCCCCGTTACTACAAACTCCTCAATGAACTGAAACTGCCGCCTCCCGGGCCGCTGCAATACGATCCGGACATTTGAAACCAAGGGGCTGGGTCTACTCTTCTTTTACCTCAATATAGGCTTTCAGGGAGATGGGCTTGCCATAGGTGGTAAATCCCTCGAGCACTATTTCATATCGGCCAGGCACCTGAGAAGTGTAGAAGGAAACGGTTTCACCCGGTCCATCCAACTGCATATTCGGTTCCCACAGGAGTTGATACCGGAAATCCGGAATATGGGCATCGGGTTTTCCCTGCCGGAAATAGGACTTGAGGGGGACGGGAGGCAAGTAGGGAAAGCGGGCGCCGTATTCGGACTCCCAGTCAGCCTCATATTGCCTGTCCAGGGTCTCCACCACAAGCACCCCATTGTATTCAGTTCCCCCGAGCAGGTACTTCTGCCGGATCACTTTAACGGTGCTTATTTTTCGGGCATCGTATTCCAGGAAGGCTCCGTGGTCGGGGACCAGGATACCATCGGCAACCACCATGGCCCTTGTTGAGCCGAATTGGCCCGCGGCCGTCTCCCCTGGGAGATAGACCATGATATTATCTGTCTTCGCATCCTCGCGCTTAATCCAGACGTTTTCCAGAATTTCAATTATCGTTTCACGAAGGGTGGGAAAGCGGGTGTAGTCTTCCAGCTGATAAATAATAGGTTTTTCTCCTTCAAAAGGACCCGAAGCCTCAGGGGCCTGGAGCGTGTCTGGTTTTACCTCGAAATAACTGTTTTCTATTTGATTGTGGATACTGCGCTTACGGATCGCCTCCTTCATGTCCTCCTTAAGTTCAAAATGGTAAAAACAGTGGATATTTCCTTCCCATCTGTCCGGGGAATTCCACTCAAAGGTACCGGGAGCTCTTCCCGGGGGAAGTTGTTCCACGATTCCGCTTTGCTCCTGAAAAGGCCTCGTGACATAAGTGTAAAACTTGCCTTCGAGATCAGTCAGGGCTTTTTTGATTTGAAAGTTGGCTCCCGGCAGGGAAAGGGCCAGCATCCGGCCCCTCAAAGGGGTTTTAGTGTCTTTTTCAAACACGCGGCCGGAAATAAGTTCACCCCGCTGTTCAGGGATGGCCAGGATATCGTTTACCCGTTGTGGGATTGTTTGTTGCAGGTCAGGGTAGCGACTGGAGAATTTCGTTGCCGGGATATGGCCTGCAGCTGGAAACTCATCCACCTTCCGGATGGATAGGGAGTACGTTCCATGGCCCAAAGCCCCCTTGTAATTCCGCAATCTTATCCGGGCGGCTTCCCCGGGTGCAAAGGAGGTGATTTCCAGTACGAGGCCCAGCTCGGAATTGGAGGACCCTTCTTCGTCTTCGGTGTCTTCAGCACTTCCCGGGGGGCAAGAATCTGCTCGCGTACCGTCACTCAGAAAGACATTCTGGTCTGACCGATATGGATTCAGAAACGTAAGGTCTGACATAAAAAACTGGGAAATCCCGGCGTTTTTCATCCAATGCGTAAAGCCCACCAATTTATAATTCCCCGAGGGAAGGTCTGTGGGGAAAAAATAGTCCCCCTGCCCCTTGCCCCCATCGAGGGAGACTTTCTGGGTAAAAACAACTTTGCCTCTTTCCCCGATCAGCTGTACATAGGCAACCTTGCTGATATCGCTGAGGCGGTAGGTTTGCGTATTGATCGTGTAGAGGCTGTAATAGAGGTATTCCCCGGGGAAAAACAGGGTGGCATTGCTGTGCAGGTAGATCGTTTCCAGGGGAGTGGCTCTCAGCAATTCCAGCTCTTCCTCGTTGGTGATGCGTACCTGTCCCACTGTCCTGAGGCCGATCAGGAAAATACCTAAGACGAGTAATACTTTATAAATCTGCTTCATCAATCGTTCATTCAATCCAGAATTCAGGTACTTCATTGCTTCCGAGAACCGTACAATCCCCGCATGGCCTAAAGGTTACGATGTAAGGCCCCTGACATTCCCCCGGGGGGATATCGTTGTCTATATAAAATTCAACTTCCTCCTGTGCGAGTAATTCCAGTAAGGTCTGCCCACATGTGACGTTATCGGGTACGGGCCCGTCACGTGCGGGGTCTCCCAGGAGGGGAATGATAAAACGGTCGCAATTTGTGTCTCCAAAATAGGGCGGCAGGGATTCCCCCGGAAAAAAATCCACATAATCGAAAAACAATCGGGATTCTGCGACAGAGCTCACTTCAAAATACCCCAGGACAAAGGAGTTGTTTTCCTGTACCGGACGTATGTTGCCTTCCAGCAACCCTGGCTGGACCTGACTGAAGATGTTGTCACTGGAAGAAAAATCCCTGAGGCTCCTGTAAAAACTATTCGCTGCCGGGGTTTGCAGGTATTGCCGCACCAGGATGCTGTACCTGTGTGAGATGATCGGATTTTCACTGCCCGCAAAACGGATAAGGTTGCCTACCGATTGGCCATCGGCGAGTGTGGTACCTTCGGAGAGGATTACCTCGGTGGAAGGTACTGTATTATAGCACACTTCTTCTTCCTGTGTCCTTTCGATCAATTGCACGGCGGGGACGCTCCCGGGCTCGGATCCGTCATTTAGGATTTCAAATTCTAAGGCCGTCCAGTTCGGGGCGATTATTTTATAGGTTTCCTCATAGGTGTATTTATAGTTTCCAAATTGGGTATCCGGAGTTGAACTGTCGACGAAAATCCCGATCCCGTCGACCCCGGTATCCGACAAAATGCGGTCTGCATAAAGATCATCGATGACCGAGGTGCCGGCTAGCTTCTCAGGGGTCGATACATATTCCCTGCCGTTTTCCAGAGCAATTTGCAGTGTATAGGAATTTCCGCCATTGGCCGCAAATCGCTGGTCGGACTGGTAGGTGCCAGGGGCCACTTCTGAAAAGGTATAGGACGCTCCACTACTTTCCTGCACCAGGACAAGAGCGTTTTGTTCCTCGATTCGAACCGTGTCGGCCCCCAATGGGGAGGGCTTGCTGAGCAATACCGATTGAAATTCCAGTTGATCTGTAATAGTGGCCTCTACCACGAGAATATCATCCAGATCCACTGTCGACTCCAGATCCGTGGCTATATCCACCTCCTCTATACAGGAATAGATTCCCATCAAGACAATTCCTATAAAATATGCGGTTTTTTTCATGACCTATCCTGAAGTGCCTTATCTCAAAACTTAAAATTATACGTTATTGACGGGATTGGAATCGCAAAGATGGAGCTCTGCAAGGCCTTTACCTGCCCGTCCTCGGTCACAAAAAACAGGGAATACGGATTGTTCCTTCCCAGGACATTGTATACCGATATGGTCCAGAAACTGTGGGCCAGCTTGTTCTTTCTGTGGTTTCCCTCGATATTGATCCCCAAATCCAGGCGGATATAATCCGGAATCCGCTGGGCATTCCGGTCGCTGTAAAATACGTAATCCGCATTGTTGAAATTAAATTGCCCGATCGGGTAGGTCACCGGCCTTCCGGTCTGATAGGCAAAATTCAGGGAAGCGCTGTATCGTTGGGTAAACTTATAGTTTGCAATCAGGCTGATGTCATGGGGCCTGTCGTAATTCGAGGGAAAGAATTCTCCGTTGTTGACGCGTTCTTCCGGAAAAGGACTCTCAAAACGAATCAGGGAGCGGGAATAGGTATATCCCAGCCAGCCATTTAATTTTCCCCTGTTCTTTTTCAGCAGGAATTCTACCCCGTAGGACTTTCCATCTCCCTGGATGACCTCGGTTTCTATCGCCTCATTTAGCAGTATCTGTGCGCCTGTCTTGAAGTCAAGCACATCCTGGGACCACTTGTAATACCCCTCCACGCTGGCCTCCAGCCCATCTTCCAGGTTTTTGAAAAATCCCAGGGTGACCTGTTGTGACGTTTGTGGGCGGATATTGAGATCACTGAGTTTCCAGGTGTCCAGAGGTGAAACTGTGGTCGTGTTGGTCAGGGTATGGATATACTGATACATATTGCTAAAGCCTGCCTTAACGGATAAGGTGGGATCCAGCAGGTACCGGGCTGAAAAACGCACTTCCGGCCCTCCGTAGGTTTTAATCGTTTCCCCCCCGTCATAGGTCAGGGTGTCAATTGCCGTGGTAGTGTTCCTGGGTTGGCCGGGGGTGTAAACCGTTTGCTCAGCAGGCCCCAGTGCGGTGTAAAGTGAAAGGCGGACCCCCGCACTCAGGCTGAGTTTTTCTGTGGCCTCCCAGTCATCGGAAATAAAAACCCCGCCTTCAAGACCCTGTTCCTTTGCCAATTCCTGAAAGGCGATATCGGAATCTGAGCCCTCGGGCTCCAGGGTCCCGGGCCTCACCTGGTAATATTTTCCGGAAAGCCCATAGACAAGGCGATGGCGGTCATTGAGACGAAACCGGTTGAGGACCTTGAGTTCGGTTTCTTCCACGGAATACCCAAGGTTAAAGTCGGTGTTTGAATCGGCATCGTACCCAATATCGAAGGCATACCGGCTGTTGGCAAGGCTGAAAGAGGCATTGTTCTTTTCGTTAAACCGGTGGTTCCAGTCCACGGAGGCTGCCCGGTTGGAATACCGGAAGGTGGAATCCGCCGTGATGCTGAACCGGTCCTTGCTGTAGTAGCCCGTTGCCTTAATCCGGTTATTCTCGTTAAGCCGGTCCGTATAGGTGGCAATCACATCGTAAAAGGAAGCCGTGCTGTTGCTGAGGTCTTCATCGTCGAGGGCCCTGAGGATCCAGTCGGAATAGGCCACCCTCCCACCGAGGACCAAAGAGGATTTATCTTTTTGGACAGGGATTTCCAAAGCGAGGTTTGCCGTTACCGGGCCGACCGAACCTTCCCCGGCGATCCCATCTGTGCTGCCGTCTTTCGTCTGGATATCGAAAACCGAGGACAATCTTCCCCCGTATTCCACCGGGATCACCCCCTTGAAAATTTCTACCTGCTGGGTTACAAACGGATTCAGGGCCTGGAAGATCCCGAAAAAATGGGTAGGGTTGTACACGATGGCCTCATTGAGCAGGAACATGTTTTGATCTGTCCGGCCGCCGCGTACATTCAGTCCGAGCGCCCCCTCCCCTGCCCTGGAAATTCCGGGAAGGGACGCCGCTACATCCAAAATGTTCCGTTCTCCCAGCACGAGCGGAATGTCCTTACTTTCCTCGGCGTTGATTACCTGAGTGCCTGAGACCACCTCTTCCACATTCCGGTCCTGTTGGGCTTCCACCACGACCTCTTCCAGTTGCTCTACCCCTTCTTCCACAAACCAGTCCAACTGCCCGTCGTTGTAAAGGATAACCTGCTTTCGTTCCCCCTGCTTTCCCACGGAGCGGGTCTCCAGAAAGTTGACCCCGGCCGGCAGTCGTATCTCGTAGTAGCCGCTGGAATCCGTGGCAGTACCCAGGCCGTGATTTCTTTCGAGGATTACGAGATCTGGAAGGGGACGGCTGGACTCCCGTTCCCGGACGATGCCCGAAAGAAGAAAAGATTGACGGGGATCCGCAAGGTTTTGTTTCCCAATCCGGACAGTTTCCACTTCCGGGGCCGTAGACAGGTCCCCCTGGCTAACAAATACAGGGGTGACATTCGTTACAGAAGGCTCCTTTCCTTCAGGCCCGGGAAGTACCAGGCTATCCGCTTCCCTTCCGAAAAAGCCTTCGGGGAGTTGGTCGTAAATAATATTGTTGCGGGTGAGCACAAAAGTATTTGGGTCGTACCTGTAGAGATTGATTTCAGTACCTTCCAGCAAGTCCTGCAGAATGAATTCCGGAGTTTGATTCACATAACTTCCCGATACTTTTTTATCCGAGAACCAGCCTTCCTGAAAGTACACCCTAACGTCGCTTCCTGCTGTCAACTTCTCCAGGGCTTGTGGGATGCTGATCTCCTGAAACGCCATGGTAATACCTTTTGTTACCACCTGGGAATGCAGTCCGAAAGCGGACAGGAAAAGGAGTAGTAAGACAAAGCGGGATTTAATCATGGGGATTAAAATAGATGCGCTCCCACTTTGCCATGGGAATAATCAAAGGACGAAAAACGATTAATCCTTTGAATGAAATATAAGCAAAGATTCCGAATTTTGGCGAATATCCTCCGGATCAAGAAGCATTTTCCGGAACTTTCCCTGAATATAAAGAGGGGCCTGGTCCTCGTAATGCGGGCTGAAGGGGTTTCCGGATTGCCCGGTTGGAAGGATACTCCGGCTTTCGCCCGGATCCGAAAAATCGATAACCCTCCGCGTGGAAGGCCCCGCACTTACCCGATAATACCCGGTGGAATCATAGGGGAACATGAGGTTGTTGATGACCTCCCTGGTCCCGTGCACCGGGAAGGGGCCCACATTAAAAAATGACCTCAGGGCAGCAACCCGCCCCAGCGGGTGGCTGTACTCCACAGTATGTACATCTTTCCAGCCCCAATCTCCTGCAATACCTCCAAAATCCGACTCAATGGAGGCCATGGCAGCCCGGAAAGCTTTCTGCACAATGCCGGTCCGGGTCTCTATCCGGTCCTCGGTGGTTATATCATCCCACCAGATAAACTCATCCTTTTGGCTAATCGGAGCGATCAGTCTTTTTACAAGATGGGTACGGAGCAGGGCCGCAAAACCTTCGGGGCCCAGCTCATCCCGAAAGGTATGTGCCAGGACCTGGTACACCCAACGGTGGAAGAGGACGGATTCCTTGCTTTCCAGGTCCGCCTCCCCATTCCACGCTTCCAGCGCTTCCAGCATGGCCCTTTCAGCTTCCGGGAGGGAAACTCCTGCCATGGCATCGATGAATCTGGCGGCGATTTCCGGATTGACCGGAGAGGTTACATCGGTGATCATTTTCATGACTCCTTCCCGATCCCAGTCACTTTGGGGCGCAAGGAGTTCCTCAATCCTTCGGGCGCGATTCTCCGGGAGGTAGTATCCGGGGATCAGTCCCACCTCTGTAGTATCCGGCTGGTTGTTGGCAGAATACACATACCCCCAGGGCGGATTGATGGCTTTCGGGTTCTGATCAAAGGGGAGCTCCACAGGCTCCGCCATCCGTGAACCATCCAGAAAAAGCTTCGTAGAGAGACTGTCCGGGGTTTCGTGCAGCCGGGCAGCCGCCCACCAGGCTACATTGCCTTCGGCATCCCCGTACATCACATTCAGGCCGGGGGCATGGATGTCCGTGACTGCCTTTTCGAACGAGGTCAGATCTGAGGCATGACTGATGCCGTAAAGGGCCTGCAAAACCCTGTTATCCCCTTGCGTATAGACCCAGGACATGCTGACCGGACCGGCGTCCCGGAGCGATTCAATCACCCCATTTATGACGGGGCCCCTATCCGTTTTCCGGTATTCAAAGGTCACGGGCGGTTGTCCCTTTACCGGAATTTCCACGGCGGAGGTTTCAAAAGACTTCCATCCTTCCGGTCGTTTATACCGGGTGCTGTCTTCCGGGTCCGGGGTTTCTGAATAAAAATCAATATCGTCATTCTCGAACATGGTCAGCCCATAGGCCAAATTCCGGTCGTGACCCAGCAGTGGAAAGGGGACCCCGCCCAGGAAGTATCCGTACTTCTCAAAGCCGGGTGCTACCAGGTGCGCTTCATACCATACAGAGGGCTGGGCAAAGCCGATATGAGGGTCATTGGCGAGGATTACCTTACCGCTTCGGGTCTTTTCAGGTCCGAGGACCCAGGAGTTGCTCCCCTCCAGTGCCGGCAACGGAGTAGTGGCGAGGATCTTACCTATGGCTGCGGAGACCTCATGAGAACCTGCTCCCGCAGACCTTTGGTCGAAGGTACGGATCATGGTGGTGTTGGAAGGGGATTCCTCGAGCAGGGCCGAGACGTATTCCATGCCAAGCCGGTCTTTTACTTCCATCAGGAAAGGATCCGTTTTATGGGCCATGGCGAAACTAAACGCCATGTATCCTATGGTATTATAAACATCCGTGAGGGTAAAAGGCTCTTTTTCCAGACCGGTCAGGTAGAACTCAAGAGGGGTTGGCCCCTCTTCTATAAACCGGTTGACCCCTTCCAGGTATGCCTCTGCCATGAATACGGATGGATCCCCAGGGTCCAGATTGGCGAGGAGGGCCCTGCTGGCCTCATCAATCCCCAGGCTGACAAAAAACCGGTCATTGGGCAGGGCGTCTTCTCCAAAGGCCTCGGAAAGCCTTCCCGGGGCTATACGCCTGAGGAGCTCCATCTGCCAAAGGCGGTCCTGGGCATGCACATACCCGAGGGCTCTGAAGGCATCGGCTTCGTTTTCGGCATAGATATGCGGTATCCCGTAGGTATCGAAATAAACCGTAACGGAATCCCGGTTTCCGGGCATTTCATGAGTACCCTCATAGGAGGGCTTTAAATGTTGCACAAAGAAAAACCCGGCCAGCAGAAGTACCATTAGCACTGCGGCCAGGATTGCGAGGATTCGTTTGAATAGTCTCAAAGGTGGCTGGTTAAATGAACGGAGTTAAAGATAATCCCTTTCCGAACAAATTTAAAATACCTTTTCCTTACGATGCTCCCGAAAAAGTCTTCCTTACTGAAAAGGGTCGATGCCGGACTCGGCCGGAACGTCTGCTGACCGGAATTCCGAGAGGCCTTCCCGAAGCCAGGCCTGATAGCTGGCGACATCTGTATTTTGTACGGGCGGGGCCAGGATTTCAAGTTCAGGAGACAACAATACGTAAAAGGGCTGTGATACGGCCCCGAAATTCTGGTTTTGAAAGGTGCTCCAGTAATCTCCCACAGTTTCAATCCGCTTCTGCCTTCCGCTTCCGTACTCAAAAGTGAATTGATCCGACTCTGGCAAATCAGTCCGGTCATCCACATAGAGAGATACCAGAATGTATTCGTCCCGCAGCAACCGGAAAACCTCCGGGTTGCTCCAAACCTGTTCCTCCATTTTCCGGCAATTGACACATGCCCAGCCCGTAAAATCCAGCAATACTGGTTTTCGTTCCATTTTGGCCTGACGGACCCCTTCCCCAAAGTCCTTATAGCACTCCAGGCCCAGGGGACAATCGGATTCTGACTGCCTGAAACTGTAGAAATCCGGTGGCGGAAAGCCACTCAGAAGCTTCAGAGGCGCCCCGGTAAACATCCCATAGGAAAGATAGCCGGCAAAGGCGAGCAACAGAACCGTTCCTCCAAGCTTCCATCCGGTACTACCCGATTTCTGCTGAGAAGCTTTGAACCGGAAAAACCCCAGGAGATAGGCAGCCAGCAATACTGCCAGCAGAATCCAGATGCCCAGGAAAACCTCCCTTTTGAATATACCCCAGTTTCCAACCAAATCCGCATTGGAAAGGAACTTTAAGGCGAGCCCCAGTTCGATAAAGCCAAGCACTACCTTTACTGTTTCCATCCAGCCTCCGGAACTGGGGAGGCGTTGCAACCAGGATGGGAACATGGCAAAAAGCGCAAAGGGCAGCGCCAGCGCCAGGCCAAACCCGAGCATACCGGCCGTCAGGTTGTAGGCCACATCCCCTTCCGCCAGCGCAGTACTTCCTAAAAGCCCTCCCAGAATGGGTCCGGTACAGGAGAATGAAACAATAGCCAGGGTGAGGGCCATAAAGAAAATCCCGATTCCGCCCCCGATGCGATTAGAGGCAGCATCCGCTTTGGACGCCCAGGAAGATGGCAGGGTAAGTTCGTAATACCCGAAAAAGGAAAACGCAAAAACCACAAAAACCAGAAAGAAAAATAAGTTCAGCCAGATGTTGGTCGCAATCGTATTCAGGATTTGCGAATCCACCGAATCAAAAAGGTGAAAGGGCAGGCTCAGCAAAAAATAGATCAGTACAATACAAAATCCGTAAAACGCGGCATTGGCAATCCCCCGGGAGCGGCTTCCTCCCTGTTTGGTAAAGAAAGAGACCGTAAGCGGGATCATCGGGAACACACAGGGGGTCAGCAGGGCGATGAGCCCGCCGAGGAATCCCAGCCCGAAGATCACCCAAAACCCTTGCTGCTGAAGGGTCTGGGAATTGGCATCCCGCTCCAGCATCTTTCGGTTTTTCAGGTCTACCGTCAGCTGAGCTGCTTTGGTCAGGGCTGCTTCATCGAGGGTTTCCATTTCAGGAATAAAGGGGGTTTCGGTGAGCGAAAAAAGAAAGGTCCTTTCATCCCCGATACAAACCTCTTTACAGGCCTGGTAGAAAATATCCACCTGAATTCCGGGCAACTCCGGGTTGGTAATCAGGATTTCCTGGGTAAAGCGGGCAGTGCCCTCGAAGAAGGTCTCATCCACCTCAAAAATATCACTGTAAGCCGTGCGGGTCTCACTTTCCTGCACGGGCCCGAGAACTTCATAGCCATCGCCTGCTCCCACAAAAGTGAATTCGGTTGGCAGGGCACCGCCCTCCGGGGTATGCTGGGAATACAGGTGCCATCCTTTCTCAATGGTCGCTTCAAGCACCAGGGTAAGGCTGCTGTCCGAATGTCTGATGAGTTGTTGTTCCCAGCTAACCGGAGGGATATCCGCCTGACTCCACCCTGGGTTCAGGAAGGCCGAAACCAAAAGTATACCAACTAATATGCTTCTTGTGAATCTTTCCACTCAATCTTCAGTATTTGGGTTGTGTCTTTCCGTACCTTAAACCGATCGTCTGCCCGGTGTCCGACAATCCACACGATATCATCCCCGCTGCAAAGAAGCCATTGCGCTTCCTTTTCAAACCGGCTGAATTTGTGATCCTTGAAATATTTGGAGATTTTTTGCTTTCCATCCATTCCGAGAGGGTAAAAATAATCCCCTTTACGCCATTTACGTAATTGAAGCCCCTCCTTTAACGTTTCCCGGTCCACGTATAGTACATTCCCGGAGGCCGGTCCCCGCTCCTTCACTTCGGTGAGCTCAAGGGCTATAGGTGCTTCCGGGCGGTACACGCCCAGGTCGACCTCGTAACTTTTTGGGTCCTGAGGGGTTTGTTCCTTTAAAAGCAGGTACTGCCGGTCCCTTAGCAAAATATGAGTGGCGGAAATTAGTTGTTTGCCACTGCCCCCTTCCAGCAGGCGCTGAAGTGCCTCCCAGTCAGAAAAGCCATACGGGC
>JARRQA010000035.1:0-14277 GCA_037382325.1 Robiginitalea sp.
GTACGACCACACCTCTGGCGTTGAAATCTTTGAAAACCTCCCGGATCAGGCTGTCCTTTCCAGCCGTGTCCATCCCCTGCAGACATACCAGAACAGCGTACTTTCCGTGGGCGTACATTTTGTCCTGAAAATCTCCGAGGTCCTTCCTGACCTGGCGCAGTTTTTTCTCCAGTTTACGCTCGCTCTTTCCAAAGTCCTCAAAGGTATCCCGGTCAGAAAGCTGTACTGTGGGGTCCGCGCGGTAGGTCGCTTCATCGATTTTCTTCATGGCGGTAAGATAAAACAATTTGAGGTTTTCGGGTAATTCCCCCCTGAAAAAGCCCCTTTGATCGGGAGCAGTGAGATCGCCCTGCCACAGGCCCTTAAGGAAGGGTGAATAATCGAATAAATTCGGATGCACAGCAGGGTTCAGGTACTTTTACCAGACTCTACTAATTATCCGGCTGAAAACCTGTGGTATGAAGCTAGTTCAACTTTTGTTGGGACTGGGGGCTTCCCTGATCCTGATATCCGCTTCCTCGGAAAAGGAATGTGCCAGCACGCTGACCATGATCGGCATGGTAAAGGAACAAACCGGACAGGCCCTGAAAGAAAATGACCTCAGCCTGATTCACCACTACGCGTTCAATGCCCTGAATACCATCGAAAAGTCCAAAGCACAACTCGAGGCTTGCGGGTGTGATTACGCCCGTAAAAACCTGATGGAAAGCCTGGAAAACCTGAAGCTTTCCACCCGGGTTACCAGCCTCGAAGGCGCGCGCATCCCGCTGTCACGGGCCATGGAATACATAAAAGCCGCCCGGGAGGCCCTAAGGCAACACGAGATAACACACGACCGTCCCTTCGGGCAGGAACTGTTAGCTGTTGCGAATTCCACGCTTACCCAAACACAGGCCAGGCGTGACCCGGAGGAAGAAAAGACACTGGAAACGAGGATTGAAGAAGCACTTCGGAACTACGAGGACTCCCTGAATGAGGTCGTGGAAAGCGTCCCCTGTGGAGAAGCCCTCGATTTTGTCCGGCGTATT
Organism: Robiginitalea sp.; assembly: GCA_037382325.1. Taxonomy (GTDB): domain Bacteria; phylum Bacteroidota; class Bacteroidia; order Flavobacteriales; family Flavobacteriaceae; genus Robiginitalea. The sequence continues at coordinate 1,029 of JARRQA010000035.1, forward strand.
CAGATCCATAGCCAAACACAGCTGGACCGCGGCGACCAGAGCCCCGCAAAAAAATTCTTCAATTCACGTATGAAGGAAATCTCTGAAAAAGCCCTGTATCGCCTGCGGCAATGCAACCACTAAGGCATGACCTTTCTCATTTGCTGGCAAAGAGGGTTACGTCCTCCGCACTAACTTTAGCGCCTCCCAAAATGATAAGCCGCTCCACCACGTTGCGCAGTTCCCGGATGTTACCGGTCCAGTCGTATTCCTGCAGGAGCCGGATGGCGTCTTTTGAGAATGCCTTGGGGGTCGTTCCCTGTTCTTCGCTGATCTTGGTTGCAAAGTGTTCAATGAGCAATGGGATATCTTCCCGTCGTTCGTTCAGGTCCGGCACCCGGATCAGGATCACAGCCAGTCTGTGGTACAGGTCTTCCCGGAAATTACCCTCCTCGATTTCCTTCTGAAGGTCTTTGTTCGTGGCGGCCACCACCCGTACATCTACTTTGATATCCTTGTCGGACCCCACCCTTGAAATCCTGTTTTCCTGTAATGCCCGCAACACTTTTGCCTGTGCCGAGAGGCTCATATCCCCGATTTCATCCAGAAAAAGGGTGCCCTTGTTGGCCGTTTCAAACTTCCCCGCCCGGTCCTTTACGGCCGAGGTAAAGGCCCCTTTGACATGCCCAAACAATTCACTTTCTATCAATTCAGAGGGGATAGCCGCACAATTGACCTCCACAAAAGGAGCAGCGGAACGGGAGCTCTTTTGGTGAATCCAGTGCGCTACCAGTTCCTTCCCCGTACCGTTGGATCCCGTAATGAGCACCCGGGCATCGGTAGGGGCTACTTTTTCGATCATTTCCTTTATCTGCTGTATCTCCGAACTATCTCCGATCATTTCGAAGTTCTTGCTCACCTTCTTTTTGAGCCTTTTATTCGCAGCGACCAGTTCCTTCCGGTCGAGGGCATTGCGAACGGTCGTCAGCAGGCGATTCAGATCAGGTGGTTTGGAGATATAATCAAATGCCCCGAGGCGCATGGTCTGTACTGCCGTATCCAGGTCCCCGTGCCCCGAAATCATGATAAATGGAATTTCGGGTTTTGTTTTTCGCGCCTCCTGCAACACCTCCACCCCGTCCATTTTGGGCATTTTTATATCACAAAGTACGAGGTCGTAATCCGATTTACGGATCTTGTCCATTCCCGAAACCCCGTTCTCGGCCTCCTCAATCTCGTATTTCTCGTTTTCTTCGTTCAGAATCTTGACCAACACCCTTCTGATGGCGGCTTCATCTTCTATGACCAGTATTTTTGACATCTGCTTGAATACGTTTTTTAGGGCCTGTTATAGACACAAATTAAATTTTACCCCTGGGTTGGAAGATTCAAAGTTATAAGGTTAGAGCCTTTTACGGCCAACTGCTGCTGCAGAATGCCAACTCTCCCTAATCTCTCCGGCGACTCCCGTCCACAAACCGCTATGGAACAATAAACGTTCCAAATTCAAAATTATGACTTCCTGGGGCTGGAAACCAGCAAAACGACCGGATTCCTCAGGAATCCAGTTTATATAGTACCGGATTGAAGGCCTTGGAAGCCACCAGTATCCGATCCCCGATCTTCAGCTCGCGAATCTCCTTCTCCTGTGCCACCACTTTGACGAGCTGGTTCTGTATCAGGACCGTCACGATATGCACGACCCCGGCCGCTTCAATCTTTAAGACCTGTCCGGTAAACCTGAATTTGCCGCTGATTTAGGTCATGGCTTATCAGAAGCGTCGTCAGGCCAAATTCCCGGTGCAGGGCCAGGATATCGTCCTGTAACTTGGAACGGATCCTGGCGTCCAGGGCGGAAAGCGGCTCATCCAGTAGCAGAAGTTCCGGCTTTCCCACCAGGGCACGGGCCAGTGCCACCCGCTGTTTCTGCCCTCCTGAAAGGGTATCTGGCTTTCGGTTCTGCAGGTCCCCGAGGGCAACCATCTCGATGAGATGGGAAACCAGGGCATTGTCCTTTCCTTGCCTTGCGCCATATTCCAGGTTTTCCCGAACCGTCATATGGGGAAAGAGAGCGTAGTCCTGGAATACAAAACCCAGGTTGCGCTGCTGGGGTTTCAGGTTGATATTCTTTTCGGAATCAAACCAGGTATGCCCGCCCACAACGATCCTGCCGCGATCAGGGGTCAGCAGACCGGCCAGCATCCGAAGGGCGGAAGTTTTACCGGCACCAGATTCCCCGTAGAGGGTTATTAGTTCCCCTTTCTTCAGTTCCAGTTCAAGGTGGAGTTTCATCTCCCCCCCGGCAGCGCTCAGGACTTTTTCAATAGCACAGGAAATCATTTCCAGAATCGTTTTACATACCCCCCATTGACCAGATAAACCAGCAGGAGGATACAAAAGGTAATTGCAAAAAGGACGGCCGAATAAAAATTGGCGGCCCCGTAATTAAGGGCTTCCACTTCATCGTAAATGGCGATGGAAGCTACCTTGGTATGTCCTGGGATATTCCCCCCGATCATCAGCACCACCCCAAATTCCCCTACCGTATGGGCAAAGGCCAAAACGATCCCTGTCAGCAGGGAAGGGCGGATGTTCGGGAGGAGGACCTTCCAGAGGGTGGTCAGTCTGGATTTTCCCATCACATAGGAAGCCTCCTTCAGGGATGGGGAAAGACCGGAAAGGCCGGACTGAATCGGGTGCACCATAAAGGGAAGGCTGTAGAGGATGGAAGCCAGTACCAACCCCTGAAAGGAAAATACCAACTGCAATCCCAGCCACTGCTCCAGCCAGCTTCCAAAAACATTGCCGGGACTGAAGGCCACCAGGAAGTAAAAACCGAGGACCGTGGGCGGCAATACCAGCGGCATACTCACCAGGGTTTCCACCACGGGTTTCACCCGCGAACGCGAATATGCCAGCCAGTATGCCAGGGGAATGGAAAGCACCAGCAACAACCCTGTGGTCACAAGGGCCAGTTTAAAGGTCAGGATAAGGGGTTCCCAGTTCATAAGGCAGACAACATGACTTCATTAACTTTGATCAGGGCAGTAGCCTGGTCTCCTTCGGTAAGCCCAAGGGATTTTAGTTCCCCGGAGGCTATAATGGCTTCTACTTTACCCAGCGGCGTATCCAGCGCCACCTTGCTGAGCAGGGATCCGGCCTCCACTTTCCGAACCTCCCCGGGGATTCGGTTCTGTATGCCGATTTTCCCGATCGGGCCGGTGGAGAGGATTACCTCTGTCTCCTTGAACAATACGGATATCGGGTTGCCTTCCTTAAGATATTCGGCCGATTCAGGGGTTTCGATCACAATGGCAGTGATTTCCACGTTTCCGGAAAGGATCACCGTAGCCATGGATAAAGCTCCGCTGGTTTCGACTTTTCCGATATGTCCGCTGTAGCTATTCATTTGTGGTATATCCGAATTTAGCCAGAATTTCCCTTGCCCGGGCTGAAAATAAAAAATCGCGGAAGGCGATCCCCCCTGTATTACCGCCACGTCCTTTGCGAATCACGACCAACCCCTGGGAAATAGGCTGGTAGGAGGCTGGATCCGGAGTGATCCACCGCCCCTGCACCTGCATCTGAGGACCCAAAACCACTGAGAGGGCGGTAAACCCAACCTCTGCGGCACCCGAGGTGATAAACTGATTGGTTTGGGCGATACTTTCCCCGAAAACAAGCTTGTGTTTTACCTCTTCGTACAGGCCGTAATGCCTCAGCACATCCTCTGCAGCCACCCCGTAGGGAGCCGTTTTGGGATTGGCCAGGGCAATATGCCTTATTTGCTCCGCTTTCAAAAGGGTCAGAGACAGGTCGAGGCTGTCATTCAGCGTCCAGAGCACGAGGCTTCCATAGGCATAAACCTCCGGGTCGGTTTCTGCCAGGCCTCTTTCCTGAAGCGATTTCGGGTACTTCATATCGGCGGATACCAGGACGTCAAACGGAGCGCCTTCCACAATCTGGGCGGTCAGTTTTCCGGAAGATCCGATAACGAGGTCACAGGACAGCCCGGTGTTTTCCTTAAAAGCCATGGCGATCTCCTCCATGGCGAATTGCATATTCGCTGCCACAGCAATGGTCAGTCCCTGCTTCCGCTCTTTGTCACTGCAGGAAACCAGCAAAATAAGGACGATGGGAAGCAGGTATTTTTTTACCATAGACGGTTTACAAGGTACAAATCTTTGGACTCTTTCTATGAGGCGGGAGACGGCCGCACAACCTTTATTACAGGTGTTGAAAATACCAGTCCCCATTTGATCAGGAGTGGTCTTTCTCCTTCACCGGAATCCAGAGTTCCTCTTCAGAATCAGGGTGTTCGCCCCGGTATTTTGATCCCATTAATGCGAAATGCGGCCTTTGGTCAAGGGTGTAGCCGGATCCCGGAATCCAGGTGCTGTAAATGTAGCGATACATCCCGGAGGCTTCGCTTGCTTTTCCCTGATACGTAAAGACCGCATATAAACCTGGCGGGATCAGCAGTGTCTCCAGTTCTGCGGGTAGGGAGGCGAAGGTGCTGACGCGAACAGCGGCCCATTTCTCAAATTCCCGCTCAGGATCAAAATTCCTGAAGAAATCTACATCCTCATATACCTCCACCGAATAGAGGGCAGCATCCAATCGATGCTTAATTTGCCTTCGGAGCGGCATGAATTCCTCCCAAAGCGCGGCAGTGGTGTTTTTTGCAAAGGACATCCTGGACTTGTTCCCCACCAACATGGTTTCCCTCAGGATTTTTATTTCCGGTTCAGTCATTTCCGAATCTTATTTAGTGCTCGGCCCTTGCTTCTGGCAACTGCCATCTTTGAACTTTGAACCTTGTACAACCTCTAAAATTCCACTGCCAACTGCCACTGCATCCGGCCCACTTCAATTCCTACCCCTCACCCTTCGGCTTGCGGGCATCGGAATCCCCGGACACCTGAACAGGTGTGTGGGCAAAGAAATGCACATCCCGCTGCGGGAACGGGATAGTGACCTTGTTCTCCCGGAAAAGTTCATCGATCCGGTAGCGGATCTCACTCTTCAACCTGGGATCCGAGAAGACGTCATGGATGTGAAAGTGCACCGCGAAAAGCAGGGCGGAATCCCCAAAGTCATCGAAAAGCACAAAAGGCTTGGGTTGCTTCAGGACGCCTTTCTGCTCCCCCACCGCCTGCAACAGGAGCTTTGTCACGAGCTTCACGTCGCTGCCATAGGCCACCCCTACCCGAACAGCCTCCCGGGTGGTACGATGGTTTTGGGTAAAGTTATAGACCGTATCCCTCATGAATTTATGGTTGGGAATCACCATGACCTTATCGTCCCGGGTCAGGGCGAGGGTAGTCCGTAATTTGATCTCAAATACCTTGCCCACGCGGCCATCGACCTCCACGATATCCCCTACCCGGAGAGATTTATCCACCACGATCAGGACCCCTGCGATAATATCCTGGAACAATTCCTGCAGGGCCAGGCCAATCCCTACAAAGAGGGCCGCGGATGCCGTGATGAGCAACGTGATATCGATTCCCGCAGCGCTCATGGTCAGCAGGATGACAGCCACGTAAATGACATACCGGATGTATTTAAAGATGGTGATGAACTTCATCCTGTCCTCCCCGTCCATTTTCCGGGTGATGAATTTCCGGAGCCAGTTCATCAGGAATTTTGTGGCGATAAAAGACAGGGTTACCAGCAGGAGCAGGCCTACGGTAATGTGAATCGAATTCTCCCCCTCCCCCAGGTGGAGGCCCATATTTAAAAATTCTCGAATCCCGTCCCAAAGGTCTTTCTTGATAAATTCGGTTACCTCTCCTTTTGTATCCTGAATCATAGTTTCAATATTTTAACCATTTGAACAATTCCTTATAAGAAGGTTTTTTCCCGTACATCAGTATGCCTACGCGGTAGATTTTTGCGGCCAGGTAAACGATGCCCAAAAAAGTGATAACCAGTAACATAAGGGACACCAGCAATTGCCAGAGGGGCACCCCGCCTTCCCCGATACCACCGGGCAGTCGCATTAGCATCACGATGGGCGAGGTCAGGGGAAATAGAGAAAAAGCCACCGCAATAGGGCCATGGGGGTTTGAGAACACCGAGAAGAAACCCACATAAATCGCCAGCATGAGAGGAAGGATGATAGGAAATATGAATTGCTGGGTGTCCGTTTCATTATCCACCGCAGCGCCGATGGCCGCATAGATAGAGCTGTAGATCAGATATCCCAGGACAAAATAAATCAGGAAAAACACCACCAGCATCGCCATGGGTATTTTCTGAAATTCCTCCAGGATGAGCAGGGTGGTTTCGTCCCCCTGTAAAGACCCGGCAGCAAGGGTTGGGTCAAAGCCCGGGGGTGTTACCGGCCGTTCCCAAAGCAGGGAGGGGTCCAAATCGAGAAGGAGCAGTGCAATTATCAGCAGCAGGGTGGCCGAGAAAATCCATATTAGAAATTGAGTGACCCCGGCCAGGGAGGTACCGATAATCTTCCCGAGCATAAGCTGGAATGGCTTAACGGAAGAGATGATGATCTCGATGATACGGCTGGTTTTTTCCTCGATGACTGAACGCATTACAAAGCCCCCGTAAATAATGATAAACATCATGATCAGGTATCCGAACCCGCCTCCCACCAGGGCTTTGAATTCATTAATTCCCTTTCCGCTCCGTTCCCCCGCGAAAGTGGCTGTCTTAATCTCGTACCCACTTCCCAGCAGGGCGTACTGTTCTGGGCTCATCCCCAGCTTTTTAAGGCGGTAGGAACGCAACCCCCGTTCCAGAATACGCTCGATTTGTTCCAGTACCTCCGTACTCGGGGCTTCCCGGCTATAGAAGAAAGCACTTTCGGTTACCGCCTCCAGGGTTTCCCGGTCGGGCAGGTGAAGTAATCCGTAATACCCCATGGAAAGGGTGCTGTCCTTTGCCTCCTCCAGGGAAATATCCTTCATCCCTACGAAAGAAACCCCGGGCTGTGGAGAAAAATCCTGCTTGAAGTAAGCGCTTTCGTTAAGGACTGCCAGGATCCGTTTTTCATTGTCGTTGATTTTTGTGAGGTATGCGATCAGCACTACCATTCCAACCAGCAGGATCGGGCTCAGAAACGTCATGATGACAAAGGACTTATTGCGAACCTTGGCGAGATACTCCCGGCGTATGATCAACCCCAGTTTATACATAAACCTCCTGATTTTGAACGGTTTGGATAAAAATGTCATTGGCGGTGGGAATGACCTCCCTGAAAGAGGTCAGAATCCCGGTGGAGGTCAGATATCCAAGTAATTCCCCCTGCCCTTCCCCTTCCAGTTGTACCGTAAATTCCCAGGCATTTTCCTCCGTATCGAACTCGGATTCCGCAAGGGAAATTTTATTCTTAAGTACTTCCAGGGCCCCTTTTTCCTCGTGGGGAATCCACCGGACCCTGAAGTGGTTGCGTTTGTATTCCTTTTTTATAGCCGAGAGTTTCCCCTCCAGGATTTTCCGGGAGCGGTGGATCAGGGCGATATACTCACAGAGCTCTTCCACCGACTCCATCCGGTGGGTGGAAAAAATAATGGAGGCACCCTCCCTGCGCAATTCGAGGATCTGGTCTTTGATCAGGGCGGCGTTGATCGGGTCGAACCCGCTGAAGGGTTCATCAAAGATCAGCAACTTGGGACGGTGCAGGACCGTGACGATAAATTGGATTTTTTGGGCCATTCCCTTGGAGAGTTCCTGGACCTTCCGGTTCCACCAGTCCCCTATGTCCAGTCTTTCGAACCAGTATTTGAGTTCCCGCCTGGCATCCTGACGGGAGAGTCCTTTGAGCTGGGCGAGATAGAGTGCCTGTTCCCCCACCTTCATGCCTTTATAAAGCCCCCGCTCCTCGGGTAGATAGCCTATCTGAGCCACGTGCTCAGGCCTCAGGGGTTCCCCGTCCAGAAGCACGTCTCCCTGGTCCGGATAGGTGATCTGATTGATGATGCGGATCAGGGTAGTCTTCCCTGCCCCATTGGGCCCGAGTAATCCATAGATCGAATTTCTGGGAACTTCCAGGGACACGGAATCCAGAGCTTTGAAATTTCCAAAAGATTTGCTGACTTCCCTAATGGAAAGAATGGCGTCCATACAGCGGGGTTTACAGGGGCTTAAAGATAGGGATTCAGGTATAATTTCTGATACCGATCCGGGAATCCCTGCCGGGAATTTCTAAAGGTCGTCCTGTACCGGATTTTACAAATAGGACCCAAAAGAAAAACCCATCCTTAAACGAGTTAAGGATGGGAAAAAAATTGCTATGAAAAAGAAAATTAATATTGGAGTCCCAATATCAATTCAAATATACATTTTTTATTTTAATGGGAAAGCAATATTCATCAGGAGAACATATCCTTCACCTTTTCAAAAAACGATTTGTCCGATTTCTCGGGTTTGGGAACAAATTTTTCATCGTTCTGCATCTTCTCAAAAAATTCCTTCTGCTCCCTTGAGAGTTCCTTGGGGGTCCAGACGTTTACATGTACCAAAAGGTCTCCGGTACCATAGCCGTTGAGGCTTTGAATTCCCTTGTTCCGAAGGCGCAAAATCTTCCCGGACTGTATCCCCGGTTCCAGTTTAATACGCACCTTTCCGGATACGGTATCCACTTCCTTGGAGGTGCCAAGAACCGCATCGGGGAAACTGATGTACAAATCGTAATGCAGGTTGTCCCCTTCCCGTTTCAGGGTCGGGTGCTCCTTCGTCTCGATAGCTACCAGGAGGTCTCCGGGAATACCGTTCCCCGGGGCCTCATTCCCCTTGCCTGCTACCTTGAGCTGCATGCCGGATTCAACCCCGGCCGGGATCTTGATGGAAACGGTTTCCTCTTTGTAGTGCAACCCATGGGCATCCGCGTCGCCAGGCTTTTTGTCAAGAACCTGACCAGAGCCCCCACAGGCACTGCAGGCAGAGGCCGTCTGCATCCTGCCCAAAATGGTATTGGTCACCCGGGTTACCTGCCCGCTCCCGCCACAGGTGGAACAGGTCTTGTAGGTGACCCCCGGGGCCTGAACTTTCCGTTTGACCTTTACCTTCTTATCCACACCAGCAGCTACTTCTTCCAGGTTCAGGGTCACCCGGATCCTGAGGTTACTTCCCTTGACGCGACGCTGGCCTCCACCAAAGCCGCTGAAGCCGCTGAAGCCACCGCCAAAGGCACTTCCAAAGATGTCGCCGAACTGACTGAAGATGTCTTCCATGTTCATGCCGCCCGAACTAAAGCCGCCCCCTCCCTCGAAGGCAGCGTGCCCGAACCGGTCATAACGTGCCCGTTTATCCGGATCACTGAGGACTTCATAGGCCTCGGCAGCCTTTTTAAAATTCTCCTCCGCCCCCGTATCTCCGGGGTTTCGGTCCGGGTGAAATTCAATGGCCTTCTTGCGGTATGCCTTTTTTATTTCAGCGGCAGAAGCGCTTTTCTCTACTTCGAGTATTTCGTAATAATCCTGCTTCATAGTCTTAATTTCCTACCACCACTTTAGGGTGCCTGATGATTCGATCTCCGAGTTTGTATCCTTTTTCGATCACATCAATCACCTTTCCTTTGAATTTTTCCTCCGGTGCCGGAATCTGCGTGACGGCTTCGTGCACCTCGGCATCAAAGGTATCCCCATGGGCCACCTCGATTTCCTCTAGCCCCTTATTGCGAAGCGTATCCCTGAATTTATTATGGATCAGCGCAACCCCTTTTAAGAGGTCTTCGTCCCCGGAGCGATAGATTTCCTTCTCAGCCCGGTCGAAATCATCGAGTACAGGGAGCAGGGCACTGATCACTTCCTGCCCGGCCGTCTTGAAGAGGTCCATGCGCTCCCGGGAGGTCCGTTTTTTATAATTCTCAAATTCGGCAAAAAGCCTTAGAAATTTATCTTTTTCCTTCTGGAGTTCGGATTTGAGGACCTCCTCTTCGGAGGGTTCCTCCTTCTCCATTCCCTTTCCTTCCTGTTGCTCCGTATCCTGGGGGGTTTCGTTATCCTGAACCAGTTCTTCCCGGTCTTCTGAATCCTTGGTAGTGCTCATACGAGATCTTTTAATTGCAATTCGTCAAAGTGACGGCAAAAGTACTGCCATTTCTCAAAAAATGTCAAAATGTCACGAAAATCCTTTTTTCGGGAAGTGTGGGCCCCTCACAGGCGGCCGGCCCGGTCAGGAAAGTAAATCTTCAAGGGCCCTGTGTACATTCTTGAATTCGAACTCAAATCCCTCGGCCTCAATTTTTTCACTGCTGACACGCTGACTGGCCAGCAGGAGCCGGGACATTTCACCCAGTACCATCCGGAGCGCCCAGGCGGGAACTTTCGGCAGCCAGAGAGGGCGTCCGAGGACGGCGGCGATTTCCCGGGTGAGTTTCTGGTTGGTAACCGGGTTGGGAGCCACCGCATTGAATACGCCTTCAAGGCGCTCTTCAAGGCAGAACCGTATCATCCGTGCCAGGTCCCGGATATGGATCCACGACTGCCACTGTTGACCACTGCCAAGCGGCGACCCGACCCCAAGGCGAATGGGGCGTGCCATTTCAGGGAGGGCACCTCCCTGACCGGCGAGGACCAACCCGATACGCATAATTCCCTGGGGAATCCCAATCCCCGAGAACTCTTTTGCTCCCTGTTCCCATTTTACAACAGTCTCTCCCAAAAATCCGGGGTCTACCGCCCTTGTTTCCTCTGTGTAAAAGTCAGTGAGGGAACTCGGGTAGATACCAATGGCCGAAGCGGAAAGAAGGTACTCGACCTGGTGGGATACCTTCCCGGAAAGGCCGTTTTTAAGGGTTTGAAGGCTGTCGGTGCGGCTTTGCTGTATTTTTTTCCGGTAGGAAGGTGTCCAACGGCTGGCGATATTCGCCCCGGCCAGGTTCACGATAACGGAGACCCCCTCGAAACAATTCAGGTCGATAGCATTCTGCTCCGGATCCCAGTGGAACCCTTTGTAATCGACCTCATCCCGGATTTTTTCCTTTCGCGTGGTCAGGTAGTGCACATGAATCCCCGCCTGTCTCAACTCGGAAACCAGTGCGGAGCCCACCAGACCTGTCGCCCCTGTGATTAGTACTTTCAATGGCAATTTTTTTCAAAAGTATCCTTTTGGACCGGGGGAACATGAGGGATTAAAAGGGATTTAACACTTTAGGGCCGCCAGGGACCCTATCAGTGCGGTTTGAAGGCACGCAACATCTCCCTCTTCCCCGGCGGGCCCGGAAGGCGTTCAACCCCGAAGCCCGCCTTCTGCATGGCCCGTCTTACGCTTCCTTTGGCAGAATAGGTTACGAGACACCCTGCCGGGCGTAAGGCCTGATACATCCCCTGGAAAATGGCATCTGTCCAGAGTTCGGGCTGTACCCGCGCCCCGAAAGCATCAAAATAAACCAGGTCAAAAGCAGGATCTGATTTAAAATCACGGATATCAATTTTGAGTTTGTGCAGGGTGAAAGAAGGGGTTATGGGGTAGTCTTCCCCCCAGGGAGCAAGGTGCAATTGCTCAAAATGGTGTTTTGCCTCTTGTTTTTCATCCAGTAAATCCGCGTAGTCCAACTCCTTCCATTCCTCCTCCACCACAGGGTAGGCTTCAAGGGCCGTATACCGGACAGAAAGCTGTCTGCCAGGAGCTTCCCTGAGGGTTACAAGGGCGTTTAGGCCGGTGCCAAATCCAATTTCCAGGAGGTTTACCTCCCGGTTTGAGAATTGCTGCAATCCCTGCCTGATAAATACGTGGTAGGCTTCCTGAAGGGCACCGTGCATGGAATGGTACTGTTCCCCCCACTGAGTCAGTTGAATGGTCTTTGAACCATCGGCAGTCTGTACAATTTTGCGTTCCATCCCTAACGGAAGATGCGAACGCCACTGGCTTCAAATCCCTTCTGCATTTGGGATCCCGAGATTTTGGCGATCAGGGAGTCTGGTTTCCCGGCGTCTTCTGCCATATGCCGGCGCTCAGCTTCATCCACCTCGGAGACAAAGGCCTTGCCTTCCACCATTACCCGTTTCCCGGAAATATCTTTGGGAACGAAGAATCCATAATCCTTGAAGCGGACCATCACCGTTTCTTCCCCGGGCATTTCAACACGCATCCAGCACCCCTTCATCTGGCATACGGAAACGACTTCCCCCTCAAACCGGGTTGTCAGTGTATCCCCTGGCTGGAGATCGGAATAGACTTTCGACATTTCCACCTCGCTGAAGACATTGCCTTCTGAAATGGGTGCACCCGCTGTGGTAAAGGCGGGCGTTTCCGCCTGCTGCAGCGGTTCGCTGGACTGTTTTTTTGCCTCCTTGCAGGCGGAAACCAACAAAAGAAAAACAAGGGAAATGTTAAATAATTTCATTTTTTTCAGTTTCTGTCTATCTCCTGCAAAAGTCCGGAATTTCGGGATAAAAATCCAAGCCTCGCTGATTTAATTTATGTAATTTTATGCACCTTAAAATCGAAGTTTTATGGATTTATCTACACTTCAGATACCGGTTACAAAAACAAATCAATCGAAAATATCCAGCGTGGATTTCAAAAACCTGCCGTTTGGCAAGGTGTATACGGACCACATGTTCATCACCACGTACAGAGACGGCCGCTGGCAGGACCCAAAGGTAGTTCCCTATGGTCCGATCTCCCTGGAACCGGCCGCCAAGGTTTTTCATTACGGGCAAACCATTTTTGAAGGGATGAAGGCTTACAAGGATGCCGAAGGAAAGGTCTGGCTCTTCAGGCCGGAGGATAACCAGAAGCGTCTGAATATCTCTGCCGGTCGCCTCGTGATACCGGAAGTGCCCAAAGAAATATTCATGGAAGGACTGAAAACCCTCCTGAAGGTAGACCAGGAATGGATCCCCACAGAGGCGGGGAGTTCCCTTTATATAAGACCTTTCATTTTTGCTTCCGGATGCGGCTTCCACGCCTCCCCGGCAGATGAATACACCTTTATAATCGCCTGCTCTCCCTCCGGGTCGTATTTTGCCGGAAAGGTGAGTGTCCGCATTGAGGAGACCTACGCCCGCGCGGCCAATGGCGGTGTCGGCTTTGCCAAGGCAGGAGGAAATTACGCCGGGCAGTTCTACCCCACCCAGCTCGCCGTATCAGACGGATTCCAGCAGGTGGTCTGGACCGATGACAATACCCATGAATACATAGAGGAAGCAGGTGCCATGAATATCTTCGTCCGGATTGGGGATACCCTGCTGACCAGCCCGTCGTCAGACAGGATTCTCGTCGGAATTACCCGGAAAAGCATCCTGAAACTGGCCGAGGCCGAAGGAATCAAAACAGGGGTCCGGAAAATAAAGGTTGC
>JARRQA010000036.1:0-15356 GCA_037382325.1 Robiginitalea sp.
CCCGGTCAGTAAACCGGTACTCCAGATAGGTGTAGGCGTCCCGAGGCTGGATTTTGATCCATTTTTTATGCTCCAGAAACCATTTGGAGCGTATCGATGGAAATCCTTTAGTAAGGTAAGCTGCAATGAACGGATGGGCATTCAAAATAATAGGCCGGTCCTGATCCTTGTTTTTGAGGATTCGTTCCAGTTCGTCCCCAATCTTTTCAATCAGTACGATGGGCGCTTCTACTTCCTGCCCGTCCCCACTTGGGTTGGCTTCGGTGGTTTTGATATTTACTTCCGGCCGAACCCGCTGACGTGTAATCTGTACCAGCCCGAATTTGCTCGGAGGCAGGATTTTGTGTTTCGCACGGTCGTCCTTCATCTCCTCCCGAAGGTGGTTGTAAAGTTTCTTCCTGTGCTCCGGTCGTACCATGTCGATAAAATCGACCACGATAATTCCTCCCATGTCCCGTAGGCGAAGTTGCCGGGCCACCTCAGTGGCTGCCAGCAGATTGACCTCCAGGGCCGTATCTTCCTGATTTCTGGCCTTGTTAGAGCGGTTTCCGCTGTTCACATCGATCACGTGCATGGCTTCGGTGTGTTCGATGACCAGGTAGGCACCCTTACTCATGGAAGCCGTCCTTCCAAAGGCAGTTTTGATCTGCCGTTCTATTCCAAATTTTTCAAAAATCGGAACGTTGGAGGAATACAACTTGACGATGGATTCCTTCTCAGGGGCAATTTCATGCAGATAATCCTTGATCTGGTTGTAAAGCGTTTCATCATCCACCTGAATCCCGGTAAAGGTGTCGTTGAAGACATCCCTCAGGATGGAGGAGGCACGATTAAGTTCCACCAACACTTTGGATGGAGGGCGTGCTTTACGTAGTTTTTTGCACATCGATATCCACTTGGACATCAGATTTTCAAGGTCCTTATCTAATTCCGCTACTTTTTTGCCTTCTGCCACAGTCCTGATGATCACCCCAAATCCTTTTGGTTTGATGCTTTGGACCAATCTTTTCAGCCGATCCTTTTCTTTTTTGCTCCCTATTTTTTGTGAGACAGAAACCCGGTCCGAAAACGGGACCATCACCAGGAAGCGTCCTGCTATGGACAGTTCCGAACTGATACGGGGCCCCTTGGTTGAAATAGGTTCCTTCACAATCTGGACGAGCAAAGACTGGTTCGACCTGACAACATCTTTGATGCTGCCATTTTTATCGATGTCTTTTTCGAGAGGGAAATTTTTAAGGGAGAAATCCTTAATCTTACCGGATTGAACCCCTTTGATGAACTTCTGCATGCTTTTTAGCTGCGGTCCCAGGTCGTGATAGTGTAAAAAGGCATCTTTTTCATACCCCACATTCACGAATGCTGCATTCAAACCGGTAACCGGTTTTCGGATTTTGGCTATAAGGATGTCACCAACATTGAAATTGTGGTCGTTTTCATCCCGGTGAAGTTCAATGAGTTTCCCCTCTTTGAGTAAGGCAAAATCGACGGAATTAGAATCGGATCTTACGATTAATTCTCTATTCACCTGATTTGATTTGTTCTCATCTTCCCTTCAGAAGATGAAATGATTAAACAATAATTGTTTACAGGTTATATCGTAAACCCGTCGAATATCCTTTTAGGAAATTCTATGTCAATGAACGTATTAAACTGAAAAAGTAGTCCTAACAACTACTTTTTCTTGTGTCGGTTAGCTCTCCTGCGTTTTTTTCGCTTATGAGTAGCTACCTTATGTCTTTTTCTTTTCTTACCACTCGGCATAGCTAAGTTTTAACGGTTACTGCTATTTAACCTGCACGTTGGTTTTTACTCCTTCGATAAACACTTTGGCAGGTTTAAAGGCCGGAATATTGTGGGCAGGTATTTTTATAGTCGTGTTCTTTGAAATGTTTCTTCCAGTTTTTTCAGCACGGGTTTTGATTATAAAACTTCCAAACCCTCTGAGATATACATTGTCGCCATTTTCCAGGGAAGCTTTAACTTCTTCCATAAAGCTTTCCACAGTGGCCTGTACGTCTCCTTTTTCCATTCCCAGTTTTTCTGAGATCCTCGATACGATGTCCGCTTTCGTCATATTAATTTATCTGTAGGTTTCAGGGTTGCAAATATATAAATATTATTCAATCTATTTTCGTGCAAAATCAATTTTAAGTGCTTAAATACAGTTAGTTTTGAAGCCCGATCGACAGCTTATGAATTTTTCGGATCGCATTTTAAGCTGGTATCATATTCACAAGAGAGAGCTTCCCTGGAGGAAGACGCGGGATCCCTACCGGGTCTGGCTTTCCGAGATTATGTTACAGCAGACCAGAGTAGCCCAGGGGCTTCCTTATTATATGAAGTTTACGGAATATTTCCCAAAAGTCGGGGACCTTGCGGCTGCTTCTGAAGAGGAAGTGCTGAAACTCTGGCAGGGCCTTGGGTATTATTCCCGGGCGCGCAATTTACACGCCACTGCCAGAACTATTGCTTCCGAATTCGGGGGGCATTTTCCGGACACTTATCAAGAATTGCTCAAACTCAAAGGGGTGGGCCCCTATACTGCCGCAGCCATCGCATCCATTTGTTATGGCCTTCCACACCCGGTTGTAGACGGAAATGTTTACCGGGTTCTCAGCCGGTATTTCGGAGTGGAGTTGCCGATCAATTCCCCGGAAGGAGTTCGCTATTTCGCAGACCTTGCCATGGAAGTTATTGACAGGGAGCGGCCCGGGGAATACAACCAGGGATTGATGGAATTCGGCGCCCTGCAGTGTGTGCCGCAAAACCCGGATTGCAAGGCCTGCCCGCTTTCAGGGAGCTGTGAGGCCTATGCCCGGAACCTTGTTTCGGACCTGCCAAAAAAGCTGCCTAAGAAAAAAGTACGGGAGCGTATTTTCAATTATTTTATGCCTGTGGACCCGCTGTTTCAGACCCGGCTTGTAAAACGAAAAGGCAAGGGGATCTGGCAGGGCCTGTTTGAATTCCCGCTTATTGAGACCGAGCGGGAAATCTCAGATGCCGAAATCGGGAAACTGCTACAGACGGGCCGGTTTTCTGACCTGAGCGCCCCGCAGTCCGTGGTGCGCTTTAATGCAAAACCTCTGGTGCACAAGTTGTCGCATCAGCACCTGCGGATAACCTTCTGGATCCTGCATCTCGAAGAGCCGCTGGAGTCATCCATCCCGGTTTCCGAAATGCATTCATACCCCGTCCCTGTGGTGATTGCGAATTTCATGGAAACCGTTAAAAATTCGTACTTTTGACCTTATTGAAAAACTATGAGCGGAACACTTAATAAAGTAATGCTGATTGGCCATTTGGGAGATGAGGTAAAGCTCCACTATTTTGATGGCGGAAATTGCATCGGACGCTTTCCCATTGCGACCAACGAATCCTACACCAATCGCCAGACAGGTGAAAAAGTGACCAATACGGAATGGCATAATATCGTGGTGCGCAACAAGGCTGCCGAGATATGTGAAAAATACCTGAGCAAGGGAGATCTGATCTATATAGAAGGTCGCCTGAAAACCCGTCAATGGCAGGGGGAGGACGGAGTGACCCGCTATACCACCGAAATCCAGGCCACTGACTTTACCTTTTTGTCCAATAAGGGGGGAGGGGATATGAGCGGATCACCAATGCAGACAGGTTCTAAATCTGCCCCGACCAGTGAGGCACAGGGCAATTCAGGTGCCCCGGTAGAATCTTCTGATGAGGAAGACGACCTGCCATTTTAAGTAACCAAAGACCCATTACTTGGACCCGGATCCCTTAAGCGCTATTCTGATCGGGACGCCTGTGGACGGCCTCCTTATTATAAAAGTTGTCTTGCTTATCGTCCTGCTGATCTGTTCGGGATTGATCTCCGGGGCTGAGGTGGCTTTCTTTGGCCTGTCCCAAACAGAGCTGAACGATTTGGGGGAATCCGGTTCTGCCCGGGCCCAGATCATCCAGAAACTCCTGGACAAACCCAAAAAACTGCTGGCCACCATCCTGATTGCCAATAACGCTATAAATATTGGGATCGTGCTGCTTTTAAATGATATCGGGGACACCCTTTTTACAGGGATTGACCAGATCTACCTCGGTTTTATTTCGGGCCGTTTTCTGCTGGAGGTCATCCTGGCAACCTTTCTCATCCTGCTTTTCGGTGAAATCCTTCCCAAGATTTATGCAAACCGGAACCGCAGAACCTTTGCCTATCGTATGACCTATGTGATCCGCACCCTGGATGTCCTGTTCACCCCCCTTACCGGCCCAATGCGACAGGGCACAAACCTGCTTTACAGGCGCCTGGGGAAACAGAAAACCAGCCTGAGTGTGGACCACCTTTCCCAGGCACTGGAACTTACTTCCGAAGGGGACACTACCCGGGAGGAACAGAAAATCCTGGAGGGAATCGTTTCTTTCGGGAATACGGATACCAAACAGGTGATGCGTCCCAGGCTTGACATCTTTGCCCTGGCAGAAGACCTCAAATACCCTGAAGTACTGGAAGAAATCAAAAAGAATGGGTATTCCCGTATCCCGGTATATTCCGAAAACCTGGACAACGTCTCTGGGGTGCTGTACGTCAAGGATTTGCTGCCGTATCTGGAACGTAAGTCCTTTAACTGGGTGTCCCTGATCCGGCAGCCCTTTTTTGTCCCTGAGAACAAAAAGCTGGACGACTTGTTGCTGGAATTCAAGAATAAAAAGAATCACCTGGCCATTGTGGTGGATGAATTCGGCGGCACTTCGGGGATCGTAACCCTGGAAGATGTGATTGAGGAAATCGTAGGGGACATAAGCGATGAGTTTGACGATGAGGACCTGGTGTATTCAAAACTGGATGACTTAAACTATGTTTTTGAGGGAAAAACAAACCTGAAGGATTTTTACCGGGCCATACAATTGGAAGATGATGCAGCGTTTGAATCCCGCAAAGGGGAATCCGAGACCATTGCGGGCTTTGTACTTGAAATATCCGGACGATTCCCCAGGCGCGGTGAGAGGATCGCCTTCGAAGGATTTCACTTTACGGTGGAAAGCATCGACAAGAAACGGTTGAAACAAATTAAAGTAACCCTGCCTCATGAATCTTAAGCTCTTCTTACTGACGGGAATACTCTCCTTAACATTCTTATCCTGCGGGGAAGACCCGGTCCCCAAACCGAAGGCCATGTTGCGCCTTGAATATCCTGCTCAGGCCTACCGGACTATGGAGTCTGATTGCCCTTTTACTTTTGATTATAACCGAATGGCCGATCCGGACCTCCAGAATGGGTGTAACATGGTCCTGGATTACAAGTCGATGAAAGGTTCTATCTACCTTACATATAAACCCGTTAAAGGTAATCTCAGGGAGCTTCTTGCCGATGCCCAGAAGTTATCTTACGAGCATGTGGTGAAAGCCGACAATATCCTGGAGCAGCCCTATGTGAATCAGCAGGACAGGGTGTTTGGGATGTTTTATGAGGTTAAGGGGGATGCGGCCTCCCAGTCCCAGTTCTATGTAACCGACAGCCTGAACCACTTTGTGACCGGCTCCCTGTATTTTTATGCAAAACCCAATTACGATTCGATATTTCCGGCGGCCATCTACCTGCAAAAGGACATCCGGCGGATTATGGAAAGCCTCCGCTGGCAATAACGGGTGTTAATATTAAAGAGTATGTCTGACTATGCGCCTGAGGACCTGATTGAATGTCACCGTAAGATTGCCCCTTTTGTGCATCGGACCCCTGTGATGCGGTCCCGCCTTCTCGATGGGATGACCGGGGCTGAGCTCTATTTTAAATGCGAAAATTTTCAGAGAGCAGGCTCTTACAAGATACGGGGCGCCACCCATGCCCTCCTCAGGAAAAAGGAACGGGGTGACCTGAAGGGAATCGTGACCCATTCTTCGGGGAATTTTGCCCAGGCCCTGTCCCTTGCAGCTAAAAACCTGGGGGTGCCGGCGTATATCGTCATGCCGGAGAGTGCGCCGGAAGTAAAAAAACGGGGCGTGCGGGAATACGGGGGCCAAATCTTCGAGTGTGCTTCTACCCTGGAGGCACGGGAGGCCGAGGCCATCCGGATACAGGAAGAAACCGGGGCGGAGTTTATCCACCCTTCCAATGACCCCTGGGTAATGATGGGGCAGGGGACGGCCTGCAAGGAGTTACTGGAGGATGTGTCAGACCTGGAAATGATTGTTGCACCGGTAGGAGGAGGGGGATTGTTAGGGGGCACGTCCCTGTCCGCCAACTTTTTTGGAAACA
Source organism: Robiginitalea sp. (assembly GCA_037382325.1). Lineage (GTDB taxonomy): Bacteria > Bacteroidota > Bacteroidia > Flavobacteriales > Flavobacteriaceae > Robiginitalea. Next base: position 6,231 of record JARRQA010000036.1, read on the forward strand.
ACTGCACCCCTGTAGGGGCCGAACCGCTTTCAGTGGACGATGCCTACCGGTCTTTGCAAGCAGGCAGGATTCTGGGAAACACCACGACGGATACGATTGCTGATGGATTGAAAACGGTTTTGGGAAGTTATACTTTCCCGGTGCTGCAGGCGTATGTAAAAACAATTATCCGTGTTTCTGAAGAGGAAATCGTTCAGGCGATGCGGCTGGTATGGGAGCGGATGAAAATTGTAATCGAACCCTCCAGCGCTGTTGCCCTGGCTGCTATTTTCAGGGACAGGGAACGATTTGCCGGCAGAAAAACAGGAATTGTGATTTCAGGCGGGAATGTAGATTTGGAAAAACTGCCTTTTTAACTGATTCAATTCCCCGATTCCTCCCGTTCTTTGAGAAGGGCCTTGGCCTGCTCAATACTCCGGGTTACCTTGTCGGCCATATCCCGTACTTTAATTTCCTCTTCCTTAAGCCACTCCTGTTTCTCAGGAGTTAGCTCCTTTCCCTTCATGATCTCATCGTGATTGAAACGGTCCCCGAAGCCTTTCATCCAGTCCATCATCGCCGTGTGCGCTTCCTGAAGGTCTTCCATGGCTTTTTGGTAGGCCTGCCCGGTTTCTGTGCTGTCTGCAAGCGGTTTCAGCTGTCCGACAAGCCGGCTGATAGTGCTCATTTCCGGCATGACGGAATCGTGGACGGCCATAACACGCTCCATACGGGTAGGGGCCTCCTTTTCTCCTTTACAGGCCCATCCGAGGGATATGGCTGCGGCAAGGATCAGGAAGGGTAAAACCCTGCGTACAATGGCGGGATAGAGAAAGCTGATTTTCATGGGACGATTTTATGGTGTAAATGTAAGAACTTTGCATAAAATTCATCCCGGATGAGCGATGTAAACCGCCGTTGGTTCTACCTGATTGTCCTCTCCATCATCTGGGGAAGTTCCTATATTCTTATCAAAAAGGGGCTGGACGGATTTACCGCCATACAGCTTTGGGGGGTCCGCGTATTGATGGCAGGCCTGCTTCTTTTGGGGATTGGCTTCCGATCCCTGCGGACAATTGGACCCGGCCAATGGAAATGGGTTGCCCTCAGTGGACTGGTAGGAAGCTTCGTGCCAATGTTCCTCTTTGCCTGGGCGGAAACTGAAATTGACAGCAGCATCGTCTCCATCCTGAATTCTCTGGTCCCCCTGTTCACCCTTTTTGTGGGGTATGTGCTTTTCAGGATCTCCTTTTCCTTAAATCAACTGGCCGGGGTTCTAGTGGGGTTATTCGGCGCTGGGATGTTGATTTACCTGGGGGCAGCCGTTAATCCAAACCACAATTACTGGTATTCCTTTGGGGTGGTATTGGCATCTTTTTGTTACGCGATCAACGCCAATCTGATTAAAAGCAAGCTGCAGTCCGTGAGTCCCATGGGTATTGCCACAGGCAATTTCCTGTTTTTGATTTTACCTGCATTGGGGGTCGTCCTGATCTCCGGGGCATTGACCGAGCCCGTACGACAGGGGCCTTATTTTTGGTCTTCCCTTGGATATATTGCCCTTCTCTGTGTGTTTGGAACCGCCATTGCCAAAGTGATGTTCAACCGGTTGATCCAGATTTCCACACCGGTGTTTTCGGTCTCCGTCACCTATATGATCCCCGTAGTCGGGGTGTTTTGGGGCATCCTGGACGGGGAGCGGTTCAGCCTTGGACAATTAGCCGCAGCAGCCATGATTCTCTTTGGGGTTTACCTGGTCAATAAAAACAAAAAGGCGCCCCGGTAAGGCGCCTTTGATTTTTAAAAGGGATCTGATTAGTTGAAGTCCGACTCCTGAACCTCGTAATTGATGATGGCTTCCAGGAGTTTGCTTTCTATTTGTTGGGGCCCCATGGGAACAACCCTCAGGGAGGGGAACTTTATCCCGTCCACATCCTGATATTCCTTGATGGAGACTTCCTGATTCTGGGTTTGGCCGTTCATGGAGATTACGGTGGCCTCTTTGATCTTTAAACCTGTCTCCACGTCATAGAAATAACTAGCCTGAACCGTTTCTCCGGGGACATCGATCCGGTAGGCTTTGACGCCATCCACCACTTCGACTCCCGCGAGCCTGGCTTCGGGATTATTCACTATGGACTGTTCCACAAAAATCCCTATGCTTTTCTGCATGTCCGTTTTCATAGCCTCAGGCAGAGGGACTTTATTTCCCCCCTGTTTCATGTACAATTCGTCCCCTTTGGAAATGACCCCCATCATGGGGGCATCGTTCATATAGGTGGTTTGGGCAAACTTGTCAGCTGTACGAAGTTCTTCCGTTTTTATGGTGGAACCCATGGCGTTACCCTCATAGACCAGCTTCAGGGAGGTTATTTTTTCCACAGCGGCTTTTCCCCCAATGGCTTCGAAATAGGAATCGATCACGGATTGAACGGTGACGCCTTCCGGGACGGCTGCGGCCAATTCTGGTTTTTCGGCCGGGTTGGCATATTTGTCGTAATACTTGATAGGCACATCCTTGCCATCGAAGGTTATCTTTTCCAGGTTTTCGATAATATCACTTCCCTTCCCAGCGATCACAATACGCGCATTGTCCGGCTTAAAATACTTTTTAGAGGCCTGTTGTACATCCTCTATGGAGATCCCGTCGATTCTCTTGAGGAACGTCTCGTAAAAGTTTTCAGGAAGATCCTGTTGCAGGATGTCCAGTGCATAATTGGCAATAGTGGCAGGCCTTTCAAGTTGCATTACGAAATTCCCGGAGAACATCGCCTTGGCAAGCTCGAGATCTTTCTCAGAAATAGGCTCCTCAACCATTTTCTCAATTTCCGTTAGGATTTCTACCACGGCGCTGTCGGTCACTGCATTACGCACTCCTGCAGAAGCTCCGAAAGTGGAGGCTCCCCATTTGCTGTTGCCAAGGGAAGAGTAGGTGCTGTAGGTGTACCCTTTGTCCTGCCTTAAATTTTTCATCAGTCTCCCAGTGAAGCCACCGTACCCCAGGACGAAGTTCGCCAGGGTGGCAGAAAGGTAATCTGGATCGTTCTTCTGGAGTTCAACCAGGTTTTCAACCCAGATTTCCGACTGTACTGCATTCGGAACATCCACCAGGTTGATCTGGGTGAACTGCACATCTTCCGGGTCTGAAAATTCAAACGAAGGTGGCGAAGCTTTGATCCAGGGAGTAAAATATTCCTCGACCAGCTTTTTGACTTCCTCCACGTCCGTGTCTCCCACCACTACCAGGTAGGCGTTTGCGGGCACAAAATAATCTTCATAGAAACGAACCACGTCCTCAAGCGCAACGTTATTTACCGTTTCCTCGGTGATGAATTCACCAAACGGATTCTGTTTTCCATAGGCCAGGGCGTTGCGAACCCTTCTCGCAATTACTTTGGCGTCTTTCTCAGAAGTCTTAAGCCCGGTAATCAATTTTTCCTTCTCCTTCTCAAACTCCTCCTCCGTAAAATTTGGGTTTAGGGCTGCATCCGCCAGCAACTCCATGAGCCTCGGGAAATACTTGCTCAGGCTGGACCCGGAAGCGCCCTGGGAGGAAATATTCAGGCGGGCTCCCATAAAGTCGATTTCTTCATTAAAATCGTCCATGGAGATATTCTTCGAGCCTTTTCCGAGCATGCTCCCGGTCAGGCTGGCCACTCCCGCCTTTTCTCCTTCATAAATAGGCGGATTGTCTATATCCAGTTGGACGGATACCCTGGGAAGTTTATGGTTCTCCACTACCAGTACGGTCAGGCCATTACCTAATTCGAACTGATCTGGTTTTTCCAGTTTTATTTTGGGTGCGGGACCGGGTTCCGGGATTTTCGAGCGGTCTATCTGTCCCTGGACCGACAGGGCTACAAAGGTCAGTGCGAGTGTAAAAAATAGCTTTTTCATAGTCTTAGTTATCCATTTTATCACCGGGGAGGTATTCGATTACTGCCCGCTGGGTAGGTTTGAGATATTTTATGGCCACGTCCCGAATTTCCTCACGGGTAATGGACCTGTAAATGTCAATCTCCTTATTGATCAGGGAGGTATCTCCGTAAAGTAAATAATTGGTAGCCAGGGAACCCGCAATTCCGGATAGGGTGGAATTCGAATTCACAAAGTTGTTCTCGAACTTATTCTGCAATTTCTGGTAATCTTTTTCAGAGATCAGCCCCAACCTCAGGGCAGCAACCTCCTCTTCAATTTCAGTTACCAGCGTTTCCAGGGAAGTCTCTCCAACGGGAAGCCCGAAAATGACGTACATGCCATAATCTTCCTGTCCGATATTGAAGGCGCTTACCTGAAGTGCCTGCTTTTGTTCATCCACCAGTTTCTTGTACAGTTTAGAACTTCTGCCATCACTCAGATAGGTGGAGATCATGTCGAGAACCCGGGCATCTCTTTCCCTGAACCCGGGGGTTCTGTATGCGACCAAAGCCGCGGGGATTTGAATGTTCGGATCGTAGGCCTTTGTCCGTAGTCCCTGGGTAATGGGCGCTTCCTCCGGGAAGTTTCGGACTATCTCCTCTCCCCTTGGGATCGGCCCGAAATATTGAGCGATCAGATTCTTGGTTTTGGCAATATCGAGATCTCCCGCTACCACGAGGACCGCGTTGTTGGGTACGTAGTATTTTTTGTTGTAGGCCCGAACATCTTCCAGGGTAGCCTGTTCGAGATCGGCCATGTAGCCGATATTCGGGTCCTTGTAGGGGTGTTTTTCAAAAAGCGTTTCCCCCAGTACCGGTAACAGTTGTCCATAAGGACTGTTGTCGTATCGCAAACGACGCTCCTCCTTGACCACCTCAATCTCCCGGTCCAGTGCGTTCTGACTGATGGTCGGATGCAATAAACGCTCCGATTCAAGCCAGAGCCCGAGTTCGAGATTGTTGGAGGGGAAAATTTCGTAATAGTAGGTGCGGTCCTGTGAAGTGTTGGCATTGTTTTGGCCTCCGCGGGTGGAAATAATTTCGTCCCAACCTCCTGTGGGAATGTTTTTGGAACCGTCAAAAAGAAGGTGCTCAAAAAGGTGCGCAAACCCGGTGCGGCCTTCCGTGCGATCTTTTCCTCCCACATGATACATGATTGATGTCACCACTACCGGGGCGGTATTGTCCTGATGAAGGATTACATGCAGGCCATTGGCCAGGTCGTATTCTTCATAGGACACTTCCTGAGCCGTTAATATGCCAGACGCCGCCAAAAAAAGCGTAAAAAGCGTGATTTTTTTCATTTCTTGTTACTTGAATTTAGACTGTCGAAGATAAGGACAAACACCTAAAAAATAAAGCGGTTTGTCGGCTTTGTTGCCACGATTCTCTTTACGATTTTCTTTGCCTTCTACAGTACGGAGATCAACACGGATTTTCTGATGAACCTGTCCACCACTTTTTTCCAGGATTTCAGAAATTTTGAAGCAATAGTCTTCTTTACGGTTGCAATCATGGGGTTTGCCACTTCCATCGTTCTGACCCTGGCCTTTATGCAGCTTTTCAAGGAAAGCAACAACCCTCCTAAAAAATCTGCCTAAAATCCATCGAAGGGGCTTGCACATTGGGGATTAAGCCCTATATTTGCACCCGCCTTATCGAAAAGCCGCTTGTTGATGGCGGTGAAGGCAAAAGTTCTAGTTCATTTTTAATTATATGCTATGTACGCAATCGTAGAGATAGCAGGGCAGCAATTCAAAGTTGCAAAAGACCAGAAGGTATACGTACATCGCCTCAAAGAGGAGGAAGGCAAAAAGGTCTCTTTTGATCAGGTCCTTCTCATTGGAGACGGTGACAACGTAACTGTAGGCGCCCCGGCTATAGATGGTGCTGCCGTGGAGGCAAAAATCGTGAAGCACCTGAAAGGAGACAAAGTGATTGTCTTCAAGAAAAAAAGAAGAAAAGGGTACCGTACCAAAAATGGCCACCGCCAGTATCTGACGGAACTGGTCATTGAAGGAATCGTTGCCAAAGGAGCGACGAAACCCGCTGCCAAAAAGGAAGCACCGGCTAAAAAAGAAGCTCCTGTAAAGGAAAAAGCAGCTGCCAAGCCGGCTGCACCTGAGAAGGAGGCCAAACCTGCCGAAGATTTGGGTTCTAAAACCGTGGCTGAATTGAAAGCCCTGGCCAAAGAAAAAGGATTATCCGGATATTCCTCTATGAAGAAGGCGGAGCTCATCGAAGCTTTGTCCGGTAAATAAAACGTAACCGGGAAGCATCCCGACAAATTTTAATATCATGGCACACAAAAAAGGTGTTGGTAGTTCCAAGAACGGAAGAGAGTCGGAATCTAAACGCTTGGGCGTTAAGATCTTTGGCGGACAAAAAGCCGTTGCCGGAAATATCATCGTACGTCAGCGTGGAACCAAGCACAATGCCGGTGACAATGTGTATGTGGGCAAAGACCACACCCTGCATGCCAAAGTTGACGGGGTTGTTCGTTTTGACAAGAAAGCAGGAGGCAAATCTTTTGTCTCGATAGAACCTTATGAGGCATAAGGACCTCCCTGTTTAAAATACAGACCCGGCCATTTGGCCGGGTTTTTTGTTTTAATGCCTTTCCGTCAGGGCAGGGCTCCTTAAAAGGGTTTACTCTTCCGATCTCTTTGAGCAGGGCATTCCCTGAAAGTAAATACCCCGAAAACAACTTCAGATTGTTTTCGGGGTATTATATCAACTCTGGTTGGCGGTTAGTACCTGTAGTAATCAGGCTTGAAAGGACCTTCCTGGTCCACGCCTATATACTCGGCCTGTTCGGGCCGTAAGCGGGTCAGCTCTGCCCCCAGCCTGGCAAGGTGCAATTCTGCCACTTTTTCATCCAGGTGTTTGGGAAGGGTATAAACCTTTTTGTCGTATTTGTCTGAATTGTTCCACAATTCGATTTGCGCCAGCGTCTGGTTGGTAAAGCTGTTGCTCATGACAAAACTCGGATGGCCGGTGGCACATCCCAGGTTCACCAGACGACCTTCTGCCAGCACGATGATATCCTTGCCGTCAATAGTGTATTTATCCACCTGGGGTTTGATTTCATCCCGGGTGTGGCCGTAATGGGTATTCAGCCAGGCCATATCGATCTCATTGTCAAAATGCCCGATGTTACAAACGATGGCCTTATCCCTCATCGCTTTGAAGTGTTCTTCCCGGAGAATATCCTTGTTGCCGGTGGCGGTGATGATTACATCGGCCTGCTCAACCACGGATTCAAGTCGTTTCACCTCGTACCCGTCCATGCATGCCTGAAGCGCGCAGATCGGGTCAATTTCCGTAACGGTTACGATGGCCCCGGCTCCGCGGAAAGAAGCCGCGGTTCCTTTTCCGACATCCCCGTAGCCGGCAACCACCACGCGTTTCCCGGCCAGCATGGTGTCTGTTGCACGCCGGATGGCATCTACGGCACTTTCACGGCATCCGTATTTATTGTCAAATTTGGACTTGGTGACCGAATCATTCACATTGATGGCAGGGACAGGCAGGCTTCCCTTCTTTACGCGCTCGTAGAGCCGGAGCACGCCGGTAGTGGTTTCTTCGGAAATTCCGTGAATACCCTCAGTGAGCTCCGGGTATTTGTCGAGCACCATGTTCGTCAGGTCGCCCCCATCGTCCAAAATCATGTTCAGGGGAGCACGTGATTCGCCGAAAAACAACGTTTGTTCGATGCACCAATCGAATTCTTCCTCGGTCATGCCCTTCCAGGCATACACAGGTATCCCGGCGGCAGCAATGGCCGCAGCGGCATGGTCCTGGGTGGAAAATATATTACAGGAGCTCCAGGTAACCTCTGCCCCGAGTTCAACCAGGGTTTCTATCAGGACCGCTGTCTGGATCGTCATGTGGAGACAGCCGGCTATACGGGCTCCTTTCAGTGGTTTCTTATTTCCGAATTCCTTTCTGAGGGACATCAGGCCTGGCATTTCAGCCTCTGCCAGTTCAATTTCCTTTCTTCCCCACTCCGCAAGGGAGAGGTCTTTTACCTTGTAAGGGAGGTATTCTACTGCTTTCGTACTCATATTTCCTTTAAATTTTTCATCTTTATGCGGGGATTCTGCAAGGGATTGTCCTTAAAACAGAATCTTTGCGATACAATTCAAAACTACGCTTTTTTCCGCGCTAAAAATCCGGGTTCAAAGGTACTGATAAGTTTGAAATCTTATGCCACTTTACTACAAGCTGCAGAAATTCCCCGATATACGGGTTTACATCTGGAAGATAGAAGAGTCCGAATCATGGCTTAACAGAGATGTGCTCCTTACCCCGCATTGCCAGCGGCGGGTGGAGGGCATGCAGTCCGAACTCCACCGCAGGGGCTTCCTGAGTATCCGGCACCTTATGGCTGAAGCGGGTTACCGGGATGCAGACCTGTATTACGATGACAACGGAAAACCTCACCTTCGGGACGGAACCCATATTTCCATTACGCATTCCTTTGAATTTACGGGGATAATCCTCTCCCGGCAGCACGAGGTGGGAATCGATATTGAAAAGCAGCGGGATAAAATCCTGAGGATTGCTCACAGGTTTACCCCCATACGCGAGTACCACAGCGTGGCGAACGAGGAAGCCCTGGTCCGGAAACTGACGATGATCTGGGGAGCAAAGGAATCACTTTACAAAATAATGGGGGTGCCGGGAGTCAGTTTTCTGGACCATATCTGTGTCGCTGACTTTGAGCTCGGGCAGGAAAGCACCACCGCTCGTGTGATGTACAAAGGCAGGCGAGAAGATTTCAACACGTTTTTCCTCGAATTCGAGGGGTTCACCTGTGTTTATGCCCTGCAGAATAGGAGCGGGGTCCTTTAAACCAGGGCGGTTTCAAGTCAGAAAGGACTTCTACCTTTGCAATCCAATACTGCCAATCATGAAAGTCAGCGTCGAACTTACCTTCAGCCCGCTTCAGGACGATTACGAGCCGGAAATCATCCGCTTCATTAAAGCCTTGCGGGAATCCGGCCTCACCGTACTGGAAAACCCTCTGAGCACCCAGGTTTTCGGGGACTATGGAAGGGTTATGCAAGTACTTCAGCGAGAAATGAAGCATAGCCTGGAAGCTGTGGGGCAGGGCGTATTTTATATTAAGATGGTCAAAACCGACCGCAGCAGGTATGAGCCCCATTTTTGACTTTTTCTTTGACCCTTACCGGGAACGGGAGGGGTACCTGATCCTTTTGGAAGC
>JARRQA010000037.1:0-11479 GCA_037382325.1 Robiginitalea sp.
CTTACCCCTGAAATTAAAGTGATTGACCTCCTCAAAGTCGTGGTCTTCAGTACCCATCCAGTAGACGGGCACAAAATGATGTTCCGGGTAGCGCTCCTTCAGGATGGCGGAGAGCCTGATCGTGGAAAGTATCTTGTAAATAAAATAAAGTGGGCCGGTAAACAGATTCAGCTGGTGCCCGGTAACCACTGTAAAAGTACTTTCTTCCTGCAGTTTTTCCAGGTGTTCCCGGGTGCTGCAGACGTTTGCAGGTCCGCATACTGCTCGAGGAGCACCTCATGGAGCACCTTCCTGTTGGCCATCGGGAAATGTCTTCCCTTGTCTTCTATCTGGCCTTCAAAAGCATTCAGGGTGGGAAACCGTCCGTAAAAAGGTTTCAATTCCGGCAGCTGGTCCAGATAATCCACGATGAGCCTTGAAAAAAAGCCGGTTTCCTTGAAATGGATTCCTTCTGAGTGCATTGGGCGGATTGAAAGCTCAAAGATAAAATTCCCTGAGGTAGGAATTCCTAAAAATACGTTAAGAAACCATCCCGCACCACCCGATGCAACGCAATACCCCCGGCGATCTTACCTAAATTCTCAATTGCAGAGTAATTCAGATTCCGTAGTTTTGACATCCATAGAAAAGAAACCGATGAAACGACTCTTTTGTACCGTGGCCACCCTGTTTTTCCTGGCCTCCGCAACCGCCCAAACACTGAAATCCCCTGCTGAGTTTCTGGGTTACGAGCTGGGCTCGAAATTCACAAGACATCACGAGGTTGTCTCCTACTTCAGGTATGTAAGCGAGACACTTCCCGACCAGGTGCACCTTGAAACCTACGGATACACCAATGAACGCAGGCCGCTGACGGTGGCTTTTCTTTCCAGCCCGGAAAACATGTCCCGGCTCGAAAGCATCCGGGTGGCACACCTGCAGAGTACAGAGGGCAAAGGAAATTCGGAGGTGGCTGTGGTATGGCTTAGTTATAACGTCCACGGAAACGAAAGCGTCAGTACGGAGGCTTCGATGCAAACCCTGTATGAATTGCTGACAGAGCGAAAGGCGTACCTCCAAAACACCCTGGTCATAATGGATCCGTGTATCAACCCGGACGGGCGGGAACGGTATGTAAACTGGTACTACCAGTATAAAAATACCCCTTACCAGGTGAATCCGGACAGCAAGGAACACCGGGAAGGCTGGTGGAGTGGTCGAAGCAACCACTATATGTTCGACCTGAACCGGGACTGGGCCTGGCTGACCCAGGTGGAGAGCCGCCAACGACTGGCAAAATTCAACCAGTGGATGCCGCATATCCATGTGGATTTCCACGAACAGGGAATGAACAGCCCCTATTACTTTGCCCCTGCTGCGGAACCCTATCACGAGGTGATTACAGACTTTCAGCGTGATTTTCAGAAGGAGATCGGGCGGAACCACGCCCGTTACTTCGACCAAAATGGCTGGTTTTATTTTACACGGGAAGTCTTCGACCTGTTCTATCCGAGTTACGGGGATACGTATCCGACTGACAACGGGGCCATCGGGATGACCTATGAACAGGGAGGAAGTGGCCGGGCAGGCCTCGGGGTGATTGTGGACAATGGCGATACCCTAACCCTGAAGGACCGGATATCACACCACCTGACCACGGGACTCAGTACCGTGGAGGTAGCCTCCCGTAAAGCTGCCACCCTCAATGAGGAATACAGGAAGTATTACACCCGGGACCATAATTTTAAATACAAGGCCTACCTCCTGAAGGGAGATCCGGACAAACAACAGGCGCTCACTCAACTGCTGGACCAGCATCAGATTACCTATGGCCGGGCATCCGAAGGCAGTGTAAAAGGGTTCCACTACGGCAAGGGGGCGGCTGGAACGCTGAAGGCAGATAACAACACCCTGGTGGTTCCCACCGATCAGAAAAAAGGGGTCCTGGTCAAAGTACTGTTTGAACCCAATGCCCGTTTGAGCGATTCCCTTACCTATGACATTACTGCCTGGTCGCTGCCTTATGCCTACGGGCTGGAAGCCCTTGCCTCCGAATCCCGTGTGGGAATGCAGGCGGGCAGGCCGACAGGGACCACCGCCCCGGACACCGGGATTCAGGAAGGGGCATACGCACACCTTTCAGACTGGAGTAGTATGAAGGATGCACGGTTCCTGGCCGATCTCCTGAAGGCCGGGATCCGGGTACGACGGGCCGAACGACCCTTTCAACTTGAAGGTACTGCCTGGGGTCCCGGAAGCCTGATCATTACCAGGGCCGACAACAGGCATCTGGACGGATTTACGCAGATGCTGCGTGAAATTGCAGTAAGGCATCAGAAGAGGCTTACACCGGCCGCTACCGGTTTTGTAGACTCAGGGAAAGATTTCGGCTCGCGATATGTGGGGATGGTGTCCCCGGTTAAGGTAGCAGTACTATCCGGCGACCCGACCTCCACCCTCAGATTCGGAGAAGTATGGCATTTTTTTGAACAACAGCTGCATTACCCGCTTACAGTTCTGGATGCCGCTTATTATGACCGGGTGGATCTGAGCGATTACGACGTGCTTATCCTGCCGGGAGGCTGGGGATACCGGAGTTTTCTGAATGCAGACCGCAAGGCTGAATTAAAGGAATGGGTAGCCGGGGGAGGCACATTGATCGCCATGGGCAATGCACTTTCTGCCCTAGGAGGTGACGGAGGGTTCGGGATCCGCAGAAAGGAAAACGGTGCCTCAGACACCGTAACACTACCGCGATATGCGGAAACCCGGCGGAACCGCATCAAAGAATCCATCACCGGGGCCATTTTCAAATCAACCGTAGACCCCTCCCACCCCCTGGCCGTTGGGTACGGAGAGTCTTATTTCACGCTAAAACTCGGGAGCACGGCCTACGAACTTCCCGGGCAAAGGGCTGTGACCTCCCTGGGAGATGCCCCTGTTCCCGTGGCAGGGTTTGCAGGAAGCGAAGCCGTCAAAAACCTTCCCGGCAGCCTGGTTTTTGGCATGGAAAATCATGGGGACGGATCTGTGATCTACATGGCAGACAACCCCCTGTTCCGGGGCTTTTGGGAAAATGGAAAGCTTTTTTTGGCCAATGCCCTCTTTATGGTGGATTAGGCCGGTTTCAGTTGGCAGTGACAGTGAATAGTTGGCAGTATGCAGTGGCAGTTGGCAGTGAAAGCTTGATCTGTGTTGGAACGTTCAAGGTTCAAAAATTAAAAATTTCTAACGGATACGCCGCCTTCTCGTGGAACCATAGAACAAGTACCGGTTAAAACAGGCATATGTTTCCTGCCTGCCGTGACCACTGAATTGCACCAATGTCCTCCGTGCAGCAACTAACGCAATCGTTGAAACGAACCTCCAAAGGCATGAACTATTCTTCTGGAGAAAGTCCCAACCCGCATCGGTAGGAGCTGGCATTCAAAAAACCTGCCCAGGAAATAAAACAGGGGTTCCTTTAAGGGGATTTCTCACACACCCGGAAAATAGCGCATAGCGAATCTCCGGGTGGTCCGAAATGACCTGTCAGCGAAATTAGTTTCGTACTCTTACCAAATTAAGAATCTGAAGAGGTACATTGAACTGCCAACTGCCCACTGCGACTGCATACTGCCCACTGCGACTGCTAACTATAGAGCCGCCACCACATCTGGCGCCAATGCGCCGACCCCTGGAGGACTCTCCAACAGGACGGCATCCAGGTCTTCCACTCCTTCGACGGGAATGATCTGCTCCCCCTGTGGATCCCATTTTATCCGCCTGCCGAGTTTCCAGGAAAGACCAGCCATATGGGCTGAAATAGCTTCTTCGAAGCCTTCCTGTATACCGCAGCTTACCTGTCCGCCGTTGCGGATAACACTGAGCCATTCCCGCATATGGAGGAAGGTGGAATCGACCCGCTTACCGTCCACATAAGTCCACATCAGGCCTTTGTCCGCAAAGTACTGGGAGGTAGCTGAGGAAACCCCGTCCAGGGCGGTTGCCGCCGGATTGTAATGATAGATCGGGGTTCCCGGGTCCATCTTGCCTTCCTCAATCATTTCGGCATAACGGGTAGACCCACGGTCCGGCCAGATCGTAAGCCGATTCCCCAGTTCCATGGAGGCATCATGCCCCATAAGCATGGTAGGCCGGCTGAAGGCGTTGCCCAGCGTGGCGCTGTAGGTGAAGGTCATGCCGCGTTCCTTGCCGGGTTTCTGGCTGCTGCCGGTGCTAAATTCCGGAAATTCAAAATTCGCCTGCAGTACATCCGGCACATTGCGGCCATCCCTGTGGGTATAGATCCCCCCGGAGGCCATCACTGAATGAGGTATGCCCATATTAAGGACACAATTCAGGCGGTCGTAATCGTGGGTCAATAAATCTCCGGAAAGGCCGGAACCATACGCCCACCACTTCCGCCACCGGAAGAAGTGGTTCTTATTAAACGGGATTTGGGGAGCGGACCCCAGGAATTGTTCCCAGTCGATGGTCTGCGGACTCGCATCCGGGTGGATGTCGTAATTCCAGGCCCCGTTGTCATCATTTCGGTTCGTATTCGTGGTGATCAGGGATACGTGTCCGAGGATGCCCTTATCGACGATATCCTGGGCCGTCTTAAAGCTCAGGGTCTGACGGTGCTGGTGTCCCACCTGCAGGACTGCCTTGGAGTTGCGGGCCGCTTCCTTCAGTACATACGTTTCCGACACGGTATGGGTCATCGGTTTTTCCACATAGACATGCACGTTGTTCCGCAGGGCCTCGATAGCCATCGGAGCATGCCAGTGGTCGGGCGTGGCAATCACCACTGCCTCCACATCCCCACTGTGGATCATGTCGGTATAGGTCATGTATCGTTTTACGGGTTGTTCCGGGGTGCCGAAGGAACGGATTGCTTTCTCGGCCCGGGTGTCGAAGACATCACAGATCCCGACTATTTTCACGTTAAGGGGTTCCTGTGCACGGAAATCCGTCAGAGCCGTAAAGGGGCGTCCTTCGGATTTTGCCAGGGCTTCGGCTTCCTCCATAGCGGCAATCCATTCATCAGTGGCATACCCAAGGGAACGGCAAAGTTGTTCCCCACGGATTCCGAATCCGATTACCCCCACCCGGACCGGTTGCCCGGAAATAGCAGGTACTGCCGATGGCAGGGAAGGTTGTATGTTCAGTCTTTCCAGGATGGCTTCCCGCTCCCGTTTCCTGCCGACCGTACCGGAGGCTCCTGCCCACCATACGGCACCTAAAATTGGAATACTTCCTAATCCCAAAAGGGCTTCTCTGCGCGTCCAGCTCATGATAATTCGGTTTTAGAGGTTGTTTTGTTTTTTGAAAATAGACGTGGGATCCCGAAAATGGATCCCGTGGGCTGATAAAACAGTACGAGGCAGGCTACCGCCTCGATGAAGTTCTTGTTGACGATCCAGTAACTCCCTTCCGTATTGACCTGTTCCATTCCGGGCCATGAAGGATGTGCCAGGTAGTACAACATCAGCAGTCCAAAACCCACCAGGGCACCGGCCCGCTCAAAAAGCCCCAGGATAAGGGTTACCCCGACAAAGATCAGGGCCGCCCAATTCAGCGTGTCCACCCAGGGCAGGACCGCTTCTGAGGTCATGGACTGAAATAAGGGTTTCAGGGGACCCTGGGCGGATGCCAGGTAGCCAAAACTCGTCCAGTCCGGATTATACACCTTGATAATTCCCTCGTAGAGGAAATGCCATCCGATCAGAATTCGAAGGAAGGTAATGCTTTGCATAAGCCCCCTCCCATTGGAAGTTGTTGTCATATTTGTAAAATTTAATTCCTGTTAAATCAGTTTTATTACTTTCTGTACACGGCACACAATCCGTGAAGGTACCTCCGAAACACTGTAATTTTTATGACAGAAATCAGCTACTGCCGGATTCTCTTACATTTCCTGGCTCCTAAGGCCGGGATGCGAGGGTTTTCACAGCATCAATGAACCGGTCCAGCTCCTCCGTTGTGGTGTACACATTCGGTGTGATGCGGCAGCCCTTTACATTTGCATAATCGATGGCTACCGTAAAGATCCCGAATTCCTCCATGAGGACTTCCGCCATCCGTTTCGGCTTCATATGTGTGATTCCCACATTGGCAATCCCACAGCTTCGGGAGGGGTCCTCCGGGGTATTCACGTTTATATTGGCAACCTCCCTCAGGGGATCGCTCCAGTACCGCTGCAGGTACCGAAGCCGGTTAGTTTTTCGTTCCAGGCCGATCATCTCCATATAGTCCATGGCATTCCCGATAGCCAGGTCCGTGTGGACCGGATGGGTCCCGGTATGGTTCAGCCGGCCTATATCCTCTGGGTCGCGCTTGTGTTCGGCGAGCAGGGGCCAGATCCTGGGGATGTGCTCAGATTTCACGTAGAGCATCCCTGACCCAAGGGGAGCACTCAGCCATTTGTGCAGGCTGGAGCCGTAATAATCGCAATCCAGCGCCTTGATGTCCACAGGGATGTGCCCCACGCAGTGTGCCCCGTCCACCAGGACTTCGACCCCGTGCCGGTGCGCCATGTCGCAGATCTTTCGCACAGGCAGGATCTGCCCGGTGATGTTGATCATATGACAAATCATCAGCAGGCGCGTCCTGGGCGTGATCTGGGCTTCATAGAGGGAAACAAGCTCCTCATCGGTTTCGGGGTGGTTTGGGACGGACACGGTACGGCATACGACCCCGTATCTTTTTGCAATTTGGCCAAAATGGTCTTTCATGGCCCCGTAATCCTGCAGTGCAAAGATGGCCTCATCTCCTTCCTCCCAGGGGTATCCGCCAATGATCATGTCAAGGGATTCCGTGGTGTTGCGGGTAAGGATAAGCGTATCCTCAGGACAGTTAAGCATTTCCGCCAACCTGGTCGCGATGCGTTTTTTATTATCCCACTGAACGGTCCTCATGTAATAAGATCCCTGGTAGTTCACCTCTTTGACGTGCTCCAAGAAATTTTGGAGGGTTGGGGTCGGGATGATATTGTAGTAGCCATTCTCAAGGTTGATATACTCCGGCTTTAACCGGTAGTCCCTGCGAATCCGGGCCCAAAATTCCTCCTCCCTGTCCGGGTAGGGCTCCCGGGAAAGCGCTGGAAGAGGTTCCCATCCGGAGGCCACCATTGGCGCGGCCAGGGCAGCATAACCCAGGTTTCGGATAAATTCCCGTTTTTTCATCGGTCAGGCGTATAACGCCCTTACAAGATAGGAAATACTGTAAAATCGGCCAGCTTAGAAACAAGATTCCTTTTTAAATCCCTCCCAAAAGCAGTATCTTCGGGTACGTGGGAATGGCACCTGGACCACATCCCGTGGGAAGCCATCCGACGCATTCAAATTATCGCTATGAAATTGCATATCAAATTTTTAGGAGCCCTCCTTCTTTTTCTCTTGCTGTGGCTGCCCGGGCTTGCCCAGGAAGATCAGCAAGAGGTGTCCGGGGATTTTCGGCAGTTACAGGGAGAAGTTCTCGATGCCGAAACCAAGGAGCCGCTGGTATTTGCCACCCTTATACTGGAGAAACAAAATATCAGCACCATTACAAATTCGGAAGGGGAATTCCTTCTCAAGGTACCACAGGAGTTGGTTACGGGAAACGTTGAGGTCTCCTTCCTGGGGTACTCCTCCAGGCTGATTCCCCTGAGCCAGTTCCCGGAAGATGCCATCGAGATCTACCTGACCCCCTCGGTTACCTCTCTGCCTGAAGTCGATGTGGTGGTACCCAGGGATGCCCGCGCACTCGTGGAGGAAACTTTCCGCAAGCGCAGGGATAATTATATGCAGGACCCCTTGAAAATGACTGCATTTTACCGGGAAACGATTAAAAAAAGGCGCAGAAACGTCTCCCTGTCTGAAGCGGTGGTTACCATCTTTAAAACACCCTATTCATCCCTCCGCAAGGACGCGGTTCAAATTTTTAAAGCCCGGAAGAGTACGGATTACTCCAAACTGGATACCGTGGCGCTCAAACTGCAGGGGGGGCCATTCAACGCCCTGTATGTGGACGTGATGAAATACCCCGATTTTATTTTCGGGGAGGAGTACCTGCAGTACTACGACTTTTTCTTCGAACGGAACACCCGGATCAACGACCGCCTGATCTTTGTGATCGGTTTCCGGCAAAAGCCCGAAATTACGGAACCTCTCTACCGCGGCCGGTTATATATAGACGGGGAGCGCCAGATCCTTACCAGTGCCATTTATTCCCTGAACATCACAAATCAGGACCTGGCCAGCCGGATGTTCGTTAGGAAAAAGCCCGCAAATGCCAATGTATACCCCACGGAAGTGGCCTATCGTGTGGATTACCGGGAGAAGAATGGCAGGTGGTACTACGGGTATAGCAATGCCATCCTGGAATTTAAAATTGACTGGGATAAAAAGCTGTTTAACTCTGTTTACAGCCTGACCTGCGAGATGGCGGTAACCGATTGGGAGCCGAACCCGGAGGGAAGGACGCCAAGGGCCCGCGAACGAATCCGGTCCTCTATCATCCTGAGTGACGCCGCCGATGGATTTTCAGACCCGGATTTCTGGGGGTCCTATAACATTATCGAACCGGATAAATCCATTGAATCAGCGATCCGAAAAATCCAGCGACAACTCCGGCGCGAACGCCGCAGGGCGGACTAAGCTCGGTGGGGGCCTTTTCACCCCCTGAGATTCCGGGATTTTGGAACACTTGTAAACAATTGTTCATATCATAGGTTTATAAACTGTGAATTTCTTTGGGGCTAATTATTTGGTGATCCCTCTTTAAGATGATATTTTCGAAGGGTAATCATAAAGGGGATTTCAGTCCTTGAGATTCCTGGAAGGTTACTGCGAAGTTGACGTTCTTTGTATTGTTGATTAGCCTCGGAAACCAACCCGCAGCAATGCGGTGATCACAAAGAGGCGAGCCCGGTGCGGAAGGCGGTAGTCTCCGGACCCGGTGGGAACTCTTGCGTTACATGGAAAACCCAGGTTTGCCGTGTAAGACAACAGGACTAAGCAACAAGAAGAAATAAATACTGCAATGCCCTGGAAACAGGGATGTCGGAATTTGTTTCAAACGTCGCAATGGCGCTGCAGCCGCCCAGCTTCGGCTGGGAATCCAAACTGCACGCTGTTTCAGAGAGCCATGTCATTGTACTTGTTACATTGATATGGCTTTCGTTTTTTTGACCCTTTGGGGTAACCCCACTCCCAACATTAGCTCCCTGCCGGGTTTTACGTATAGCTTCATTAAAATTGTATATTTGCTGCGCTTAAAACCAGACCACGCTAATGGCAAAAATAAGATACACCAAAACCGATGAAGCCCCTGCTCTTGCCACTGCTTCATTCCTGCCGATCGTTTCGGCTTTTACCCGGTCCGCCCGCATTGAAATGGAAACCCGGGATATCTCTCTGGCCGGCAGGATCCTGGCCGCTTTCCCGGAACGTCTTACAACAGCCCAAAGGGTTACCGACGACCTTGAATTTTTGGGAAAACTGGCCAAACAGCCCGAAGCCAACATCATCAAATTACCAAATATCAGCGCCTCAATCCCTCAACTGAAAGAGGCCATAAAGGAGTTGCAGTCCAAAGGATATTCCCTTCCGGATTACCCGGATGAGCCTTCTGACAATACTGAAATGGAGATCAAAGCCCGGTATGACAAAATCAAGGGCAGTGCAGTAAATCCGGTACTCCGGGAAGGAAATTCGGACCGCAGGGCCCCCAGACCTGTAAAGAATTATGCCCGGAAGCACCCGCACACCATGGGGGCCTGGAGCCCTGACTCAAAAAGCCATGTAGCCACGATGGCTTCGGGAGATTTCAAATCGAATGAAAAATCCGTAACCCTGGGTGAGGGATGCAGTATCCGGATCGAATGGAATGGTGCAGAGGGACATTCGAAGGTGTTGAAACCCGAAGTGGGCCTCCAGGAAGGGGAGATCATCGATGCCAGTGTCATGGAAAAAGCAGCCCTGCTGGAATTCCTGAGGAAGCAGATCGATGAAGCCCGTAAAGAGGGAGTCCTTTTCTCCGTTCACCTGAAGGCTACCATGATGAAGGTTTCAGATCCCATCATTTTTGGGTATGTGCTGAAAACCTATTTCCACGAGCTCTTCAGTACGTATGGGGAATCCCTGGATCGCATTGGAGTGGATGCCAACGACGGTCTGGAAAGCCTGCTGCACGCCCTTGACAGACTTCCCGAAGACAAAGCGGCTGAGATCCGCCGACACATAGCGAAAACCCTGGAAAACGGGCCGGACCTGGCCATGGTGAATTCCGACAAGGGGATTACCAACCTGCATGTCCCCAGTGATGTGATCATCGACGCCTCCATGCCTGCCATGATCCGGAACTCAGGCAAGATGTGGAATTCAAAGGGGGGCCTGCAGGATACCAAGGCCGTGATACCGGACAGCAGCTATGCCGGGATCTATCAGGCCACCATAGACTTCTGCAAAAAATACGGGGCGCTGGACCCCCGGACCATGGGGACGGTACCCAATGTGGGTCTGATGGCCCAGAAAGCGGAGGAATACGGCTCCCACGATAAAACCTTTGAAATCGAAAAGGATGGCATGGTACAGGTCATCGACAATGCTTCCGGAGAAGTACTTTTGGAACATCCGGTGGCTGCCGGCGATATCTGGAGGATGTGCCAGGTGAAGGACCTGCCTGTTCAGGACTGGATACAGCTGGCGGTTACCCGGGCAAGGGAATCAAAAACTCCGGCCGTTTTCTGGCTGGACGCCGAGCGTGCCCACGACAGGGAGTTGATAAAAAAAGTAGAGACCTACCTGCCGGATTCCACACGCGAGGAACTGGACATCCGAATTCTGCCACCGGTGGAGGCCGCCTGGTATACGCTGGAACGAATTCGGGAAGGCAGAGATACGATCTCGGTGACAGGGAACGTGCTGAGGGATTATCTTACAGACCTGTTTCCCATCCTCGAGGTGGGTACCAGTGCAAAAATGCTCTCCATTGTCCCTCTTATGAACGGTGGCGGGTTGTTTGAAACAGGAGCGGGAGGTTCTGCCCCAAAACACGTGGAGCAGTTCCTGGAAGAGGGACACCTCCGATGGGATTCCCTGGGTGAATTCATGGCCCTGGCAGTCTCCCTTGACCATTATGGAAAGAAAAACAACAGCTCCCGCGCGTGCCTTTTGGGAAGCACCCTGGATCAGGCCACAGAAAAATTTCTTGAGGAAAACAAATCCCCCTCCCGGAAGGTCGGCGAGCTCGATACCCGGGGGAGCCATTTCTTTCTGGCCCTCTACTGGTCAGAGGCACTGGCCTCGCAGGATGAGGATACGGACCTGAAGGCCCTCTTTCAAAAGATTTTCGAAAAGCTGTCGGATAATGCAGGCACCATTTCAGACGAACTGCTGCATGCACAGGGAAGCCCCCAGGATATCGGTGGCTACTACCTGCCGGATGCCGAAAAAGTTGCCGGGGCCCTAAGGCCCAGCAATACCTTTAACGAAATTCTCGAAGAAATCAGGTGAGCATTGGATCCCAGGGC
>JARRQA010000038.1:0-2993 GCA_037382325.1 Robiginitalea sp.
GAAAATATGACGTCTCAGGCTGAACTATAGGGGCTGTCCAGAATAAGATATAACTATGGCAAACAGAAATATAATAGAGGTAGTCAATGTTTCTATAAAAGGTAAAATTCAAGAAATATCCGGCCTTTATCGCATCAACCCAAAAGCTTTTCTATTTTTGCAGCAAATAACTAAAGCAGATATAATGAAGAATTGGATATTTCCGGTCGCAGCGTTTTTCTTACTGGGTTGTCAGCAGGACAAAATCGGCTATGTAGACAATGTGAAGCTGATGGATGGGTATCAGAAGAAAAAGGATGTGGAGGCTTCCTACCAGGTGAAATCAGAGGCCTTTGCCAGAAAAAGAGATAGTATTTCCCAGGCATTTCAAATGGAAGCACAGGATTTGCAAAACAAATCTGAGAGTATGTCGCAGAACAAGGCACAGGAGGCATTTGGACAGTTACAGCAAAAGGGTCAGATGGTTGGCCAGCAACTGCAGCAGGAAGAACAACAAATGCAACGCATGGGACAATTAAAAATGGATAGTGTGGTCCGTGAGGTTCGCAAGACCATTGAGGAATACGGAGAGTCAAACGGATACAGTTTTATTCTCACCGGCGGTGAGGGTGGCAGTGTCCTTTACGGAAAGGAAGCGGCGGATGTGACAGAGGAAGTTCTGAAGCTTTTGAATGCGTCCTACGACGAATAACCACTCTTTCGATCAAAGGGAAAACCCGGACCCACAGGTCCGGGTTTTTTATTTATTGAAGGAGGTAGAGCAATAGAACAGCAGGCACAAAATAAATGGCGATAGTTCTGGCGCCATCATAATCCTTGGCAATCCGCTGGCCAAAAAATAACATTAAAAGGGAAAGACAGGAAAGCGCGGCACCCCAGAAGGCAAGGTCGTCCCCGGCTCCGCGAATGACCTGTACCAATCCTAAAACGCAAACAATCCCCGTACTTAATTCGGTTATGGTCAGGATAAAGAACATGGCCGGAACCACTGCCTTTAAGGGGCTTTTTTCAAAATGTGATTTAAGCCATGACAGATTGCCATTCCAGTCAAAGACCTTATCCAGACTGCTTTGCACAAAGGTGATTGCCAGAAACGTTATTAAAAATAGTTCAGCGGGCCTTTCGGTGAAGATTTCCATTTGGGATATTTATGCGGCTCTGGTGTGCAGCAGCCGGGTTAATTTGATAGACAGGTCGGTAAAAATAATACGCGAATTTCCATTCCGCATCACATGATAGCGTGCCTTTTCCAGTTCCTGAACCATGGAAAGTACATTCTTTTCATGGACAAAGGGCGCGAATTTCTCAAGTTTAAAGTCGGGCTGCCGGATTTTTATATATACCAGCTCGGGTGCCTGATAGTTCAAAAGCATCGCCTGACGAATCAGGGAAATACAATAGGAGAGAAATTTTTTCTGGGTTTCCCGTCCTGTTTTTGCAACCTCTTCACTCCAGAGGATCAGCTCGTGGACAGCCGATTTATTGCCCTTTGCCTTAAAGGCCGTTCGTGTCCACTGTACAAACCATTGCTCGAAAACCAAATCCTCGGAATCCTGTAACATAAAGTCCAGAGCCCTGTTGAAATTCCCATTGGCTTCCTGAGCAATTTGAGCAGCCTCTTCCCTTGAAGCCCCTTTTTCAACAAGTCCTTCCAAAATAACCGTTTCGGGCAGGGAGGGGAAATGCAAAATCTGGCAACGGCTGCGAAGGGTTGGGAGAAGTTGTTCCTCGTCCTCGGCAATCATAATTAGAACGGTTTTGTCCGGGGGCTCCTCGATGAGTTTGAGCAATTTGTTAGCGGCGGGGGTGTTCATGCGTTCCGCCATCCATATGATCATGATTTTATATCCTCCTTCATAAGCTTTCAGGCTGAGCTTGCGGACAATGTCGTGGGCTTCATCTACCCCGATCTGACCCTGCTTTTTCTCAATTCCAATGGCACGATACCAGTCGAACAGGTTTCCATAGGGCTGCTCCCTGATAAACTCCCGCCACTGTTCCAGGAAATGGTCGCTAACCGGATGTTTTTTTACACTTCCGGATGAAGAAACCGGGAAGGCGAAGTGCAGGTCAGGATGGGTCAGGTGGGCGCACTTCGTATTGCAGGCGAGATCGCCCCCTTCGTTGACCCCTCCGGTATTACCACAAAGGAGATACTGTGCATAGGCAATGGCCATGGGAAGTGTCCCACATCCCTCCGGTCCCACAAAAAGCTGGGCATGGGGAACCCTTTCCACATCTGCGCTTGCAGTGAGGTGTTGCTTGATGTTGGATAGCCCCAAAACCTTGGAAAACTGCATGGTATCAAAGATAACATTTTAAGGTATCCGCCGTGAAAATAGAAAGAAAGCCGGCGGGGAAACCCAAGAATGGTTATTTTTGGGCAGCTTTCAAAGAAACAACCCATGATCACCATTGACGATTTTAACTTTAAGGATAAAAAAGCCCTTATCCGTGTAGACTTCAACGTTCCCCTGAATGAGAATTTTGAAGTGACTGATTCAAACCGGATCGAGGCCGCCAAACCCACGATCATCAAAGTTCTGGAAGATGGCGGATCTGTAGTTTTGATGAGCCACCTGGGCAGACCTAAGGGAAAGAAAAACCCGGATCTGTCCCTTTCTCATATTGTACAGCCAGTGTCCGAAATCCTCGGCGTCGAGGTAAGATTCGTTACGGATTGTATCGGGCCCGAAGTGGCCGAGGCGGTATCAGATCTTAAGAGCGGGGAAGTGCTGCTTCTCGAGAACCTTCGCTTCCATCCGGAGGAGGAAGCCGGGGACGCTGCTTTTGCCGAACAACTTTCCCAGTGGGGTGATATTTATGTAAATGATGCCTTTGGAACCGCACACCGGGCACACGCCTCAACCACGGTGGTCGCCTCTTATTTCCCGGGCAAAAAATGCTTTGGCTACTTGCTCGCAGGGGAAATTCAGGCCATAGACAAGGTGATGAAGACGGGCGAAAAGCCGGTGACTGCCATCCTGGGGGGG
>JARRQA010000038.1:3009-14806 GCA_037382325.1 Robiginitalea sp.
GGCTAAAGTGTCCAGTAAAATTACCATAATAGAGAACATTCTCGATAAGATAGACCACCTTATTATAGGCGGAGGAATGACGTATACTTTCACCCTTGCCCAGGGAGGCTCTATTGGTGATTCCATTTGTGAACCCGATAAAACCGACCTGGCCCTGTCTATTCTTGAAAAAGCAAAGGCAAAAGGAGTGGAGGTACATCTTCCTGTGGACGTGGTTGCGGCAGACAGCTTCAGCAATGACGCCCAAAGCAAGATCATGCCGGTAAATGCCATTGAGGACGGATGGCAGGGGCTGGATGCTGGTCCGGCAACCCTGGCAGAATTCAAGGAGGTCATCCTGCAATCCAAGACAATCCTTTGGAATGGCCCCGTGGGGGTATTCGAAATGGATCAGTTTGCAAAAGGGACTATAGCAGTTGGAAATTATGTGGCGGAGGCGACTGAAAACGGGGCCTTTTCCCTGGTGGGCGGAGGGGATTCCGTTGCGGCCGTAAAGCAGTTTGGGTTCCAGGACAAGGTAAGTTATGTCTCCACCGGAGGAGGAGCCATGCTCGAAAGTCTTGAGGGAAAAACGCTGCCGGGAATTGCAGCAATTCTTCAGTAACTTGCCATTCAGGGCTTTAGGGGTACTTTAAGATGAAAAATTTCGTTCTTTACTAAAAATGTCCGAATTTCGTCTGCCCCACGCAATTCAACCCGATGAATTTCATGAAGCTATACACCACTGCCATTTTGTTGCTGTGGACCTTCCTTTGTGTGGGTCAGGCCGAAGAAAACCCCCCTTCTGATATCGTCACTGACACTGCGGCGGCCATGATGGCCAATCCGGTTAAAGATCTGCAGGAAGTATCCCTGAATCCCGGACAAAACCCCGACTCACTGATCCTGAGGGATTTTCCGCTCGCTTCCAGATATGACAGCCTCTGGTTAAAGGAACTACGTGAAGCCAGTGAAAGTTATTCGGAGATGTACGAAGAAGTACAGCAGGTTGCTGCGGACACCCTGAAACCGGAAGACATTGCGCTGGACACAGAGATACTGAAACAGCGCCTTGCGCTCCTGGATGAAAAAACACCCTTTAATATCAGCTATAATCCCTCCCTTGAAAGGGTTATCAAGCACTTCCTGACTTATAAAAGGGAGTTGATGCAGCGCATGCTTGCGACCAGCGAATATTATTTCCCCCTTTTTGAGGAAACCCTGGATAAACACGACCTTCCTCTGGAGATCAAGTACCTGTCTATCGTGGAATCCGCTCTCAACCCAAAAGCCAAATCCCGGGTAGGGGCTACCGGCCTATGGCAGTTCATGTATGGCACGGGAAGGATGTATGGGCTGGAAGTCAGCAGCTACGTGGATGAACGGAGCGACCCGGAAATGGCTACCGAGGCCGCCTGCAGGTATCTGGGTAAGCTCTATGGGGTATTTGGCGACTGGGACCTGGCTCTGGCAGCATATAATTCGGGCCCCGGCAATGTGAATAAAGCCATACGGAGGTCCGGAGGATACGAAAACTATTGGAATATCCGGGCTTTTTTGCCCCGGGAGACGGCAGGGTATGTGCCTGCCTTCCTGGCAACCATGTATTTGTTTGAATATGCAGAAGCCCACGGGCTGAAACCGGCGGAATCAAAACGCCCGTTTTTCGAAACAGATACGGTGTTGGTCAAAACCACTATTACGTTTGATCAGATTTCTAAATACACCGGGCTTCCCAAAGAAGAGATAACCGCCCTGAATCCGTCGTATAAGCTGGGGATCATTCCCAAAATAAAGGACAAGAATTATATGCTTCGCCTCCCAAGGAGTGTTATGGGCCCCTTTGTTTCCAATGAAGCCGCTATTTATGCGCGGGTAGAGGAAGAGCTGGCGAAACGCGAAAAACCGCTTCCCCGTTATGTGGAAGCCGACGACCGTATCCGGTATCGGGTCCGCAGCGGGGATTATCTCGGGAAGATCGCCGAACGCTATGGGGTCCGTGTGAGTCAGATCAAACGGTGGAATGGGCTTCGCTCGAATATGTTGAGAGTAGGGCAGCGACTGACCATTTATCCCCGCAAGCCCGTGACTTCGGAGCCGGAGCCCTCCGGTAATAAAGGAGTCGCAAGCGCATCCGGGGATTCTCCAAGGTTCCATGTAGTTGAAAAAGGGGACTCCCTTTGGACGATTTCAAAAAAATACCAGGGGGTTTCTATTGATAAATTGCGGGAATGGAACGGTATTCGCGGGAACAACCTGAAACCGGGAACGAAACTCAAATTGTGCAACTGTTCTCCTTAAACCTCTATTCATGAAGCAAATCAGACTCTTCCCGCTTGTATTTTTCATCCTAATAATCTCCTGCCAGGAGAAGCCTTCTAAAAAGTACAAGCCTGCCTCCTTGGGGGCTATTAATACCCTTGCAGTGGTCATGGACAATAACCTTTGGGAGGGGCCCGTAGGAGACAAGGTACGAGAGCACTTTGCCGCTCCCGTGCTTGGGCTGACCTGGGACGAGCCGCTTCTGAACCTGGAACACATGCCTCCCAGTGTTTTCCGCGGGACTACCCGGCACCGCAGGTCCGTTCTTTTTGTAGACCGTGACTCGGTAAACGGGGCGCAGATACAGGATGATCTTTACGCAGCTCCACAAAAAGTTGCAGTGATCAAAGGCAGTTCGGACTCAGCCCTGATTTCCTCCATTGAAGCCTCAGCCGATCAGATTATTGCAGCCATCAAGAAAATGGAGTTGAAGGAATCCCAGAAACGGTTTCTGCGCTCCCTGAGCAAGGAAACGGTCCTGAGAGATAAGTTTGGCATTTCTCTTCGGCTGCCATCCGTCTACGAGGTGGGGAAGGAGGAGGACAACTTCGTTTGGATCGACCGGGACATTCAGAAAGGCAGCATGAATATCATTGTGTATGAAATGCCCGCGAACAGCTTTGAAACCGATTCCACCTTTGTTCAGGATATCGTACAGATGCGGGATTCCATTGGCAAAAAGTATATTCCGGGCCCGGATGTTCCCGGTAAAACCACCTATATGGGAACGGAAAAGGCATTTGCCCCTTATGTATTTCCGGCTGAGGTCGCCGGGATGAAAGCCGTTGAAGTACGCGGGATCTGGGAGGTGGTCAATTATCCAATGGCCGGACCTTTCCTTACCTACATCATCAATGACGAGGCGCGCGGCCGAAAGCTCGTCTTGGAGGGATTTACGTTTGCTCCTGCCACCAACAAGCGCGACTATATGTTTGAGCTGGAAGCTATCCTGAAAACAATCACCTTTGAAGGCCCGGAGGCGGATAAGAATTAAAAAAACCCCGTCCATCGAACAGGGTAGCAGACTATTTCTTGAGTAAGAATCCTTCTTAAAAAGCGAATCCGGTCGAGACCCGGAAAATAAAAGCGTACATGGTAAGCAGCCAGAGGCCGAAACAAATCCATGAAAAAGCCTTGAAATGCCGCCTCAGAACCAGACTAACCCAGCTTCGAAAAGCTTCCAGCGCGCTTTCTTTGAGGAGACCCAACTTTTGCATACGGTTTCTAATGAAAGATACGCAGCCAAAGATGAGGAGAATTCAGCCCCATATTTAATTTTTTGGATGAATGGCTGAAAAATTAGGCATAGTCAGCAATCTTCGTTCTGAAGATCCTGATAGTCAGGCAGCAAAAAGACACAGGAATACGCTGAAGGCAGACTACATTTCGACAATGATAAATTCGGACCGCCTGTTCCGTTGGTGTTGCTCCCTGGAGCAGGCAACACTGCCGTCGCATTCGTTCAGGAGGCGTTCTTCCCCATATCCAATGGCACTTTCAATCCTGGACGGATCAATGCCCTGTCGGATCAGGTAGTCCCTGGTGGACTTGGCGCGCTTGTCTGAGAGGTACTTGTTATAGGCACCGGAACCTCTGGAATCTGTATGAGATTCAATTTTGATGACCATGGACGGATACTGCCTCATCATGGAAACCAGTTCGTCAAGCTCTGAAACCGCATCATCTCGTATGGTGAACTTGTCAAAATCGAAGTAGATTTGCTCGGTCTTCAGCTTGCGGATCCCTTCTTCCATTACGATGCGGTCTTCCAGCCTGTCAAGGGCGATCTCTGTGGAGACACGTTCGTTTTCCAGCGTTCGGAGCTCCCTGTTTTCTTCGTGATAGCCTTCTTTTACCGTTCGGATATAATATCGGGTGTTCCCGCTTAATTCCTCGAAGACGAAACTACCATCTTCGGAAGATGTTATCTCCTTCAGTTTGATATGGTTCTCATCAAGCAGCGCTACCATCGCTTCCGGCAGGGTTTCCCCGGAAATCAGATCAGTGACCACTCCTGCAATGGCATTTTCATTGACTTCTTCAGGAAGCAGTCGCTCAAAGGAGTACAAATCGTCATCTCCCTTTCCTCCACGCCGGTTAGAGGCAAAATAGCCACTGTGGGTATCTTCCCTGATGATAAATGAAAAGTCATCGCTCTTGCTGTTGATCGGTTTGCCGATGTTTTTCGCTGGGAGGAACCCTGCTTCCGGATCAAAAACGGATTCAAAAACATCCAGCCCCCCCAATCCGATGTGTCCGTTGGAAGAAAAATAGAGCTTGCCTTCTGAGACAAAGGGAAACATTTCCTTGTGCTCTGTGTTGATATTTGGCCCCAGATTTTTTGGTCCCGAAAAACTACCGTCCGCATTGACATCCACATAAAAAATATCTGTTTCTCCCAGGCTGCCAGGCATATCGGAAACGAAGAAAAGTTGTTTCCCATCGGGGCTTAGGGCCGGATGCCCAGTGGAATAATCCTCTCCGTTGAAGGGGAGTTCTTCAGCCTCAGTCCAGGCGTCGCCAACCTTGCGTGACCTGTAAATTTTTAAATGGTTAACCCCGTTGTTGTCACGGTTCAGCTTCTTGCCGTAGTTGTTTCTCGTGAAATACATCGTCCTTTGGTCAGGAGAAAAAGTTACGGCCGCCTCGTGATATTTGGTGTTGATCTTCTTTGAGAACTTCACGGCAGACCGCAGCTCATCTGACTCCTGGTTCATCTGTGCGACATACAGGTCTAAAAACGGCTGGTTGTTCCATTTGTACCGTCTGGTGGTAAAAAAGGAAGAATCTACAGCCGAAGCGAAGACAACCTTGTTCTTTCCATAGAACATGGGCGCGAAATCCGAATATTTCGAGTTAATATCGAGGTTTTTGATGTCAAATGCATCCTCGGCCATCAGGATATTGTCGAGAACCTGTTCGCGCATCTCCCGGGTTTCAGCGTCTTTTCCATCTGAGAGCTTATCTGCCATTTTTTTGTCGTAAAGCCTCAACAGCCTGCGTGCTCTACGGTACTTGCCAGATCCTTTGAGAGCGTGTGCGTACTTGAAAAGGTTTTCTGCGGCCATATCTTTTTTCTGAACCTGATAGAGCTGGTCATACCAAAAATAGGCACGTTCCATATTGGCGTTGAAATAATGAGCATCTGCTACTTTTTCTATGACCTCAAGGCTCTTTTGATCGGGATTTCTGAGGAGGGCAACCTCGTAAATTTTAGCCGCTTCGGCATACCACATCCGATCAAAATAATTATTCGCTTTTTTTAAGAGTTTGTTTGGGTTTTCTTCCGGCTTTTTGAGCTGTAACGGCCGAATTTCAGATTGAGATGGTTTATTGAGCGGGGCTGCAGGTTGAACTAATGACTGATTACGGATCTCCGGCCGGTTTACGGATTGAGCAGCAATGGACTCTGGCTTTTCGGCGGGGATCGTTTTGGGTTCGGGACTCATCTCGACACCCAGTATCCACACCTTTTCCAGGTACCTTCCTTCTAAGTGAGAATTGGCCGCATTAAGGGCCTCTTCTCCGTCAGCATACCGATTGGCATAAACATAGTTGAGTTGGTTCTCCGGATTTCTGAAACTCCCGGCATTAAGGCCTTTGCCTTCTAATTTTCTTATAAGACGCGGAAGATTTCCGGATTCCTTAAAAACACCTACAATGAGATAATAGCCGGATCTTACGCCTTCCAACCGGGAATATGATCGAAAGGGAATACCGCTTTCGGAGGCCTGGCTGGCAAGAAGCTCACCTTTGAGAGCCTCTTTAGAATCAGCCTGATCCCGCACGTATTCGGGCGCATCTTTCTGTGAGGCCAATCCGTGAGAGTCAGCCAGGTCAACCTGGCCTAGAACAGGTTCACCAAGGCTGAACAGAATCAGCGTCCAAAGTGTCAGAAGCCTGTTTTTAGTCATCGTTATTAATAAAACTATTACGGACCTGGTACAGGGCCACAATATATTCCGTAAACCGAAAATAAGGCAATCCCTTCGCCTGAATAAGTTTTTGTTGTGAATGACGGCAATTTCAGCGTGTAGGAGGAATACCTGTTGTTTTAGCAGTTAAAATGTGGGCTAGATTATATATGCCGGGACCGGATCGATGAAGCGCATTCGCGGTGTGTGCGGGTAAAAGTCATAAAAAAAGCACCCGTAAAGGTGCTTTGAATTCATCAGGATCAGAAAGTTACTCTTTCTTCTCCTCAAGTTTATCATCTTCCTTGGTGGCATCTTTAAATTCCTTGATGCCGCTTCCGAGCCCCCTCATTAATTCAGGTATTTTTTTACCTCCAAACAACAACAATACTACCATCACGATAATGGCGATCTGCCAGGGGCCTATTGCCAGAAAAAAACTAAGTGCATTCATTTGGACACGTTTTTACGGTTGTAAAGGTAGTAAAAATCGGGACAGAAACCGATTTATTGTCCCATAAGATGTATTTTAGACCAGGAATCCGGAACTCACCAATTCAATTGATTCCCTTAGAAATAATGGGGTGCCCGCATCGGGAGTTCGTACAGGATAATGGGTAAGATGGAATCTCATGGAGAAGAAGAAGAGAAGAAAAGAAATAAAGCGCAAGCTTCTTCATAAATACAGGCTGGTCATCCTCAATGAGAGCACATTTGAGGAGAAGGTTTCGTTTAAGCTGAGTCGTTTGAATGTATTTGTTTCCGGCACTTTGCTGGCTGTCGGCCTGATCGCCTTTACAACCCTATTGATCGCTTTTACCCCATTGCGGGAATATATCCCCGGGTATTCCTCCACAGCCCTGAAGCGGCAGGCCACAGAGCTCACGTACAAAACGGATTCCCTGGTCAATGTTCTCGAATACACCAATCGGTATTTGGAAAACATCAGAAAGGTGCTCCGGGGTGATATCGAGACTGCCGAAATGAACCCGGATTCGGTTTTTGAGAGCATTAAGCTGGATCCCTCCCAGGTAGATCTAAGTCCAATTCGGGAAGACAGTGTGCTTCGGGCCGAAGTCGCCCTTGAAGACAAGTACAACCTGTTTGAGCAGCCAACTTTTGACGGAAGCGTGCTTTTGTACACGCCCCTTTCCGGCACGATCTCCCAGCCCTATGAGCCCGAACGAAAACATTATGCCATTGATATTGTCGCTCCGAGGGATACTCCGGTCAAGGCAGTAGCCAATGGGCGGGTCATTTTTTCCGAATGGACGGCTGCCACAGGATATGTGGTCATTCTTGAGCATCAACAGGAATTGATTTCCGTTTATAAGCACAACGGATCCCTGACAAAGGAAGAGGGCGACGTCGTGCGGGCCGGGGAAGTAATTGCCACGGTGGGGAATACGGGGGAACTTACCACAGGGCCGCATTTGCACTTTGAACTCTGGAAGAACGGGAATCCCGTGAACCCGATGAATTATATCGACTTTAATTAAGGTATGGCGTCATTAAAGGCTTTGGCTGCACGTATTTTTGCCTGGAATGTTCACCGGAAATCCACCCGCTGGATCAATAATCCCGTCGCAGCTCAACAGCAGACCCTTGAGGACCTTATTAAAAAAGGGGGTCAGACCCGGTTCGGGAAAGAGCATTCCTTTGAAGCGATTAAAAGCCATGCAGATTTTACCCGTCACGTGCCTGTACGCGATTACGAGGAGTTAAAACCGTATGTCGAACAAATCCTGGAGGGCACCTCTGATGTACTGTGGCCGGGAAAACCCCTGTATTTTGCAAAGACATCCGGAACCACCTCCGGCGCCAAATACATTCCGATCACACGGCCTTCCATAAAAGAACAGGTAAAGGCTTCCCGTAATGCCATCCTGAATTACATCCACAAAACCGGGAATGCCTCCTTTGTGGATGGCAAAATGATCTTCCTCCAGGGCAGTCCTGTCCTAAGTGAAAAAAAGGGCATCAAAACAGGTCGCCTCTCCGGGATTTCCGCCCATTATGTGCCAGGCTACCTCCAGAAAAACCGCTTGCCCAGCTGGGAGACGAATTGCATTGAGGACTGGGAGACCAAGGTTGATAAGATCATTGAGGAAACTATCGACCAGGATATGACTGTCATCGCGGGGATCCCCTCCTGGGTTCAAATGTATTTTGAAAGGCTCAGGGAGCGCAGCGGGCAACCGGTTGGCGAGCTGTTTCCAAACTTCCAGTTGTTTATCTACGGCGGCGTCAATTTCGAGCCCTATCGCAACAAGTTTGAGAGTTTGATTGGCAGAAAAGTGGACAGCATCGAACTGTTCCCGGCAAGTGAGGGTTTTTTTGCCTATCAGGATGATCTGGACCAGAGGGGTTTGTTGCTTTTGCTGGATGCGGGGATCTTTTATGAATTCATCGGGGCGGATGCGTTTTTTGATGAGAACCCGGAAAGGTTTACCATCGGAGAAGTGGAATTAGGCGTCAATTACGCCATGGTGGTTTCTACAAATGCCGGCCTCTGGGGGTATAATCTGGGGGATACCGTTCAGTTTGTTTCTCTGAAGCCCTATCGGGTCATTGTCAGCGGAAGGATCAAGCACTTTATTTCCGCCTTCGGGGAACACGTCATTGCCAAGGAGGTGGAATACGCCATGGAAGAGGCCCTCAAACAGACCGGGGCCCGCGTCAACGAGTTTACTGTGGCTCCTCAGATCAACCCTGGAGAAGGAGTCTTGCCCTACCATGAATGGTTTGTGGAATTCGAAAAGGAGCCCGAAGACGAAGCCCGCTTTAAGGACATCCTCGACAAGAACCTTCAGAGGCAGAACAGTTACTATTTCGACCTGATAGACGGCAACATCCTGCAACCCCTTAAACTGACCCGAATCCGCCCCGGAGGTTTTAAGGCATACATGAAATCTGTTGGTAAATTAGGCGGTCAGAATAAGATTCAACGCCTTGCCAACGACCGTAGTCTGGCGGAGGCCCTGGTCGAATTTCAGATTAAATAGAATTTCTCTTCTATGCAGGAACCTCCAACAGCGATCTTCCAGTCGTTGGCCCTGCTGCCTTATACAGAAATTAAAATGTATTTTTGCGAGAACTTCCTTTCCATGGAGACAACCAGAGCTCAGGAATCGACCAATGCGATTGAGCGCATGTACATTACCATGCGTCATTTG
Source organism: Robiginitalea sp. (assembly GCA_037382325.1). GTDB lineage: Bacteria > Bacteroidota > Bacteroidia > Flavobacteriales > Flavobacteriaceae > Robiginitalea. The sequence continues at coordinate 12,401 of JARRQA010000038.1, forward strand.
TTAAACCGCGGTTTTTACAAACCTATGGGGGTCTCTGGGGAAACCCTGCGAAATGCATTGCTGCAGTTGCGCCCCGAAATTTACGGCACTATTGCTGAGGACAAAGCCGAACTGGATGGCCTGATCTATGTGCTGGAACGCCTTCCCGAGGGCATCGAGCAATGTAAATACATAAACCTAACCGCAGACGAAGGGTACGGGGATTCCCATTTCAAGCCCATTGTCCCCCCAAAACGGAGGCGGAATTGCTACCGGATCGATTCGGAGCAGATGAACATTGAAATCACCCGTGGCCGGTCCGACATTTACGATATCCTCACCCACCTGACCTTCCTCTTTGTTGAGTCTCATAAGATCGGAAACAAGGTCCTCATTGAGGAGTCACAAAAAACAATCCGGGACTGGCAAAAACTGGAAGCGGCCCTGCAGAAAAAGAAGCTGACACAGGCGGAAAGGGAAGTGGCGCTAATTCATGCCTCCAATATTCTGGGCCGGACGTTTGTAGAGGTGAAGGCTGTTTATGAAAGGCTGGCCACCAAAACAGATCCGGAACGATTCCTGCGGATCATCTACTGGCTCGGAAAACAGGCGATAGAAGAGGAGACGACCGGGGAGAAACGCAGTATTACCTTTAGCACGCTGCTGAGGGAAGGTTTGGGGCACCACATCCACGGGGAACGGTGGGCGAACACCATCAAAGAAGCCCTTTTCAGGAATAATCTCCTGGGCAGACCCATGCATATTATCAGTTCCAACATGCACAGCGTGCTGAACTCGCTTTTTGCCCAAAACGCGCTGAAAAAGGAATTTCCAAAGGATAGCACCCTGGAAATCTATGAAGCCCTTAGCCAGCCCACAAACCGAAAATTACAGGAAAAGGTTTCGGCCCTGGCCCGAAAAAACGGGATGATCGAAATCGATGACACTTCCGGGGCCAACATCGATGTGCAGATCTTCGACCTGGCCCGGCTGACCGGGGATGCCTGCTGCTATGAGGTTCCCGAAGTCCCTGATTCGGAAATGCCGGTGATCATTGTTATGGATTATGCCTTCGGAGAGCAGGCATATGAGTGCATTGATGAATTGCTGAAACCGTATAAGAAAAACGACAAAACATTATTTTTGGAAGTAGCCTCCCTGTCCATCATGGGCAAAGCGGGCATCCTGGAAGGGGAAAAAGGGGACCTGATGATCCCCTCGGCCCATATTTTTGAGGGCACAGCAGACAATTACCCATTTATTAACGAACTTTGCAGGGAGGACTTTGAAGGCAATGGGCTGAATGTGTATGAAGGAACCATGGTGACTGTTTTGGGTACTTCCCTTCAAAACAGGGCTATTCTCAATTTTTTTCACGAGTCCACCTGGAATGTGATAGGGCTGGAAATGGAAGGAGTCCATTACCAAAAGGCGATACAATCTGCCTCTAAAATCCGCAAAAGCATCCGGGAGGACGTAAAGGTGCGGTATGCGTATTACGCTTCGGACAACCCCCTGAAGACGGGGCATACCTTGGCCTCTGGAGGCTTGGGAACCACAGGGGTGAAACCGACCTACCTGATTACAGATAAAATTTTGACACAAATTTTTAACTCAAACTGATATGGCAACACCGGGATCAACACCAACCGATACTTCGGACGAAATCGACCTGGGGCAGCTTTTCAAGCTGATCGGGAATGGCTTCCGAAACATTTTTAAATGGTTCCTCTCGGCCTACCTTTATTTCAAACGAAATTTTTTCTGGTTCGCCGGCCTGGTCGTCCTCGGGGCCCTTACCGGGTACCTGGTCAACCAATTGGTGGAGGACAAACAACAACTGGATGTGATCGTCACCCCAAACCTGGACACCAAGAATTACCTCTATGATGTGATTTCGGAGGTACAGGCCAACATCAAGGCAAAAGACACCCTGTTGTTGGCCAGCATGGGCATGAGGTGGAGAAGTTTCAGGAGTTTGAGATCGAACTCACCCCTCCGTTCCGAACTACAGGACAAGACAAGTAAGGACCAGCGAATCACTTTTTACTTTAAGGACGCCCTTACCGGGGAGGCATACGCCCAGAAGATCATGGCATACGTGAATTCAAACGCCTATTACAACGAACTGGTGAAGGTATACACCGAAAATGCCCAAAACCGCATTCAGCGAAATGATACCCTGATCCGACAGATCGATGCCCTGATTGACAACTACACCCAAAAAATGTTGCAGGAACAATCCGGAGCTGAAGGCCGGCTCGTCCTGGAGAATCAGGAACCCCTCAACGTGCCCTCCCTTTTTCAGCTCAAGAACCAGCTCATTCAAGATACGGAAGCAAAAAAACTGGAACTGGAGCGGAGAAAAGATGCGATCACCATTGTCAATTTTGGAAAGCCCCACAAGGTGATCAAACCCCTTTTCCA
>JARRQA010000039.1:0-13504 GCA_037382325.1 Robiginitalea sp.
CTGGCCGTATCAAAGAGTTTCCAGTGAATCTGATCCGTTCCCAGTAGGGCACTTTCGGCCTCATAGGCATAGAAGGTGGCAAATCCCTCATGCAGCCAGTGCTCGGAGGCGTCGGTTTCGGTAACCAGGTCCCCAAACCACTGGTGTGCCAATTCATGGGCATTTACATTGATGTAATTCGCGTCGGTATATCCGAGCGAATCCACCAGATACCGGTCCGAAAAGAAAGTGGCCCCGGTCTTTTCCATGCCTGCGTAGAGAAAATCCCGTACAGGCACCTGTTTGTAGTCCCCCCAGGGATAGGGGACCCCGATTTCCCTTTCCAGATACTCGAAGATCTCAGGGGTATAGCGGTATGTCCAGCGGGCCTTTACCGAATCCCCTTCCGGGTAGTAGCCCTCCAGAGGAACCCCTGAGGATGATTCCCACGAAAGGGCATCAAACCGGCCTACGGCAAAGGCGAGGAGGTAACTGCTCATGGGTTTAGCCATATCGAATACCCAGCGGGTCTTACCCCCTTCCGCGGACGTCTCGATCAGGCGGCCGTTGGAGACCACCTGGAAGCCGGGGTCAAAAAGAACCGTCATATCAAATTCAACCTTCTCCTGCATGTGGTCAACCACAGGCACCCAGTGACTGCTGTCCTTGCCCTGACCCTGTGTCCAGATTTGTTCGTTTCCCTCCAGGGAATCCTTCCATCCCAGAAAGTACACCGCCTGTACAGGAGAGGCCCTGTAGAAAATATGGAGGGTATGTTTGCCTCCCGTCCCGGGGCTTTTGATAAGGAGTTCATCCGAGGTGGTACTGTATGCTGCAGGACGGCCGTCGAGATCCACTCCGCTAAAGGTCATATTCCGGGCATTGAGGCGGATACTGTCCGGGGTTCCCGTGCTTTCAAATTCATAGAGTACCTCGCCTTCAATACGCTCCTGTACAGGGTCCGGAGCAATGCGTATCCGGGCATGAATAAAATCATATCCATCTACCTGTGCGGAACCGAATACGGGAAGGACCAGGAGGAAGAGAAAAGGCAGAATTTTTATGTTCATCGTACTCATAAAGGTACACTTCCTATCAAATTTAGCGTTTTACCGGGTTGCAGTTCAATGAGGGAAGGTGTAATTTAGACCGATGCATCCCAACGCGCTCCAAACGCCCGTCACCTATCTGAAAGGGGTTGGCCCCGGCAGGGCCGCCATGCTGGGGAGTGAACTGGGTATCCATACCTATCAGGACCTGCTCTACCATTTTCCGAACCGCTACATTGACAAATCCAGATTTTACAAAATCCGGGAGTTGGAGCGAAGCAGTGCAGACGTACAGGTAATCGGCAAGATCGTCCATCTGAAATTTGTCGAACAGAAAAGAGGGAAGCGCCTGGTCGCTACCTTCGCAGACGATACAGGAGAAATGGAACTGGTCTGGTTCCGGGGGCAAAAATGGATCCATGAACGCCTCAAACTCAATGAACCCTATGTGGTCTTCGGTCGGGTTAACTGGTTTAACGGAAAATTTTCAATGCCCCATCCGGAAATGGAATCGCTGAACCGGTTTCAACAGCAAAAACGGATTCGCATGCAACCGGTCTACCCCTCTACGGAAAAATTAGGTCAGAAAGGAATTACCAACCGGTTGATTTCGCAATGGATCTATAAACTCCTGGAGGAAATATCCTCCGAAATTCGGGAAACCCTGCCGGCTGTCCATCGGGAAGCCATGCAACTTCCAGGGAAACAGGAGGCGCTACGGCAGGTCCACTTTCCGGATTCCCAGAATTCCCTGGCCCGGGCGAGGTTCCGGTTGAAGTTCGAGGAACTCTTCTACATTCAACTGGCACTGCTGACTAAAAAACTCCAGCGAAAAAGCCGTATCAAAGGACACGTTTTCGGTACTGTGGGAAGGCAGTTTACCCGATTCTACGAGGAGTTCCTGCCCTTTCAACTCACCGGAGCCCAAAAACGGGTCCTGAAGGAAATCCGGGCAGACCTTGGAAGTCACGCTCAGATGAACCGCCTGCTGCAGGGGGATGTGGGCTCCGGGAAGACCATCGTGGCCGTGATGGCTATGTTGCTGGCTATTGACAACGGTTACCAGGCATGCCTGGTAGCACCTACCGAGATCCTGGCACAACAGCACTATCAATCCGTCAGGAATCTGCTCGATCCCATGGGCATTGAAGTAGCCCTGCTCACGGGGTCTGTCAAAGCCAGGGACCGGAAACCCATACATGAAGGGTTGGAAGACGGAACGTTGCCCATCCTGGTAGGAACCCATGCCGTTCTGGAGGAAAAGGTGCGGTTTTCAAACATCGGCCTGGCCATTATAGATGAGCAACACCGCTTTGGGGTGGCACAGCGGGGATTGACGAGCTCCCGCCCGGGAGAAAACCCGTTCGGACGGTTCACCGCCGGGATTCCGACCGGCTCAGGGTCTTTGGTTTCCTCAGGGAGCAAATCGAACTGGGCCGTCAGGTCTATGTGGTCTATCCCCTTATTCAGGAATCGGAAGCCCTGGATTATAAAGACCTGATGGACGGGTATGAAAGCATTTCCCGGGAATTTCCGACGCCAAAGTACCAGGTGTCCATCGTACACGGGAAAATGAAACCAGAGGACAAGGAGTTTGAAATGAAGCGCTTTGCCGGGGGAAAGACCCAGATCATGGTGGCCACCACGGTGATCGAGGTTGGAGTAAACGTACCGAATGCGTCTGTGATGGTAATCGAAAGCGCCGAACGCTTTGGCCTCTCCCAACTGCACCAGCTGAGGGGCCGGGTAGGCCGCGGGGCAGAACAGAGTTTTTGTATCCTGATGAGCAGCTCCAAACTTTCCGAGGATGCAAAAACACGCCTTCAAACCATGGTACGGACCAACGATGGATTTGAAATTGCCGAAACAGACCTCAAACTGCGGGGTCCCGGGAACCTGATGGGCACACAGCAGAGCGGCTTGTTGTCCCTTAAGATTGCCGATGTGGTCAAAGACCGGGACATTTTGAAATCGGCACGGCATCACGCCCGACAGGTATTGGAAAAAGATCCGAACCTGTCCCAGCAGGAACACCGCATGATCAGGGATAAAATAGGACGGATGGACATCTTCCGAAATATCTGGGATTACATCAGCTGAAGGAAAAATCCAGTTCGTTTTTTGGGGTCCAACTCCTGAAAATGCCTAATCTTAAAAGCTTTCCGGGGTTTTTTGGCCGGATTTTCTTCCCTGAAAACACCCATGGGGTGTCGGGAAGCCCTAGTTGAACATCGTAATTTAAAGCCCTTCGACTTTCTCTTACCTACCAGCCTTCACTACATTTACAAGTTGAAGTTCAATTTTGAAAAACACGAGAACGAACTATGAGTAAGACGCTCTTCGACAAAGTCTGGGACTCCCATGTGGTCCGCAGTATAGACAAGGGGCCGGATGTGCTTTTTATAGACCGGCATTTGGTACACGAGGTAACCAGCCCTGTCGCCTTTCTGGGGCTGAAGAACCGGAGTATTCCGGTACTATACCCGAACCGCACTTTTGCCACAGCAGACCACAACACCCCAACCCGGAATCAGCACCTGCCGGTGACTGATCCCCTTTCAGCCAACCAGCTTCGGGCCCTTGAGGAAAATGCCAGGGAGCACGGAATCCCTTATTGGGGGCTGGGGCATGAAAAGAACGGAATCGTCCATGTGATTGGTCCGGAGAACGGGATTACGCTTCCCGGGGCCACTATAGTTTGCGGAGATTCCCATACCTCCACCCACGGGGCATTTGGGGCAATTGCCTTTGGAATCGGCACCTCTGAGGTGGAAATGGTTCTGGCCTCCCAGTGTATCATGCAGCCAAAGCCCAAAAGCATGCGGATTACCATTGACGGCAGCCTGAAGGAAGGGGTTACGCCGAAGGATGTCGCCCTTTATATCATCTCCCGCCTGTCGACCTCCGGAGCAACCGGATACTTTGTCGAATACGCCGGGGAAGTTTTCAGGGATATGTCGATGGAAGGCCGAATGACCGTCTGCAACCTGAGTATTGAAATGGGCGCCCGTGGCGGGATGATCGCTCCGGATGAAAAAACATTTGCCTATATACGGGGGCGGGAATTTACCCCTGAAGGGGCCGCCTGGGACAAGGCCATGGAATACTGGCAAACCCTTTCCTCCGACCCGGAGGCCTCCTTTGACAGGGAAGTTTCCTTTGACGGAGCCGATATAGAGCCAATGATTACATACGGGACAAACCCCGGAATGGGAGTTGGTATCTCAGGGGCCATCCCCGATGCGAAGGAGGTGGAAGGCGCCGCTGCCACCTACCAGAAATCCCTGCACTATATGGATTTTCACGAAGGGGAATCCATGCTCGGCAAGAAAATCGATTTCGTCTTCCTGGGAAGTTGCACCAACGGCCGTATCGAAGATTTCAGGGCCTTTGCCAAAGTAATTCGCGGAAGGAAAAAGGCACCTCACGTCACCGCATGGCTGGTGCCGGGCTCGCATAAGGTGGAAACAGCCATCAGGGAGGAGGGCATACTCGACGTGCTCCATGAAGCTGGCTTTGAACTCCGGGAACCGGGTTGCTCCGCATGCCTGGCGATGAATGACGACAAGATCCCTGCCGGCAAATACGCCGTGAGTACTTCCAACCGTAATTTTGAAGGAAGGCAGGGCCCAGGGGCACGCACCCTGCTGGCAAGCCCGCTGGTGGCTGCCGCTGCAGCGGTTACCGGAAAGGTTACCGATCCCCGTGAACTCCTGAGGGCGGAAATGGTATAACATTAATAAGAGACGAACAAATGGCATACGATAAATTCACCATCCTCAAAAGCACCGCGGTACCCCTTCCCATTGAGAATGTGGACACAGACCAGATTATCCCTGCCCGCTTCCTGAAGGCTACCGAACGAAAAGGATTCGGGGATAACCTCTTCCGCGACTGGCGCTACCATCCGGACGGCACGCCGAAAGAACACTTCGTGCTGAACAACGAACGGTATGGGGGAAAAATCCTCGTGGGCGGGAAGAATTTCGGATCAGGCTCTTCCAGGGAACACGCCGCCTGGGCGGTCTATGACTATGGCTTTCGCTGCGTGGTTTCCAGTTTCTTCGCGGATATTTTTCGCAACAACTGCCTGAATGTTGGCGTACTCCCCGTACAGGTGAGCCCGGCTTTCCTGGAACAGATCTTCGAAGCTATCGAAGCGAACCCTGAAACAGAACTCCTGGTTGACCTGCCGAAGCAGTCCATTACGATCACCTCCTCCCAGGCTTCCGAAACCTTTGAAATCAACGAGTATAAAAAACAGAACCTCCTCAACGGTTTTGACGATATTGATTACCTGCTCAACATGAAGGGGGAAATCGAGGAGTTTGCTTCGGAAACGCCCCTCTAACCGGCTCGAACCACGTAAACAAGCAATACTATCAGCGGATGGAACGAAGGCGTATCGAAATCATGGATACCACCCTGAGGGATGGGGAACAAACCTCGGGGGTTTCCTTTACGGCACCGGAAAAGCTTTCGCTGGCACGCCTGCTGCTCGGGGAGCTGAAGGTGGACCGGATCGAGGTGGCTTCTGCCCGGGTATCGGAGGGGGAATTCGAATCCGTGCGACAGATTACCAGCTGGGCGGCGGAAGCCGGTTACCTGCCCCGTGTCGAAGTACTGAGCTTTGTCGACAACGGTGCCTCCCTGGATTGGATTCAGAAAGCAGGAGGCCGGGTACAAAACCTGTTGACCAAAGGCTCCCTCAACCATTTGACCCACCAATTGCGCAAAACTCCCGGGGCTCATTTTAAGGATGTAGCCCGGGTGCTGGAGATGGCCGGAGAAAAGGGCATTGGCACCAATGTCTATTTGGAGGACTGGAGCAATGGCATGCGCAATTCCAGGGAATACGTCCTGGAATTCCTGGACTTTCTCCAGGACCAACCTGTGGATAGGATTCTTTTGCCCGATACGCTTGGGGTCCTTACACCCGGGGAAACAGCGGATTTTTTAAAGGAAATAACCCGGCGCTATCCCGAGACTCACTTTGACTTTCACGGTCACAACGACTATGACCTTAGCGTAGCGAACGTCCTTGAAGCTGTCAGGTCCGGGGTTCATGGCCTGCACCTTACCGTCATCGGCATGGGAGAACGCGCGGGGAATGCCCCCCTGGCCAGCGTCGTGGCGGCCATCAATGATTTTGTGCCCGAAGTGGAAATCGGGGTGAATGAAACTTCCCTCTACAAAGTCAGTAAACTGGTTTCTGCCTTTACCGGTATTGGGATCCCCTCCAATAAACCCATCGTGGGGGACAATGTCTTTACCCAGACGGCGGGCATCCATGCCGATGGCGACAACAAGAACAACCTCTATTTCAACGATCTTTTGCCGGAGCGTTTTGGCCGCAGACGGAAGTATGCCCTGGGCAAGACCTCCGGAAAAGCCAACATCCAGAAGAACCTGCAGGAACTCGGGCTTTCTCTCAGCGATGCGGAACTCCGGCAGGTCACTGCCCGTATCATTGAGCTCGGGGATAAAAAGGAAAAGGTTACCCGTGAGGACCTGCCCTACATTATTTCAGATGTGCTGGGCAGCGGATCCTACCAGCAACAGGTGTTCATCCGGTCCTATGTGCTGACCCATGCCAAGGGACTTCAGCCCACCACCACGGTGGCCCTCGAGATCGAAGGAAAAACCTATGAGGAGAATGCCCGGGGCGATGGCCAGTTTGACGCTTTTATGAATGCGCTTAAAAAAGTATACGGGGAACTTAACAAAACCCTGCCCTCCCTGGTGGATTACGCCGTACGTATCCCCCCGGGGTCCAGTTCGGATGCGCTTTGTGAAACGATTATCACCTGGAGCAATGGGGGTCGGGAATTTATCACACGGGGACTGGATTCCGACCAGACTGTTTCCGCCATCAAAGCCACCGAAAAAATGCTCAACATCTCTGTTTGAGCCTATGCCTATAGCAGGTATTCCGTACTTATAAAATTAGATCGCTCGGATTCGAGAAGTTCTTTAACCGTTTCCCTGTTGAGAGGATTGTCCTTGAAGGCCACAAAGGTCCGTATGGAAAAGGATCTCAGCGCATCGTGCACACTCAGGGTGGACTGGGCCGAATCCTTGCGGCCCGTAAAAGGATATACGTCCGGACCCCGCTGGCAGGAACTGTTCAGGTTAACCCTGCAGACCAGGTTGACCAGGGTGTCTATCAGGGGCGCAAGAGTCCTGATATCCCGGCCGAACAAACTCACCTGTTGCCCGTAATTGCTTGCCGCCATATCATCCAGTGGCTGCTCGATATCCGAGAACGAAACCACCGGGATGACAGGGCCGAATTGTTCCTCTTCATATACGCGCATCTCCCGGGTTACCGGATACAGGACAGCAGGCCAGATAAAATTATCAGAGCGTTCCCCTCCCTTTTTATTGAGGATACGGGCCCCTTTGGCGAGGGCATCATCGATGAGTCCCTGAATGTAATCCGGTTTATCGGGCTCGGGAAGGGGGGTGAGTTTTACCCCTGCATCCCAGGGATTCCCGAACTTGAGGGCATCCACTCCTTCACAGAACCTGCTGAGGAATTCCTCCCGGATCTTTTCGTGAACGTAGAGGATTTTCAGGGCCGTACAGCGCTGTCCGTTGAATGACAGCGTTCCCGCCAGGCATTCCTGTATGGTCAGGTCCAGGTCGGCATCCGGCATGACGATGGCTGGGTTTTTCGCCTCCAGCCCCAGGACCAGACGCAGCCGGTTGCTTTTTGGGTGTTGATCCTGCAGTGCATTGGCAGATTTGCTGTTACCGATCAGGGCCAGCACATCAACCTTCCCGGTTTTCATGATCGGCGAGGCAACCGCCCGGCCCCGGCCGAACAAAATGTTGACTACCCCTTTCGGGAAACTGCTTTGGAAAGCTTCCAGCAGAGGGGTAATTAGCAATACTCCGTGTTTTGCCGGTTTGAAAATCGTCGTATTCCCCATGATAATAGCCGGGATGAGCAGGGCAAAGGTCTCATTCAGCGGGTAGTTGTAAGGCCCCAGGCAAAGAACGACCCCGAGGGGACCCCTGCGGATATGGGCGTATACCCCGTCGTGTTTGTCAAACCGGGCCGAATTTCGATCGAGTTGTTTGTAGTCTTCGAGGGTGTCCCGGATATACTCCACCGTACGATCAAATTCTTTTTCCGAATCCGGGAGGGATTTTCCGATCTCCCACATGAGCAATTGCACCACCCGGTCCCGCTGTCCCTCCATTTGGATCAGGAATTTTTCCATACAGGCAATCCGGTCCCTGACTTTCATGGTCGGCCAGATCCCCTTGCCTTGGTCATAGGCTGCATGAGCTGCCTCCAGGGCCTCCATAGCCTCTTTTTCGCCCATGGACGGGATACTTCCCAGAAGGGTTGGTTTGTACTGCCGGGTAGTGGAAATGGTGGAATAGACCTCGGAGGTTTCTCCCTTCCAGGTGCCCAGCTCCCCCCCTATCAGGTACTCCCTTTGGTGTATCGGGGTACCGGGGAGGTATTGCTCCGGGATTTCGGTAGTAGTCGGCATAGGTTAGTTAAAAAAGGTTTTTCAGCGCAGGGATATCAGATCGCGGGTTTCATGGCGGTCATGGATTCCCGCAGGCGTGCTCCCACGATTTCCACCGGGTGGTTTCGGATCGCTTTATTGACTTCTATGAGCCTTGCATTGTCTACCCCGTTGTCCCGGTCTTCCCCATAGGTCCGGCCGATTACATCCGTCGATATTTTTTCCATAAAACCAGACAGCAAAGGCTTGCAGGCATGGTCAAACAGGTAACAACCGTATTCGGCCGTATCCGAGATGACCCGGTTCATTTCGTACAATTTCTTACGGGCGATGGTATTGGCAATCAGGGGGGTCTCGTGAAGGGATTCGTAATAGGCCGACTCCCCTATGATTCCCGATTCGGTCATGGACTCATAAGCCAACTCCACTCCGGATCGGACAAAGGCAACCATTAAAACAGCCTTGTCGTAATACGCCTGTTCGCTCAGGGGTTCCGAAGCAGCATCTGTCTTTTCAAACTGTGTTTCAGCAGTGGCTGCCCTCCATTTGAGCAAGTCCGCATCCCCGTTGGCCCAGTCTTCCATCATGGTTTTGGAGAAGTGCCCGCTCATGATATCATCCATATGCTTGCGGAAAAGAGGCCGCATGACCTCCTTCAGCTCTTCAGACAGTTCAAAGGCCCTGATCTTTGCGGGGTTGGAGAGACGGTCCATCATATTGGTGATCCCTCCGTATTTGAGCCCTTCTGTAATGGTTTCCCATCCGTATTGTACGAGCCGGGCGGCAAACTGCGGGTCCATACCCTCATCGACCATTTTATCAAAGGAAAGTATCGATCCTGTCTGGAGCAGGCCGCACAATATGGTTTGCTCTCCCATAAGGTCTGACTTTACCTCGGCTACAAAGGAAGATTCCAGTACTCCCGCCTTATCCCCTCCGGTGGCCACCGCGTAGGCCTTTGCCTGAGCAAGTCCTTTGCCTTCCGGGTCATTCTCCGGGTGAACCGCGATCAGGGTTGGCACGCCAAAACCCCGTTTGTATTCTTCCCGGACCTCAGAACCCGGACTTTTAGGGGCTACCATGATAACAGTAAGGTCTGGCCGGACCTGCATTCCTTCCTCGACGATATTGAACCCATGGGAATAGGAAAGGGTCGCCCCTTTTTTCATCAGGGGCATGACGGCACCAACCACTGCAGTGTGTTGTTTGTCGGGCGTGAGGTTGATCACCAGATCTGCCTCCGGGATGAGTTCCTCGTAGGTCCCCACCTTAAATCCGTTTTCGGTGGCGTTCTTGAAGGAAGCGCGCTTTTCTGCAATAGCCGCCTTCCGGAGCGCATAGGAAATATCCAGGCCGGAATCCCTCATGTTCAGGCCCTGGTTGAGCCCCTGGGCACCGCAACCGACAATAACGATCTTTTTCCCTTTCAGAGCAGAAACCCCGTCTGAAAATTCAGTGGGGTCCATGAAACGGCATTTTCCAAGTTGTTCCAGTTTTTCCCTTAAGGACAGGGTGTTGAAGTAATTGGACATGGGTATGTATTTGTTTTTTGAATTTTAGGTTGTGTGGTGAAATTTCTCGAGCAGGGCTGTAATCTGCATTTCAGCCTTGGTAACGGCAATCCTTCCCGACCGAACGAACTGCATGATCCCAAAAGGTTCCAACTCATGGTACATCTGGTCGATCTCATGCCGTCTTCCGGTCTTGGCCAGTACAAAGAATTCCCTGCTCACGGTAACGATCTGGCTGTTGCTCTCCTTTATGATGTTCTGGATCTGGCGCTCGTCAAACAATAAATGAGAAGCAATTTTGAAAAGGGCGGATTCCTGATAAATCGTCTCCTCATCCGTATGGTAAAAGGTTTTGATAACCTCAATCTGCTTTTCAATCTGGGTGACGATCCGTCGAATCCAGGCTTCGGTTGTGTAGACAACTATTGTAAACTTAGAAACCTCCTCTATTTCTGATTTAGAGACGTTTAGGCTTTCTATATTTATGTGTCGCTTCAAAAATATTCCTGAGATTCGGTTTAGCAATCCCACGTGGTTTTCCGAATAGACCGAAATGGTAAACCATTTACTTTCCATGGTGTTCCTGGGTTATAAATTAAAGGTTGTTAATTACTTCAGTCTGATTTCAGAGACCGAAGCCCCGGAGGGGATCATCGGGAAGACGTTGTCCTCTTTTTCCACCCGTACCTCAAGGAAATATGGTTCCTTTGAGGCGATCATTTCCGAAACGGCATCTGCGAGATCCTCCCGTTTCTCCACCCGTCTTGCCTTCAGGTAATATCCCTCTGCAATCTTTACAAAGTCCGGATTTACCATTACGGTGGAGGCGTAGCGTCTTTCAAAGAAGAGCTCCTGCCATTGCCTGACCATCCCCAGAAAATCGTTGTTCAGCACCACGATTTTAACCGGTAGTTTATTCTGGAAGATGGTTGCCAGTTCCTGTATGGTCATCTGGCACCCCCCGTCTCCCGCGATGGCGACGACTTCCCGGTGCATGGCGCCCATTTTTGCCCCGATGGCCGCCGGAAGGGCGAAGCCCATGGTACCGAGGCCTCCAGAGGTAATATTGCTTTTTGATTCCCTGAACTTGGCATACCTGCAGGTGACCATCTGGTGTTGCCCCACATCGGTAACGATAACCGCACGGTGATCGGTGGCCCGGTTGATCTCCGCCACCACCTCCCCCATGGTAAGACCCGGTTTTTTAGGGTGGATGTCATTCTCGATGACGGTCTGGAATTCTTCCTTGTACTTCTTGTGGAATTCAGCCAGCCAGGCTTCGTGCTTGTTCTCCCGGATCTTTGGCAGCAGCAGGGAAAGGGTTTCCCTGGCGTTCCCCATAACGGCAACATCCACAGGTACATTCTTATTGACCTCGGCCGGATCGATTTCAAAATGGATGATTTTAGCCTGTTTGGCGTATGATTCCAGGTTTCCGGTTACCCTGTCGTCAAATCGCATCCCAATAGCGATCAGTACATCACATTCATTGGTCAGCACATTCGGGCCATAGTTTCCGTGCATTCCTACCATACCCACATTAAGCGGGTGGTCCGAATCCAGAGCGGACAACCCCAGGATCGTCCAGGCAGCAGGAATTCCCGCTTTTTCCACCAGGGCTTTCAATTCCGCCTCCGCCTCCCCGAGGATCACTCCCTGTCCAAAGACGATATAGGGTTTTTTGGCCTGGTTTATCAACTCAGCAGCCTGATCAATAGCTGCAGGGTCGGGGCTGGGGACCGGCACATAACTGCGTACCCCCTTGCAGGGCTCATATTCAAAGTCCAGTTCCTCGAACTGTGCATTTTTGGTAATATCTATCAGGACCGGGCCAGGCCTTCCCGACCGGGCGATAAAAAATGCCTTGGCTATCACTTCGGGAATTTCAGAAGCGCTCGTAACCTGGTAGTTCCACTTGGTTACCGGGGTCGAAATTCCGATAATATCCGTTTCCTGAAAGGCATCAGACCCGAGCAGTTGCCGCGGAACCTGTCCGGTGATACACACCATGGGGGTGGAATCAATCTGTGCATCTGCCAGGCCGGTCACCAGGTTTGTGGCGCCGGGGCCCGAGGTGGCCATGGCTACCCCAACACGCCCGCTGACCCGTGCATATCCCTGTGCAGCATGGGCTGCGGCCTGTTCGTGGCGCGTAAGTACGTGCTGCAGGCGGTCACTGAACTTGTAGAGTTCATCATAAACCGGCATGATGGCTCCCCCGGGATACCCGTAGAGCACATCCACTCCTTCCGCGACCAGACAGTGAATGATCGCCTCAGCCCCGCTGATCCGAAGGGCCGGTTTTTGGTTTTTCGATTTCTTGATTGTCCTTACTTCTTCCATATTTGCGAGTCCCTTGTTCGCTTTTAAAATTCATCCGTTACACAGCCCTGGGAGGCAGATGAAACGGTTTTGGCATATTTATAGAGGCAACCCCTTTCTACTTTGAGGGCCGGGGCCTTCCAGGCATCCCTGCGCTTTTTAAGCACTTCCTCGCTGAGGGCTACCGAAATTGAGTTTTTCTCGGCATCGATTGTTATCATGTCTCCATCTTCCAGTAGCGCTATCGGGCCGCCCACCTGGGCCTCCGGGGTTACGTGCCCCACCACAAAGCCATGGGTTCCCCCGGAAAACCTCCCGTCTGTTATCAGGGCGACTTCCTTCCCGAGTCCGGCCCCCATAATGGCGCTGGTGGGTTTCAGCATTTCGGGCATCCCAGGGCCTCCCCTGGGCCCCTCGTACCTGATGACGACCACATCGCCGGCCTTGACTTTTCCTTCCCCTATACCCCGGTTTGCCTCGAATTCACTTTCAAAGACCCGGGCAGGCCCCTCAAACCGAAGGCCTTCCTTTCCCGTGATCTTGGCAACCGCCCCGGTAGGGGAAAGATTGCCGTAAAGAATCCGCAAGTGACCGGTTTCTTTGATCGGGTCCTCAAAGGAATGTATTACTTTTTGTCCCCTGGAAAGTCCGGGTACTTCCTCCAGGTTTTCCGCAAGTGTTTTTCCGGTGACGGTCATACAATCACCGTGCAGCAGGCCGTTTTCCAGCATGAATTTCAGGACAGCAGGGACACCTCCCACCCTGTGAACATCCTCCATCAGGTATTTTCCGCTGGGCTTCAGGTCAGCCAGGAAAGGCGTCATATCACTGATTTTTTGAAAATCATCCAGGGTAAAAGGAATTTGGGCCGCCCTGGCAATGGCCAGAAAATGAAGAACAGCATTGGTGGACCCCCCCATCAGCACCACCAACCGAATAGCGTTCTCCAGGGATTTCCGGGTGATGATATCTCTTGGTTTCAGGTCCGCTTCCATGAGTTTACGGAGCGCCTGGCCCGCTTTGAAAGCATCTTCTTCCTTATGGCCTCCCACAGCAGGGGCCTGTGGCGGCATGTATACGGCCAACACCATGGCTTCTGCCATAGAAGCCCTCGGGATGTCACTGCCTTACAGTTCTTCCAACCCTGCTGTGGGAG